>NZ_JCAFWP010000038.1:0-45262 GCF_059295135.1 Stenotrophomonas sp. INTA L402-1
AGATGTGTATAAGAGACAGTACTTGCGGCGTCCCCGCACTCCGACACCGCCCCGCCAAATCACGGAATCCAGCTTTTGCTCTGGCTGTTGACCTGGCCTCTGCGGGTGCAGGGCGCAGCCCTGCCGAAACCCACCCTCAGGAACTGCAGGACAGCATCGAGCAGCCGGCGCGGTTGTCGGCCCACGCCGGGCGCTTGCCGGCGAAATGCTCCAGCCCGGCACGCTCGGTGTACGGATCACGCAGCACGTCCTGCAGTGCGTGAACGCCACCGAGGTCGCCCTGCTCTGCACGATCGATGGCTTCCTGCGCCAACCAGTTGCGCAGCACGTACAGCGGATTGGCCGCGGCCATCTTCGCCGTGCGCTCACTGGCCGACAGCGGATCGGCCTGCAGCCGCGTCGCATAATCCTGCAGCCACTGCTGCAACGGTGCCTGCACCGCCTGTTGGCGCGCCTCGTCGTAGTACACCGCGGCCAGCAGCGCCGCATCCGGTGTCGCCGGATCGAGGCGCATCAGCGCGCGCCAGGCCAGGGTCATGTCCATGGCACCGTCCTGCATCAACTGCTGCCAGCGCAGGTAGAGCTGCAGGTCGTCATCGTCGGCAGCGGCCAGGCCCAGCTTGGCTGCGGCATCGCGACGGGTGCAGGCCACGAAGGTGGACTGGTAGGCCGCCAGACCGGCCTGCAGCGGCGCCACATCGGCGAACAACGGCGACAACGCCTGGGCCAATCGGCTCAGATTCCAGTACGCCACCTGCGGCTGGGTACCGAAGCGATAACGGCGGCCCTGCGCGTCGGTGGTGTTCGGCGTCCAGTCCGGATCGAAATCCTCGACCCAGCCGTAAGGGCCGTAATCAAGTGTGAGGCCGAGCACGGACAGGTTGTCGGTGTTCATCACGCCATGCACGAAACCCACGCGCATCCAGTGCGCGATCATCTCGGCGGTGCGCACCGCGATCTGCGCGAACCAGTCGCCATACAGCGCCTCGCCCTGCCCTTCGAGCTCCGGAAAGTCGCGGGCGATGCAGGCGTCGACCAACTGCTGCAGCAACGCGGTTTCGCCACGCGAGGCCGGCAGTTCGAAGGAACCAAAGCGCAGGAACGACGGCGATACCCGGCACACGATGGCACCCGGCTCCGCGCGCGGGTGGCCGTCGTAGAACATGTCGCGTACCACGTCGTCGCCGGTGCCGACCAGCGACAACGCGCGGGTAGTTGGCACACCCAGGTGGTGCATGGCCTCGCTGCACAGGAATTCGCGGATGGACGAGCGCAGCACCGCGCGGCCATCGGCGCCGCGCGAATACGGCGTCGGTCCGGCCCCCTTCAGCTGCAGCTCCCAGTGGCGGCCATCCGGCGCGACCAGTTCACCCAGCGAGATCGCACGGCCGTCGCCGAGCTGGCCGGCCCAATGGCCGAACTGATGGCCACCGTAGTTGGCCGCCCAAGGCTGCATGCCTGCATACAGTGCGTTGCCACCGAATACACGGGCGAAGCCTTCGCTCTCGACCTCAGCGGTATCGAAGCCAAGCATTTCGGCCACGTCCGGCGCCCAGGCCAACAGTGTGGGCGCCGTCACCGGGGTCGGCATCACTGGCGACCAGGCTGCGCCCAGCACTTCACGCCTGCGCGGGCCGGATTCGGGGTCGCCCGGCAGGGTATGCAGCAGACGGTTGTCGAAACGGGGGCTGTCGGTATCCATGGTGCTGAAGATGGGGGCGACGGCCGCCCGCCTCAATTGCCGCTGAGCGCCTGCAGGTGGCCGCCGTGGGCCTCGGCACGCTGGTAGGCCGGGCGCTCACCGATACGCTTGAGGAAGCCACGCAGTGCCGGCTTGTCGTCGAGGCCACCACCGCGCGCGGCAGCGGCCTGGATCGGGAAGCTCATCTGGATGTCGGCCGCACTGAAGCGCTCGCCGGCAAACCACGGGCTTTCGGCCAGGCGGCGCTCCATCCAGTCTAGGTGCAGGCGCCGCTGCGGACCGATGAAGCCGCGCTCGGCCTTGTCGGCGATGCTGCGTGCGATCGGGCGCGCGAAAAACGGCATCGGCGCATTGCGGATGCGGCCCATCACCAGGGTCAGCAGCAGCGGCGGCATCGCCGAGCCTTCGGCGTAGTGCAGCCAGTAGCGGTAAGCGATGCGCTCGGCACCCTCGGCGGGCGTCGGCGACGGCGACAGCTGGCGCTGGGTGTCGTAGCGGTCGGCAAGGTAATCGAGGATGGCGCCGGATTCGGCCAGCACCAGCTCACCATCCTGCAATACCGGCGACTTGCCCAGCGGATGCACCTGTCGCAGTTCCGGCGGCGCCAGCAGCGTCTTCGGATCGCGCGGATAGCGACGCAGCTCGTAGTCCAACCCCAGCTCCTCCAGCATCCACAGCACGCGCAGGGAACGGGAGTTTTCCAGATGGTGGACGATGCGCATGGACGGTTCCGCGATGGGAGGATTCATCTGATCTTAGCCTGCCCGGCTGCATGTCTTTTGTAGAGTCGAGCTTGCTCGACTGCTTTTCAGAGACAGTCGAGCAAGCTCGACTCTACAAAACAGCGGGCAATAAAAAACGCCGGAAGCTTTCGCTTCCGGCGTTCTGGCTACCAAACGGTAGCAGACGGATTAGACCGCCTGCACCTGGTCAGCCTGCATACCCTTCTGACCCTGGACGGCGATGAAGGTAACCTTCTGGCCTTCCTGCAGGGTCTTGAAGCCGGTGCCCTGGATGGCACGGAAGTGCACAAACAGGTCCGGGCCGCTTTCCGGGGTGATGAAGCCGAAGCCCTTGGCGTCGTTGAACCACTTGACGGTGCCGGTCTGACGATCAGACATTTGACTAACTCCTGAAACACATGTTGAAAAAATCGCAGCCACCGGGTATCGGGGCCGAGACTGAGTTGCAGGCGTTGGTAAAGCGGATCGATGAGCGGATCGTGAGATCAACTGCACCAGGCCACGATTCACGGTGACCCTAGCAAACACAGTGGGACGAACGATACGCGTGTTTTCTGCAAAAAGCGATAGCCCGGACGTTCATGGGCAGACCCCGCCCGCTAGACGTGACAAGGGCTGGCAGCCGATCGAGGCTAACCCCGAGTCCCCATTCAGGATTTTCCTACCCTACACTGGGTAAATGACTGAAGCTGAAACCCAAGCTGAACCCGCTCTCCCACGCATCTGGGTAGACGCGGACGCCTGCCCCACCGTCATTCGCGACATCCTGTTCCGGGCCGCTGAACGCGTTGGGATCGAGCTGACCCTGGTCGCCAACCAGTGGATCCGGACCCCGCCCTCGCGCTGGCTGCGCTCGATCCAGGTCCCCCAGGGCCTGGACGTGGCCGACAGCGCCATCGTCGAGCGGGTCGCCGCCGGTGACCTGGTGGTCACCCAGGACATCCCGCTGGCCGCGCTGGTGCTGGAGAAGAAGGCGGTGGCGCTGAACCCGCGTGGCCAGCTGTACACCCCGAACAACATGGCCGAGCGGCTGTCGATGCGCAATTTCATGGAAGAGCTGCGCGGCGCCGGGGTGCAGACCGGGGGCCCACCGCCGCTGGGCCCGCGCGACCGGCAGCTGTTCGCCGCCGAGCTGGACCGCTGGCTTGCGCGGCGCCCGGTTCGCTGAACGGCCCTACCCGCTCTGGCCCGGCAGGCACAGGCGACGCTGACTGCTGAACCGCCTGGGCTCCCCACTCAATGGATCGTCGAAGGCCAGCCCCTGCGCCAGCAGCTGCAGGGGTGACTCGACCGTTTCATCCGGGCGCGGCCTCAGCTGCGGATACAGGTCATCGCCCTCGATGGGGGCGCCCAGCATCGCCATATGCACGCGCAGCTGGTGTTTGCGGCCGGTTTCCGGCCGCAACCGGTAGCGCCAGACCGGCCCCTCGGCCTCGATCAGCTCGATCCGGCTGCGGGCATTGGGCTCGCCCGGCACTTCGGCCATGCGGAAGAACGGCTCCCCCGGCACCAGACGACTGTCCCGCTGCAGCGGAAACTCCAGCCCCGGCAGCGCCGGTGCCAGCGCCTCGTAGGTCTTCCCGATGCGCCGTTCGCGGAACAGCCGCTGGTAGGCATCACGCGTGCCTGCCTGGGTGGAAAACAGCACCAGGCCGGCGGTCAGCCGGTCCAGGCGGTGCAGCGGCGCCAGTTCGGTGTTGCCGGTGCGTGCGACCAGGCGCGACAGCAGGGTTTCGCGTACATACCCACCGGCCGGCGTCACCGGCAGGAAGTGCGGCTTGTCGGCCACCAGCAGGTGCGCATCCAGATGCAGGATGGTCTCGGCGAAGGGAATCACCGGCTCGTCGGCCACCTCGCGGAAGTACTGGATTTCCAGCCCCACCTGCCAAGGCATGTCCGGCGCCAGTGCGCTGCCCTGCGCATCCTGCACCCGGCCTCGGGCGAAGCGGTCCTGCCATTGCGCACGGTCGATGCGCGGGAAACGCGCGCACAGGCCATCGAGCAGGCTGGACCAGTGGCCGGGTGGCAGCTGCAGGCGGCTGGGCAAGGTCATGGCGTTCACTCCGGCCACGGAAAAGAGCGCAAGAGTGCCACCGTTGACGCTGCGCAGACAGACCGGCAACGGACACCCCTGGAGCAAACCTCTATCATTGTCGTCTTTAGTCCACGGACCCCCCATGGCCCTCACCGCCACCATCCGCAAGGCCGAACTGCAGATCAGCGACATGGATCGCGGCTACTACGCGACCCACAACCTGACCCTGGCCCAGCACCCGTCCGAGACCGACGATCGCCTGATGGTGCGCCTGCTCGCCTTCGCGCTGAACGCCGGCGACCGCCTGGAATTCGGCCGCGGCCTGAGCACCGATGACGAGCCCGATCTGTGGGAACACGACTACACCGGCGACATCCTGCAGTGGATCGACCTGGGCCATCCGGACGAATCGCGCATCCGCAAGGCCAGCAATCGCAGCCGCCAGGTGCAGGTGATCAACTACGGCGGCAACGCCTCGGAGATCTGGTGGGGCAAGCAGAGCAAGGGCCTAGCACGCTTAGACAATCTCTCGGTGGTTGATCTGGACGGTGAATTCGTCGAGCGCTGGGGCCAGCAGATCCAGCGCGCCATGCGCTGGAGCGTGCTGATCCAGGACGGTGAAGTGCAGCTGCTCAACGACCAGATCCAGCTCGACGTGATCCCGAACTGGCGCAAGCGCGCCAAGGCATGAGCACGATCCGTTGCGACGTGGTTGTCGTCGGCGCCGGTGCGGCCGGGCTGATGACCGCAATCACGGCTGGCCAGCGCGGCCGCCAGGTGCAGGTGATCGACCATGCCAACAAGGTCGGCAAGAAGATCCTGATGTCCGGCGGTGGCCGCTGCAACTTCACCAACACCGGCACCACCCCGGCCAACTTCCTGTCGACCAACCCGCACTTCTGCAAGTCGGCGCTGGCGCGCTACACGCCCTGGCACTTCATCGAGCTGATCAGCAAGCACGGCATCGCGTATCACGAAAAAGAGCTGGGCCAGTTGTTCTGCGATGTCTCGTCCAAGCAGATCGTGAAGATGCTGGTGGACGAATGCCAGGCGGCAGGCGTGCAGGTGCGTACCGACTGCAGCGTGCAGCGCATCGAGCATGGCAGCGATGGTTTCCGCGTGCACACCACGCAGGGCCTGTTCCATTGCGCCTCGCTGGTGGTGGCCACCGGCGGCCTGTCCATTCCCAGCATGGGCGCCACCGGCTTCGGCTATGAAGTGGCCCGACAGTTCGGCCACCAGGTGCTGCCGACCCGCGCCGGGCTGGTGCCGCTGACGCTCAGCGGCAAGCACCAGGAACGGCTGGCCGATCTCAGCGGCGTCGCTCTGCCCATCGAGGCGCGCTGCAACGGAAAGAGCTTCCAGAATTTCATGCTGCTGACCCATCGCGGCGTGAGTGGCCCGGCGATCCTGCAGATCTCCTCGTTCTGGCAACCCGGCGACGCGCTGGAGCTGGACCTGCTGCCCGGCCACGATGCCGGCGAGTGGTTGCGCCAGATGAAGCGCGAGCGGCCTGCCGCCGAGCTGCGCACGGTGCTGGGCGAGGTACTGCCGAAGCGGCTGGCACAGCGGTTGTGCGAACACTGGCTGCCCGACCGGCCCGTGCGCCAGCTGGACGAGCCGGTGCTGCGCCAGGCCGCACAGCTGCTGGGCGCGTTCCCGCTGGTGGCCAGTGGCACCGAGGGCTACCGCACCGCCGAGGTCACCCTGGGCGGCGTGGATACTGCCGAGGTCTCGTCCTCGACGATGGAATCCAAGCGCGTACCCGGCCTGCATTTCGTCGGCGAGGTGCTGGATGTGACCGGCTGGCTGGGCGGCTACAACTTCCAGTGGGCCTGGGCCAGCGGCCACGCAGCCGGTGGCGTGGTGTGAACCACATCGCCGTTCAATGCGTGCAAGGGGTGCGCGCATGGACGGTTCGCCGCGCATCGTGTATCTAGATTTGCAGATTGGGGAGCAGTGCATGCAGAACGCGAACGACATCACCATCCGCCTGCTGATCGTCGATGACAGCGGCGAGAATGCCGAAGCCATCGTCAGCACGCTGCGCAACAGCGGCATCGCGGTACGCCCGTGGCGTCCGCAGGATGCAGCCGAGCTGGCCCAGGTGCTGGCCAGCCAGGCCATCGACCTGGTGCTGGCTTCGCCCTCCCAGGGCATCCCGCTGCCGCTGGTGGCCCAGCATATTGCTGCCAGCGGCAAGGACATTCCGCTGGTGCTGCTGGCCGAGCGCATCGACGAGGATGAACTGGTGCAGGCCAGCAGCCACGGCATCCGTGCCCTCGCCCTGCGCCAACGTCCGGAGCATCTGCTCGCCGTGGTCCGTGACCAGTGGGTGGACCTGCAGGCGCGTCGTGGCCTGCGCCGCATCGAGGCACAGATGCGCGAAACCGAGCGCCGCTGCGATGCGTTGATCGCCTCCTCGCGCGACCCCATCGCCTACGTGCATGAAGGCATGCACATCCGCGCCAACGATGCCTATCTGGAGATGTTCGGTTACGAGCATTTCGACGACATCGAAGGCATCTCGCTGCTGGACATGGTCGCCGCCCAGCACGTGGAGGGCTTCAAGCAGCTGCTGAAGGGGCTGAGCCGTGGCGAGGCGCCGCCGCCGCAGTACCAGCTCGACGCGCGCCACGAGGATGGCAGCGCGTTCCCGGCGACGATGGAGTTTGCCGCTGCCACCTACGAAGGTGAATCCTGCCTGCAGGTGGTGCTCCGCCGCCGCATGGAATTCGACCCCGAGCTGGCACGTGAGGTCGAGGACCTGCGCCAGCGCGACCAGGTCACCGGCCTGCTCAATCGCCCGACCTTCATGCTGCAGCTGGAAAGCGCGGTGGCCCAGGCCGGGCGCAGCGAAGGCCAGTTCGGCCTGCTGCTGATCGAGCCGGACCACTACGCGCGCCTGCTGCCGGACATTGGCCTGGCCTCGGCCGACACCCTGATCGGCGCGCTCGCCGCGCTGCTGGCCGAAGTCGTTGGCGAAGACGCGCAGCTGGCCCGCTTCGGCGAACACAATTTCGCCGTGCTGCAGGCCGGGCCGTACGCGCAGACCGTGGCACTGGCCGAGCGCATCCGCGAAGCCTACGCCGCGCACGTCTTCAGCATCGGCGCACGCTCGGCCACGGTAACGGTCAGCATCGGTGGCGTGCAGGTGGGCGAGAAGATCGCCAGTATCGGCCAGGTGCTGGCACGCGCCAGCGAATGCACGCAGGCCGCCGCAGAACTGGGCAACACCTGCCGCATCTTCGACCCGGCCGCCGCCGACCGCGTGGAGGAAGAACGCGTGCTGCGCTGGGTCGCCCGTATCCGTGAAGCGCTGGCCGGTGACGGCTTCCAGCTGCACTACCAGCCAGTGCTGAACCTGCAGGGCGAGTCACTGGAGCTGTACGAGGCCTACCTGCGCCTGGAGCACAACGGCGAACTGCTGAGCCCGACCGCGTTCCTCGGTATCGCGGAGGAGCACGGCCTGCTGGCCGACATCAACCGCTGGGTGGTGTCACGGGCCATCGCGGTGCTGGGCCAGCGTGCACGCGAAGGCCATGCCACGCAGATGCTGGTGAAAGTGACGCCGGAATCGTTCGACGACCCGCAGATGATCGCTACCCTGCGCCGCGAGCTGCAGGCTCAGGGTGTGCCCGGCGAACGGCTGTGGCTGCATGCACCGGAAGCGAAGGTGTTCACCCACCTGCGCAGTGCACAGCAGTTCCTTGCCGAAGTGGCACCGCTGGGCTGCCGCATCGGCTTGGAGCAGTTCGGTTCGGGGCTGGATTCGTTCCAGCTGCTGGCCCACTTCCAGCCGCAGTTCCTCAAGCTGGACCGCGGCTTCACCAGTGACCTTGCGGCCACCCGCGAGAACATCGACCGCATCAGCCAGATCACCGCGCGCGCGCAGGAAGCCGGCATCCGCACCATCGCCGAATTCGTCAGCGATGCCAATTCGATGACGTTGCTGTTCAGTGCCGGCGTGGACTACGTGCAGGGCGACTTCGTCGGCCCGGCGTTGCCGGAGATGGGTTTCGAGTTCGGATGACCGATGGTAGTGCCGGCCGCTGGCCGGCACCACCCAAAGAGAAGGCCGGCTTTCGCCGGCCTCTTCGTTGATCAGGTCATGTCGACCAGGTTTTCGATCTTCACGTCCGGATTGACGTCGGCCTCGTAGTCGACACCCTCCACGCCAAAACCGAACAGGCGCAGGAAATCGGCCTTGTAGCCGGCCAGATCGCTGATCTCGTACAGGTTCTCGTTGGTCACCTGCGGCCACAGCGCGACCACCTTGCCCTGCACGTCCGCGGCCATTTCCTTGTAATCGGCACGCAGGCGGCCTTCGTCATCGACCAGCGCGACGGTGTGGCCATCGCCATCGACCAGGTCGTGGCGCAGACGATCGACCGCCACGCCATCGGCCTTGCCGCCGTAGAGGATGTCGTACAGCACGTCGAGCTGTTCGATGCAGCCTTCGTGCGTGCCCTTTTCCTTCATCACCTTGAACAACAGCGACAGGTACAGCGGCATGGTCGGAATGGCCGAGCTGGCCTGGGTGACCACGGCCTTCAGCACCGACACGCGCGCGTCGCCACCGATCTTGGCCAGCTTCTCGCGCAGGCCCAGCACCTTGTTGTCCAGGTCCTTCTTGGCCGCACCAATCGAGCCATTCCAGTAGATCGCCTGGGTGATCTCTTCGCCCACGTAGGTGAAGGCGGTGGTGGTGCAGCCATTGGCCAGCACGCCAGCGTCGGCCAGCGCATCGATCCACATCTGCCAGTCCTCGCCACCCATCACCGCGACGGTGCCAGCGATTTCTTCCGGGGTGGCCGGCTGCAGATGGGTCTCGGTCAGCACTTCCTTGTCGGTATCCAGGCCACGCAGGGTGATCGGCTCGCCGATCGGCTTCAGCGCGGAGCTGATGATCTCTCCGGTTTTCGGGTGCTTGCGGCGCGGCGCGGCAAGGCTGTAGACGACCTGGTCGACCTGGCCGAGATCGGCCTTGATCATCTCGATGGTCCTGGCCTTCACTTCATCGGAGAAGGCATCGCCGTTGATGCTCTTGGCGTACAGGCCAGCTTCGTCGGCGTACTTGTGGAACGCGGCCGAGTTGTACCAGCCCGCGGTGCCCGGCTTGGTTTCACTACCCGGGCGTTCGAAGAAGATGCCCAGGGTGGCGGCGCCACTGCCGAAGGCGGCAGTGATGCGCGCAGCCAGGCCGTAGCCGGTGGAGGCGCCGATCACCAGCACGCGCTTGGGACCATTCTGGATCGGCGGACGTGCGCGGATGTAGTCGATCTGCTGCTTGACCGCGGCTTCGCAGCCGGTCGGGTGGGTGGTGACGCAGATGAAGCCGCGGACGCGCGGTTTGATGACCATGGATACCTCGGGTTGGCAGATGCGGCGCACGGGGCGCTCAGCAGGAATACGGGCGCGCGCCTGCGCGCGCGAACCGCAGGATCGTAGTGCGCGGGGGAAGATTGCACAACCGACGGCGGCGTAGGGTGGGGTTTGTTCTGCAGGGTTGCACCCTGCACCCGCTGGAAGCCAGAGCAACGTCAACGTCGAAAGCTGGGTTCCTGTGGGTTGGCGGGGTGGGTCCGGTTGCGGGGGACGCCGTAAATCCTTCCATGGAGGCTTGGCCGCGGCATCCATGCCGCGGACACCCCCGCAACCGGACCCACCCCGCCTTCGACAGATTTCCGCGATCTGTTGGACATGTCGCCGCTGCTGTTGGTGGGTGCCGACCGTTGGTCGGCACGGTTGAATTCATTCAATATCTGACAGATGTGTCGACCAAGGTCGACACCTACCAACAGCCGCGCGATCCAACAGCCGCAGGAATCTGTCAGAGGTGGGGCCATGTGGGTTGGCAGGACCGTTGGCGCCATGGATGGCGCCATCGAGCCCCCATGGATGGGTTTACGGCGTGTCCTGCCAATCCACATGGCCCCACCATTCCACGGAATGCCCGCTGTTGCTATTGCTGTTGCTGGCCAGCGGCCGGCACTACCGCGGGTGCAGGGCTGCAAGCCCTGCACACAAAAAACCCCGCTTGCGCGGGGTTCTCTGTGTGTTGCGTGCAGCGGGTGCTTACGGGCGACGGGCCAGGGCCTCGATGTCCTTCGCCTTCGGCAGCAGGTCCTGCTTGCTGACGCGCAGGAAACCGATCGTCAGCATCGGCACCGCCACCAGGATCGAGGACAGCACCACGATCACCGCACCGATCATGTGCGTCTCGGCCAGGCCTTCCATCGAGCTGCCGCCGTACATGTACAGGGCAAGCGCCGACAGGAAGAACATCACCGCAGTGATCACCGTACGCGACAGCGTCTGGTTGATCGAACGGTTCAGCACTTCCATCGAGTCCACGCGCAGGCTGCGGAAGTTCTCACGGACGCGGTCGAAGACCACGATCAGATCGTTGATCGCAAAGCCCATCACCGACAGCAGGCCGGCCAGCACGGTCAGGTCGAACTCACGGCCCAGCAGGGACACGTAAGCGACCGTCACGATCAGATCGAACATCGCCACGATGCTGGCGGTGACCGCGAACTTCCATTCGAAGCGCACCGCGATGTAGATCAGGAAGCCGGCCAGCATGAAGATGGTGGCATACAGGCCATTCATCGCCAGGTCCTTGCCGATCTGCGGGCCCACGAACTCGTTGCGGAGCACGGTGGCCTGGTTGTCGGCGGTGGACAGTGCCTTCACCACGGCGGCGGCGGTGGCCTTGTCCTCGTGCGCGGCGTCGCCGGTACCGGCAGCGTGCTCACCGTGCGGGGCCAGGCGGATCAGCAGATCGGTGTTGCCACCGACGCTCTGCACCTGGGCACCGTCGAAGCCACTTTCCTCGAGCTTGGTACGGACCTGCTCGACGTCCACGGCCTTGTCGAAGCGGGCTTCGATCAGGGTGCCGCCGGTGAAGTCCAGAGCGTAGTTGAAGCCCTTGAAGCCGATGATGGCAACCGAGGCCAGGAACACGATGACCGTGACGACCATCGCGACATGGCGCCAGCGCATGAAGTCGATCTTGGTGTCGTTCGGGAGGATGTGCAGCGGAAACAGTTTCATGTGCGTGTCGTCCCGTCAGATGGCCACGTTCTGGAGCTTCTTGCGGCGGCCGTAGATCAGCGTCGCCAGCGCACGCGACACGGTGATCGCGGTGAACATGGAGGCGAAAATACCGATGATCATGGTCAGCGCGAAGCCCTTCAGCGGACCGGTACCGAATGCGAACAGCGCCACACCGACGATCAGGCCGGTCAGGTTGGCGTCGAGGATGGTGCCGGAAGCACGCTCGTAACCGGTCACGATCGCGGTCTTGCCCGGCACGCCGGCACGCAGCTCTTCACGGATACGCTCGTTGATCAGCACGTTGGCGTCCACCGACAGGCCGACCGACAACGCCAGGCCGGCGAAGCCCGGCAGGGTCATGGTCGCGCCGAACAGCGACATCACCGCCACCACGATCAGCAGGTTGAACAGCATCGCGATCGAGGTGATCACGCCGAACATGCGGTAGTAGACGCTGAAGAACACCAGGGTGAACAGGAATGCGAACACCACCGCGCGCATACCGTTCTTGACGTTCTCGGCGCCCAGGCTCGGGCCCACCACGCGCTCTTCGACGAAGTCCATCGGCGCGGCCAGCGAGCCGGACTTCAGCAGCTTGGCCAGGTCCTCGGCTTCCTTCTTCTGCAGGCCGGTGGTCTGGAAGTTCTTGCCGAACACGCCGTTGATGTTGGCCACCGAGATCACTTCCTCGTTGACCTTGAAGCCACGCACTTCCTGGCCGTCGACGACGGTCACGGTCGGCACGCGCTCGGTGTAGACCACCGCCATCGGCTTGTTCACGTTGGCGCTGGTGAAGTCGAACATGCGCTGGCCGCCGACATTGTTCAGCGTCACGCTGACCGCCGGAGAGCCGCTGTTCGAATCGGTCACCGCCTGCGCGCCGACCATCTGGTCACCGGTGACGATCACGCGCTTGTTCAGCAGGACCGGACCACCGCCATCACGACGCTGGTAGACCTTCGCTTCCGGCGGAATGCGCCCGGAGTTGATGGCGTCCTGTGCATTACCGTCCACCACGGCCCGGTACTCCAGGGTAGCGGTGGCACCGATCATGCGCTTGGCTTCGGCGGTGTCCTGCACGCCCGGCAGCTGCACCACCACGCGGTCGGCACCCTGGCGCTGGATGATCGGCTCGGCCACACCGAGCTGGTTCACGCGGTTGCGCAGGGTGTTGATGTTCTGCTCGATGGCGCCGTTGGCGATCTGGGTGATCTCGGTTTCCGGCACGGTCACCGTGATGCGATTGCCACTGACGTCGTAGCCGAGGGTCGGCTGCGCCTTCACCAGGGCAGTGCGGGCACGCTGCGCGGCGTCGTCACCGGCGGACGGGCTCAGGTTCGCCACGATGCTGTTGTCAGCGCGGCGTTCCACCGACTGGTACGGGATGCGGGCGTCACGCAGCGTGCTGCGCACGTCTTCTGTGTAGGCGTCCAGGCGCTTGTCCAGGGCGGCCTTCTGGTCGACCTGCAGCACAAAGTGCACGCCACCCTGAAGGTCCAGGCCCAGCACCATCGGGCGACCGCCGAGGTTGGCCAGCCAGTCCGGCACGGTCGAGGCCAGGTTCAGGGCCACGGTGTACTTTTCACCGACCGTGTCACGCAGGGCGTCGCTGGCAGCGGACTGCGCCTTCAGGTCCGGCAGGCGGACAATCAGGCTTTCCCCTTCCTTCTCGACACCGATGGTGGTGACACCGGCCGTCTTCAGGTCGGCCAGCACACGGTCACGCAGTGCATCGTCGATCTGGCCGCCACGGTTGGCGGTGATCTGGAGGGCCGGGTCCTTCTGGTAGATGTTGGGCAGCGCGTACAGCGCGCTGAGCGCCAGTACGATCAGGATGACGACGTACTTCCAGCGTGGAAATTCGAGCATTGCTTGGGTCCCGCGCGGCGCCATCCCCGGCGCCGCGGTTGTGCATCGGAAAGGGAGTGGCTTACTGGGCCGACTTCAGGGTACCGGCCGGCAGCACGTTGCCGACAGCGCCCTTCTGCACGCGGATGCGCACGTTGTCCGCCACTTCAATGGTGATGAAGTTGTCGCCGATGTCGGTGACGATGCCGGCGATGCCGCCGTTGGTCAGCACTTCGTCGCCACGCTTGATCTTCTCCAGCATGGCCTTGTGCTCCTTCTGCCGCTTCATCTGCGGGCGGATCATCAGGAAGTACATGATGGCGATCAGGATGACCGGGAACAGCAGCGTGGTCAGGCCCATGCCCTGCGGTTGGCCGCCGGCGGCCTGGGCGTGGGCGGCGGGAATCAGGAAGGCAAGCAGGTTCATCGTTGGTCCTTTGGTTGGGCGGCGCTCCGGCCCTTTCACGGGCACGGGGTGTCGACCGCGGATCTGGGTCAGCCTTGAAGTATGCCACGGCCCCGGGCGTTCGTCCTTGGGCCGTTTGGCAGGGGGTGTTCGGGTTACAGGGGCGGCGCGACCGCCCCGCGTGCCGCGTAGAAAGACTCACGGAAGGCCAGGAAGGTTCCCGCCTCGATGGCCGCACGGATGTCGGCCATGAGCTTTTCGTAATAGAACAGGTTGTGCAGGGTGCCCAGCATCGGCGCCAGCATCTCGTTGCAGCGGTCCAGGTGGCGCAGGTACGAACGCGTGTAACCGCCGGTGCAGGCCACGCAGCCGCAGCCGGGCTCGATCGGATCCATGTCCCGTGCGTACTGGGAATTGCGGATGCGGACGGTGCCGAACGAGGTGAAATAGTGACCGTTGCGCGCGTTGCGGGTCGGCATCACGCAGTCGAACATGTCCACGCCACGTGCGACACCCTCGACCAGGTCCTCCGGCCGGCCCACGCCCATCAGGTAGCGCGGGCGGTCGCCCGGCAGTTCCGGGTCCAGGTGGTCGAGCATGGCGTTGCGCTCGTGCTCCGGCTCGCCCACGGCCAGGCCACCGATGGCGTAACCGTCGAAGCCGATCGCCTGCAGGGCCTCGGCCGAGCGGCTGCGCAGGTCAGTATGCACGCCACCCTGGACGATGCCGAACAGGGCCGCGTCGTTGCCCAGCTCGTCATGCGCGTTGCGGCTGCGCTGGGCCCAGCGCAGGCTCAGCTCCATCGAGCGGCGCGCCACATCCTCGGTAGCCGGGTACGGGGTGCACTCGTCAAAGATCATCACCACGTCCGAATCGAGCACTTTCTGGATTTTCATGCTCTCTTCCGGGCCCAGGAACACGCGGGCACCGTCGGTGGGCGAGGCGAAGGTCACGCCCTGCTCGGTGATCTTGCGGCGGTGGGCCAGCGAGAACACCTGGAAGCCGCCGGAGTCGGTCAGGATCGGGCCATCCCAGCGGCAGAAGCCGTGCAGGCCGCCGTGGTCGGCGATGATGTCCAGGCCCGGGCGCAGGTACAGGTGGAACGTGTTGCCGAGGATGATCTCGGCGCCCAGCGAACGCACCTGGTCCGGCAGGATGCCCTTGACCGAGCCATAGGTCCCCACCGGCATGAAGGCCGGCGTTTCCACCGTGCCACGCGGGAAGGTCAGGCGGCCACGGCGGGCACGGCCGTCGCGGGTCTTGAGCTGAAACTGCAATCGGGACATGGAGCGGTCGTTCAGGCAAATAGTCGCCCATTGTCTCCCAAAACCGGGGCGACCGCCCATTCAGGCCTGAACGGAACCAATGACCTGAGCGACGCGGCTGCTGGACTGTCGCATCTGGCCTTGGCCCTGACTGGTCGCCCCTCCAAGATGGGCGGACTACGTACTTCGCCAGGAAATCAGGCCCAAGATGAATAGAAGTGACCGCGAGGTACTAGAAGCAATTCTTGGGGGAAAAATCGAGCAACGAGCCGATCGAATCGCCCCGGGTATAAATCCTGTGGCCGGAGTGGAGTTCATCTATTACGAGGATTTCCATACCAGCAGCGCTTCAAGTCAGTTCCGCAAATTGCTGGCCTCTGCTGGCGAGTTCACCGCGAGCAGCGGTGGCATCGTATCGGACAGCTGCCGGATAACCCTACCCAACGGCCAGCGCTTCCTCGCCCTTTCCTTCCACGGCGATCTGGATGGATGGCGGAAGGCTGTGGAAGCCGGGGCACGCAACCTCGGCCTTAGCCTGGCCCGCATTGAAGATGACCACCTGATCATCTCCGACGGCCAGTCCGTTCCGCTCAGCGAATGCAAGGTGGATGTGGGCTGAGCAGCCCGGCGGAACCCACTTGCGGAAGGAATGATCCACGCATGGCGTGGATTTACTACAGCGCCGAAGACAGTAGAGCCACGCCATGCGTGGCTTCCCTGGCCTTCAGTCATCTGCAAGTGCGCACCAACGGTGCGCACCCACCACAAGCAGGCAGAGGTCAGCGCCCTACCCCGCCTGCGGGAACAGCAGCATCGCGTCGCCGTAGCTGAAGAACCGGTAGCGCTGTTCGATCGCGTGCTGGTAAGCCTCGAACACGCGCTCCTTGCCGGCAAACGCGGAAATCATCATCAGCAGCGTGCTTTCCGGCAGGTGGAAATTGGTCACCATCGCGTCGACGCTGCGGATGCGGTAGCCCGGGGTGATGAAGATCTGCGTCTCGCCGGCAAACGGCAGCAGCTCGCCATCGCGC
This sequence comes from Stenotrophomonas sp. INTA L402-1, assembly GCF_059295135.1. NCBI lineage: Bacteria > Pseudomonadati > Pseudomonadota > Gammaproteobacteria > Lysobacterales > Lysobacteraceae > Stenotrophomonas > Stenotrophomonas sp. INTA L402-1. Next base: position 16,093 of record NZ_JCAFWP010000038.1, read on the forward strand.
ATCGCGCTTTCCAGCGCGCGCACCACGGTGGTGCCGACGCCGATCACGCGGCCGCCAGCGGCGCGCGTGCGCCGCACCTGCTGCACCAGCTCGGCACCGACATTCAGCCACTCGCGGTGCATCACGTGGTCCTTCAGGTCATCGGCACGCACCGGCTGGAAGGTGCCCGCACCCACGTGCAGGGTGACGTGGCCAAAGTCCACACCCTTGTCCTTCAATGCGGCCAGCAGCGGTTCGTCGAAATGCAGGCCGGCGGTCGGCGCGGCCACCGCGCCCACTTCACGCGCGAACACGGTCTGGTAGCGCTCGCGGTCATCCACACCCGGCTCGCGCTGGATATAGGGCGGCAGCGGCAGGCGGCCGGCATGCAGCAGCCACTGTTCCAGCGATTCCGGCACATGGAACTGCAGCACGTAGAACTCGCCATCGCGACCCAGCACCTCGGCTTCGCCACCGGCATCCAGCGCGATGCGGCTGCCGGCCTTGGGCGACTTGCTGGCGCCCACCTGCGCGCGGGCCTGCTGGCCACCCAGCAGGCGCTCGATCAGAATCTCCACGCGGCCGCCACTGGCCTTCTGCCCGAACAGGCGCGCCGGGATCACCCGGGTGTCGTTGAACACCAGCAGGTCGCCCGGCTGCAGCAGCGACGGCAAGTCGCGCACCTGCAGGTCGGTGAAGGCATCGGGCGCCGGAGGCACCAGCAGCAGGCGGCTTGCGGAACGTTCGGCCAGGGGCGCCTGCGCGATCAGTTCAGCCGGCAGGTCGTAGTTGAAATCGGACTTCTTCAAGGCAGTGGGCGGCAACAGGTCGACAATGGCGCGCATTGTACGTCCAGCGTCTGCGAGCCGGCGTGCTTCGCGGCGAACGTCGCGCAAAATGCTGCTATGCAGCAGGTTTCTGCGGGGTTATCGCGCAAAAAAACAAGTGCTAGCATCGAGTCGGAAGTCCGCTGCACGAGCCTGCCCCAAGCGCGCGTGATGACGCGCGTTTTGCTTTTGAAGACCCGTGCGACCCATTGTTTCAGGAGATCTGCAATGAGCTTCATCGAACGCCTCGCCCCCCTGCGCAACCAGCCCGGCACCCGCCTCACCTCCGGCCTGGACGACGCCACCCTGACCGCCCTGTCCGCCAACCACCCGCAGCTGATCGCCGCGGTGGACGCCGCCGCCGAGGAATTCGCGCGCGTGCAGGCCGACCTGGGGCCGCTGCTGGCGCAGGACGAACAGGCGCAGATCGACGCGATGCAGGACGGTTTCGTCAATTTCTACGCCGATGACGCGGTGACCCCATACGTGGCACTGGCTGCACGCGGCCCGTGGGTGGTCACCCTGAAAGGCGCCGTGCTGTACGACGCCGGCGGCTACGGCATGCTCGGCTTCGGGCACACCCCGGACGCCGTGCTGGAGGCGATGGCCCGCCCGCAGGTTATGGCCAACATCATGACCCCCAGCCTGTCGCAGCAGCGCTTCATCACCGCCCTGCGCGCCGAGATCGGCCACCGCCGTGGCGGCTGCCCGTTCGCCCGTTTCATGTGCCTGAATTCCGGTTCCGAGGCGGTCGGCCTGGCCGCGCGCATCGCCGACGTCAACGCCAAGCTGCAGACCGACCCGGGCGCACGCCACGCCGGTGCTGCGATCAAGCGCGTGGTGGTCAAAGGCAGCTTCCACGGCCGTACCGACCGCCCTGCCCTCTATTCGGACTCAAGCCGCAAGAGCTACATGCAGCACCTGGCCAGCTACCGTGGCGAGGATTCGGTGATCACCGTGGCGCCGTACGACGAAGCTGGCCTGCGCAAGGTGTTCGAGGATGCCGCGCGCAACCAGTGGTTCATCGAGGCGGTGTTTCTGGAACCGGTGATGGGCGAAGGCGACCCGGGCCGCTCGGTGCCGCCGTCGTTCTATGCCGTCGCCCGCGAACTGACCCGTGCCCATGGCAGCCTGCTGCTGCTCGACTCGATCCAGGCCGGCCTGCGTGCGCATGGCGTGCTCTCGGTGGTCGATTACCCGGGCTTCGAAGGCCTGGACCCGCCGGACATGGAGACCTACTCCAAGGCGCTCAACGCCGCGCAGTACCCGCTGTCGGTGCTGGCGGTGACCGAGCATGCCGCGCAGCTGTACCGCAAGGGCATCTATGGCAACACGATGACCAGCAACCCGCGTGCGCTGGACGTGGCCTGCGCCACCCTGGCCCAGCTGACCCCGCAGGTGCGCGCCAACATCGCCGGGCGTGGTGCCGAGGCCGTGCGCAAGCTTGAACAGCTGAAGAACGAGCTGGGCGGACTGATCACCAAGGTGCAGGGCACCGGCCTGCTGTTCTCCTGCGAACTGGCGCCGCAATTCAAGTGCTACGGCGCCAACTCCACCGAGGAATGGCTGCGCCAGCACGGCATCAACGTGATCCACGGTGGCGAGAACTCGCTGCGCTTCACTCCGCACTTCGGCATGGACAGCGAAGAGCTGGACCTGCTGGTGGGGATGGTCGGCCGCGCGCTGCGTGAAGGCCCGCGCCGCGAGCAGGCAGCGGCGGCGTAAGTCTCGTTCTTTGTAGAGTCGAGCTTGCTCGACTCAGCCGTAGCCGCGATCTGAACGAAGAGCAGCCGAGCATGGCTCGGCTCTACAGGGGCCCACCGCGGTCTGAACGAAGTGCAGCCGAGCATGGCTCGGCTCTACAGGGGCCCACCGCGGTCTGAACGAGGGGCAGCCGAGCGTGGCTCGGCTCTACAGACGGCAACCGCGAAGGTCCATACTCCATAGACACCCCGTCCCTGACCGCTCTGCGGTCGGCGATGGGGCGTTTTCGTTTCCGGCCAAGAGACAGGAAGATCCATGAAATCGATCTGTGTGTACTGTGGTTCCAACGCTGGCAGCAAGCCGGCCTATACCGAACGCGCCCTGGCCCTAGGCGACCGCATCGCCCGCGACGGGATGCGCCTGGTGTACGGCGGCGGCAATGTCGGCCTGATGGGAACCGTGGCCAATGCCGTGCTCGCCGCCGGCGGCGAAGTGACCGGCGTGATCCCGCGCCAGCTGGCCGACTGGGAAGTGGCCCACCGCGGCCTGACCGAGCTGGAGATCGTCGGTTCGATGCATGAACGCAAGTCGCGCATGTTCGACCTCGCCGATGGCTTCGTCACGCTGCCCGGCGGCTTCGGAACCATGGAAGAGATCTTCGAGATGCTGACCTGGCGCCAGCTGGGCATCGGCAACAAGCCGTGCGCGTTCCTCGACGTGGAGGGTTTCTACGCCCCACTGATCGGCATGATCGACCGCATGGTGGAAGAGCGCTTCCTGCACCCGGACCAGCGCCAGGACCTGTGGTACGGCTCGGACATCGAAGCGATGCTGGAGTGGATGAAGAACTACCAGCCGGCGCAGGCCTCGAAGTGGATCGACGAAAAGCGTCGCGCCGCCCTGCGCTGATGCTTTCCTGCGCGGCGGCTCAGACCGCCGCGCAGCCCCGCGGTGCGGGCCGCCCCAGCAGATAGCCCTGGCCGTAGTCGCAGCCGAGTTCGCGCAGCGTCTGCTGCTGCGCCTCGGTCTCGATGCCCTCGCCGATGGTCTCGATGCCCAGCGTGCGCGCCAGCGACAGCACGCCCTCGACCAGCGCGCGCGTGCTCTGCACTTCCGGCCCATGCAGGCCGGCGATGAAACTCTGGTCGATCTTCAGCGTACTGATCGGGAAGCGGTGCAGGTAGGACAGCGCCGAGAAGCCGGTACCGAAATCGTCCAGCTGCACCTGGATGCCGCGCTCGCGCAGGCCCTGCAGGATGCGCAGGGTGTGCGGACCATCATCCAGCAGCGCCACCTCGGTGATTTCCAGGCGCAGTCGCTGCGGATCCGCACCATACTCGTCCAGCAGGCCGAACAAGCGGTCGCTGAACTCCGCGGAGCGGAAATGGCGCGGTGATACGTTCACCGAGACGTAACTCTGCCCGCCCTCGGCCAGGCCGGCAATCACCTGTTCGTAGATCAGCCAGTCGACCTGCTCGATCAGGCCGCTTTCCTCACCCAGCTCCAGGAACGCCCCCGGCAGCAGCAGGCCACGGCGCTCGTGCTGCCAGCGCAGCAACGCCTCGTGCCCCACTACCTCGCCATCGGACAGACGCACGATCGGCTGGTAGAACGGCACGAAGTCGTGGTTGTTGATTGCACGCCGCAGGTCGGCTTCCAGATCAAGGCTGCGCATGGCCTGCTCGCGCATGTCCTCGTCAAAGATCGCGCAACGATCATGACCCTGTGCCTTGGCACGATACATCGCCGCATCGGCGTCGCGCAGCAGCTCCTCACCGGTCCGGTAGCGCGGGTTCCACAAGGCGATGCCAAGGCTGCCGGACGGAAACAGCTCACGCCCGGCGATCCACATCGATTCCTGCAGGGCCAGCAGCAGCCGCTGGCCGAAGTCCAACGCCTGCGCCAAGCCCTGCGGGCACTGCAGCAACACGGCGAACTCATCGCCGCCCAAGCGTGCCACCACGTCCTCGGTGCCGGCCATCGACACGATGCGCTTGGCCACTTCCACCAGCATGCGGTCGCCGGCGGCATGGCCGATGCTGTCGTTGACCAGCTTGAAGCGGTCCAGGTCGAGGAACAGCACGGCGAACACTGGGCCGCCCTCACGCCTGGCCAGCGCCAGCGCATCCTGCAGGCGATCCAGCAGGTGCAGGCGGTTGGGCAGGCCGGTCAGTGCATCGTGCATGGCCTGGTGGGTCAGGCGCTGCTCGGCGCGCAGGCGTTCGCCGATCTGGCCGAGCAGCTTTTCGTTGACCTCGGCCAGTTCGCGGGTTCGCTCTTCCACGCGCTTCTCCAGCTCGGCATGCGCCGAGCGCAGCCGCTGCTGGTCGCGCTGGCGGGCCAGCCCGGTGCCGATGTTCTGCGCGACGAAGGTCAGCAGGCGCTGGTCATGCACGCTGAAAATGCTGTTCTCGCTGTAGCTCTGCACCACGATCGCGCCGACCACTTCGTCGTCGCGCAGCAGTGGCACGCCCAGCCAGCAGTGCGAGCGCGTACCGGATTCGCGCACTTCGCCGCTGGCCAGCAACGCGTCGATCTGCCCACGCGAAGCCAGCAGCGGGCGCCGGTTGCGCACGACGTACTCGGTCAGGCCCCGGCTGAACGGTCGCGGCGCGCGGCTGGCGTTGTGCTCGTCCACCGAATAGACGAAGTCCAGGCCGTTGCCGGCCGGGTTGACCAGGGCGATGTAGAAATTGCGAGCGTCGAGCAGGCGCCCGACCACCCCATGCACCTGTCCGTAGAACTGCGCCAGGCTGTCGGCCGACATCGCCATCTCGGCGATGTTGTACAGGGCGGTCTGCAGCTGTTCGGCGCGACGTCGCTCGGTTACTTCGTCCTGCAGGCTGTGGTTGGCGCGTCGCAGTTCCTGGGTGCGCCGTTCCACCTGCTGTTCCAGCCGCACCTGCGCCTGGCGTCGGTCCATCGCGGTCTGCACGTGCTGGGCAACGAATCCCAGCAGGGCCCGCTCGGCTTCGCCATAGCGCGCGGCATGTTCATAACTCTGCACCACGATGGCACCGCAGACGCGACCATCGCGCAGCATCGGCACGCCCAGCCAATCGAGACTTTCCGGACCGCGCTGCGGGTCATGTTCCTGATCGACCACCCGCGCCAGCAGCTCGCGCGACGGACCGCTGAGCGGCCGGCCATGGCGTAACAGCGCCACGGTCAGGCTGCGCGGCATTTCGCTGGCGGCGTAGCTCTGCGACGGATCGGCAACGAAGTCATCCACCTGATCGGCGAAGTACAGGAAGCGGATCTGGTCGCGCACGTCGTCGTACTCGACGATGTAGCAGTTTTCCGCATACATCAGTGTGCCCAGCACGCCATGCACGTGGCGCAGCATCTCGCCCATCTCCAGGTCGGCACCGGCCAGGTCTGCGATCTGGAACAGCGCCTGCTGCAGCCGCTCGGCCTCTTCCAATGCCTTGATCTGCCCAGCCTGGCGGCCACGCTGCAGGGCCAGCTCCATCGCCTGCCGGGCCAGCCCCCACCAGGCCGACGAAGGCGCCGCCCCGGCTACCGACAACAGCAACCGCGCTCCGTCGTATTCCCAGCCATGCTGACCCTCGCCGATTCCCGGCTCCACGGCCACCTGGCCGGCACCCACTGGCGGCGGCCAGCCACCCTGGCCACGGCCAAGCTGCGGGTCGTCCCAGCCGACGCGGACCACGGCCGTTTCCGGCAGAAGCGCATGCAACGCGCGCACGAGCGCCGTGCTCAGCACGGCCTCGTGTGGTGGCTCTTCCGCCGGTTCAGCATGCGTGGACAAATGACAATCTCTTGGCGCCGTCAGTGCGTCGCCTCCCCTGAGCCGCCGAGCATAGCGCGCCACCCGGGGGGCAATGGAAGCCCGTAAACCCCGAATCGTGCGCCCGTACGTTTTTCCTGCTGACCGTAGCCCCTTCCGAGTCATGACCCTCGCCCTGCCCGCCCTCGCCACCGGCTATGCGCCATCGCCTGCAGGCCTTACCCTGTACGCCGTGGAAGCCAGCGCACTGCCAACCGATGAAGCCTTGATGCTGGCCTGGGCCGGTGGCGACCTGCGCGCGTTTGAAAGCCTGTATGCGCGCCATCGCAAGCGCCTGTTCGGCTTCCTGCTGCGGCAACTGCGCGACAACGCGCTGGCCGAGGAGATCTTCCAGGACGTCTGGCAGCGGGTGATCAGCGCCCGTGCGGGGTGGCAACCGGACGCGGCGTTCAGCACCTGGCTGTTCCGCATCGCCCACAACCGCCTGAACGACCATTGGCGCGCCGCCCGCCACCGGCCGGCTGCCCCGGCCGATGCCGACCTGCGCCTGGCCGCGATCGAGGATGGACAGACCCCGGAAGGCGAGCTTTCCGAATTCGAACAACGTCGCCGCATCCAGCTGGCGATGGAACAACTGCCGCCCGAGCAGCGCGAAGTGCTGCAACTGCGGCTGGATCAGGAACTGAGCCTGGAGGAGATCGGCCAGATCACCGGCGTAGGCCGGGAAACCGTGAAATCGCGGCTGCGCTATGCGATGGACAAGCTGCGTGCGGGATTGAACGCATGAACCGAGACGAACCGCTGACGCCGGAAGAACGCGAGCTGGCCCGGCTGCTCGGCCGTCGCGCCGAACAGGCACCGCCCGCCGCACTGGACGCCGCCATCCTGGCCGCGGCCCGCGCTGCCGTGGACGCTCCGGCTGCCGATGCGGTCGCCTCTCCCGAAGCACCACGTACGCAGCGCACACGCCCGCGTTGGCCGGCGGTGTTCGGCATCGCCGCTTCGATGGTGTTCGCCATCGGCATCGCCTGGCAGCTGCGTCCGGAACCGCCACCGGTTCCGGCGGGCGAGGCCGCTGTTGCGGCGGCACCGGCTGCGGCAGAAGACGTCGCGGCTGCCGATCAGGCCGCTGAGCGCAGTGCAGCCGACAGCGCGGTGGCGACTGCGGAACCGGCCGCTGCGCCCGCAGCACCCGAGGCAGCCCCGGTTGCCGCTGCCCCGGCACCGGCCATCGCGCGCGCAAGCAAGCCTGCGCCGGCCGGGACCGCTGAAGCGCCGGCCCAGGCTGCACGATCGATGGCTGCGGATGCGGCCGCCGATACCTCCTTTGCGGCCCTGCCGCCCGCGCCGGCCGCAGCGCCGGCAGCAGCCCCCCCTGCGCCTCCGGCTCCCACCGCCTACTCGGCACCCGCGCCGCTGATGGCGCCGGTTGTCGCCAGTGGTTCGCTGAAGGCGCGCTCGGCAGGTACGCCAGAGCCCAACAGCGTGCAGGCCGAACAGGCCCCGGCATTGGACCGGGTAGAAATCACCTCGATGAAGCGCGAGGCTCCCAGCCGTTCCGCACCTGGCATCATGCGCCGCGGCAGCGATGCGGGCCTGAGCGCGGATGCCGTGCAGGCCGAGGTGGACGCTGACGCACGGCTGCCGCGCCGGCAGTGGCTGCAGAAGATCCGTACACGACGCGACGACGGCCAGCGCGATCTGGCCCGTGCCAGCCTGGAGCGCTACATGCAGCAGTACCCGGAAGCACGCCTGCCGCGCGACCTGCGCCCGCTGCTGGACGACTGAAGCGGACGGGAATACCCGGCAACCCCGTAGAATGACGGGAATGCTCGATACTCTCGCCCAGCCTGTCAGCCACACGCTGGAAGTCAAACACAGCCGTTTCATCGCCCATGCCGCGCCGATCGATGGCGCCGCAGCGGCCATGGCGTTCCTGCAGCAGGTTGCGGTGGCCGATGCCACCCACAACTGCTGGGCCTACCGGCATGGGCAGGACTATCGCTCCAGCGACGATGGCGAGCCGGCCGGCACGGCTGGACGTCCGATTCTGGCGGCGATCGACGGCCAGGGTTTCGACCGGGTGATGGTGGTAGTGACGCGCTGGTTCGGCGGTATCAAGCTCGGTGCCGGTGGCCTTGTGCGCGCCTACGGCGGCGCCGCCGCCGAGTGCCTGCGCACCGCCCCGCGCCTGCCGCTGGTGGCGATGGCCCGGCTGCAGCTGCTGGCCGGCTTCGAGGACCTGGGTACCCTGCATGCCACCCTGCCCGCCTTCGGTGCCGAAAAGCGCGATGAACAGTTCGATGCCAATGGTGTGTGCCTGCGGATCGAATTGCCTGCCGATCAGGTCGACGCATTGAAAATCCGCCTGCGCGACGCCACCCGTGACCGTATCCGCATAGAAGACGACGACCAGGATGACTGACAAGGACGACGCCCCCGCTTCGACCCCGCCGCTACGGCGCCTCGGCAGCCTGCGCACGCTCTGGCCGTTCGTGCGCCGCCACAGCGGCCTGTTCACCGCCTGGCTGCTGGCCCTGGCGGTGTCTTCTGCAGCCACGCTGAGCCTGCCTCCGGCGGTGAAGCAGATGATCGACCACGGTTTCAGCAGCGGCGGCCAGATCAACCGTGCCTTCGCCCTGCTGATGCTGGTAGCGGTCGTCATGGCGTTGGGCACGGCCGCGCGCTTCTACTTCGTATCGTTGCTGGGTGAAAAGGTCGTGGCCGACCTGCGCAGCCAGCTGTATGCCCACCTGATCCAGCTGGGCGCCGGCTTCCACGACCGCAGCCGCAGCGGAGAGCTGGTCTCGCGCCTGACCGCGGACACCGAACTGCTGCGCAGCGTGGTCGGCTCGACCATGTCCGTAGCATTGCGCAGCACGGTCACCGTCATCGGCAGCCTGGCAATGCTGTTCGTCACCAGCCCGCGGCTGGCCGCATGGTCGCTGCTTGGCATTCCGCTGGCGGTGCTGCCGATCATCATCGGCGCGCGCAAGCTGCGCACGGTCGCACGCAACAGCCAGGACCGCATCGCCGATGCCAACAGCCTGGCCAGTGAAACCCTGGGTGCGGTACGCACGGTGCAGGCACATGCACGCGAGCCGTACGAGCGCGGGCGCTTCGACAAGGCACTCGGTGATGCGATCGGCGCCGCCCGTCGCCGCATCGGCGCACAGTCGCTGGTCACCGCCAGCGCCATCCTGCTGGTGTTCGGCGCCATCGTCGGTGTGTTGTGGCTGGGCGCGCACGACGTCATCGACGGCCGCCTCAGCGCCGGTACGCTGGGCCAGTTCGTGCTGTATGCATTGATCGGTGGCGGTTCGGTGGGTGCACTGGCCGAAGTATGGAACGAGCTGCAGCGCGCGGCCGGCGGCATGGGCCGCATCGGCGAACTGCTGCAGGAAGACATCGAGATCCGCGCGCCGGCACAGCCGCGCGCGCTGCCGCAGCCGCTGCATGGCGAGATCCGGTTCGACGACGTGGTGTTCCACTATCCGCAGCGACCGGACCAGGCCGCACTGGATCACTTCAACCTGCACGTCCGCCCCGGCGAGACCGTGGCGCTGGTGGGTCCCTCGGGGGCGGGCAAGAGCACGGTGCTTTCGATGCTGCTGCGCTTCCATGATCCAGCCAGCGGCCGCGTCGACGTGGACGGCATCGACGTGCGCCAGGCCGACCCGGCCGAGCTGCGTGCGCAGCTGGCGCTGGTGCCGCAGCAGCCGACGCTGTTCGCTGCCAGTGCCCGCGACAACATCCGCTATGGCCGCCTGCAGGCCAGCGACGCCGAAGTCGAGTCTGCCGCGCGTGCCGCCGAGGCCGATGGCTTCCTGCGCGCGTTGCCGCAGGGCTATGACAGTGAGCTGGGCGAGCGCGGTGCCCGCCTGTCCGGTGGCCAGCAGCAGCGTGTGGCGATTGCCCGTGCGCTGCTGAAGGATGCGCCGATCCTTCTGCTGGACGAAGCGACCAGCGCGCTGGACGCGCAGAGCGAGCACAGCGTGCAGCAAGCGCTGGAGCGGCTGATGGCGGGCCGCACCACACTGGTCATTGCCCACCGCCTGGCCACCGTGCTCAAGGCCGACCGCATCGTGGTGATGGACCAGGGCCGCATCGTCGCCGAGGGCACGCACGCACAGCTGCTGGCCGAAGGTGGACTGTACGCTGAACTTGCGCGCCTGCAGTTCATCGATTGATGACGTCCGGCTAACATCGGCGCGGCCAAGCTGGCCGCGCAACAATCGCATCCGCTGAAGGAGGTGCACGATGTCGTTCCGTCAGTTCCCCGCCGTCGACAGCAACGGCGAAAGCCACATCATCATCGAGTTCAAGCCCGAGGCGAATGGCAGCGGGCATCACTCTGAAGCCACGCCACGCTACGAACTGGATGACGGGCGGCCGCTGGTGCGCGATGGCCGCGAGTTCACCACCAGTGGCGGCGAGCTGCGACTGACGATCTGAGGTTCGCCGGGCATGACCCCGGCGCTACCCGATTTCGTATCGCCCCGCTCCGGCGGGTGTCGACCTTGATCGACCCGCTTTCTTGCCTCTGGTAGGTGTCGACCTTGGTCGACACGCTTTTGCCAAGGGCAATCGAGCGTGGCTCGACGCTACAAAAGGCGTGATCAATTTTTCACCAATCATCTTGACAGCCTTTGCTGCCAAGGCCTGAGCAAGGTTATCCACACGTTTGCTCAGGAACCATCCACACCGCCTGTGGATGAATTCAGCCCAGCACCCGCCAGATGCCGCTGGCGTCCACGTCGGCTGCTGCCCGGGTGATCGCCGCCGCATCGCTGCCGGCCACGAACCCGATGCGGAAATGCACTTCGCCACCAGGCGTGCGCGAGGAATGGATCGAAGCCAGGCTGATGCGATGCTGCTCGAACACGTTCAGCAGCTCACGCAGTGAGCCTGGCCGGTCCTCCGGCAGGTGCACCGACAACGCATTACGCTCGGTCAGGTCAGCCAGCAGATAACCCACGCGTTCAAAGGTGTAGTTGCCGTCCGCCAGCGCCTGCTCGCCGAAGGCACTGCGGTTCGCCGACAGCAGCTGCTCGCGGAATTCACCACGCGCACGGTCGTCGCCCTGCCCGACCTGCGCCTGCAGGGCCTGCAGCTGGCCGACCAGCCGTTCCAGCATCGGCGCCACGTACGGGTTACCGAACTGGATGTCTTCGTAGATCGCCGGGTTGAGCGACAGGATGCGCGAGATGATCGCCGTGTCCAACTCGAACGATGCCGAGCGGTACGGCATCATCGCGGCCAGATCGCCCAGCTGCGGCTGGTACTGGCGCAGCACGCCGGCCTGGGCCAGGTGGGTGGCATGCACCATCGCCTGTACCAGCGCCATCATCTGGTCGTGGTGCTGCGGCGTGGCCCGCACGCACTCGGCCTGCAGCGCCGTGCACAGCGTATCGACCCATGGCTGCCAGTGCTGCAGCCGCGCTTCGCAGACCACCATCACCCGGCCCTTCAGGGTCGGCGCCTTCGGCGGCGCGGTCATCGGGTGCAGGCCGACCACTTCGGCTTGAGAGGCCAGCATCGCCTGCACCGGCGCTTCCTTCACCGAGGTCACGTCCAGCCACAGCCGGTCCTGCTCACGGCCGGCCGACTGCCGCACGTACTCGGCAATCAGAGCCGGCGTATGCCGGATCGGTGCCGAGAACACCAGCACGTCGGCCTGCGCCAGCAGCTGTTCCGACGTATGCGAGTCCGGATCCGCCGGATCGTGGCCGATCACCTGCAGCTGCATGTGCTGCTGGAAGAAGCGGCTCAGCCAGCGCCCATAGGCGCCGGCACTGCCGACGATGCCGACCGTGCGCGGCGTGCGTTCGTGCAGACCGCTCATGCCACGCGTTCGGCACGGAAGCGCGTGCCTTCGGCCAGTGCGGCAGGCGCCGCCGCGATCACGTCGAACTCTTCGAAGCCATTGTCCAGAGTCGCCTCCAGCGCCGCATGGGTACCGGCAATCGCACGCGAAATCGCCTGCTGCATCGATTCACCTCGCAACAGGAACGACACCACCAGCGACATCAGCACGTCACCGGTGCCGGCCACGTCCACCGGCAGCAGCGGCGAAGTCCAGCGCCAGGTTTCCTCGCGACCGACCGCCAGGGTCACCAGCTCACCCGGGTTACCGCCCACGCTGTGCGCGATCACCCAGTGCGGGCCACGGTCCAGCAGCGTCCGCGCGGCGGCGATGGCATCAGCCTCGGCCAGTGCCGGCATACCGGTCAGACGATTCAGTTCGAAGGCGTTCGGGGTCACCAGCCAGGCATGCGGCAGCAATCGCTCGGCAAAGATCGCCTCCAGGCCCGGCTCCACGTAGGGGCCGGTGTGGGTGTCACCAATCACCGGATCCAGGCAGTAACGCAGCTGCGGACAGACCGGCAGGATGTTGTCCAGCCAGTCGGCGAAGGCGGCACCGTTGGCGGTGCTGCCGAAGTAGCCGGAAACCAGCATTTTCGCCCGCTGCGGCAGGCTGCGCTCGTGGGTGCCCAGCAGCAGGTCGGCGAACCAGTCGGCGGGCAGCACGCGACCACGCGTGGTGTCGTAGAACGGCGCGTTGCTCAGCAACACGGTCGGGATCTCCGCCACGCGCACGCCGAGTGCGCGCATCGGCGGTACGGCGGCGCTGTTGCCGGCGTGGCCGTAGACAAGTTGCGACTGGACCGAGATGACATCGATCGGCGACGGACCATCGGGCCGCTGGCGGCGGCCGTGGACCAGGTGGTTATCAAGGGATTCGCTCATGGCCGCATTCTACGCCCAAGGGAGTTTTCGGCAGGGCTTGCAGCCCTGCACCTGCTCAATGCAACGGCAATCGCAACGGCCGAAGCCAAAGCGGCATTCCGTGGGGTGGCGGGGCGGTGTCGGAGTGCGGGGACGCCGCAAGTACGTCCATGTAGCCTTGGTCGCCGCATCCATGCGGCTCACACCCCGCAAACCCACAGTGCCCCGCCTTCGACAGGTTCACGCAGCTGTTGGTAACTGCGGCTGTTGTTCCGCGCGGCTGTTGGTAGGTGTCGACCTTGGTCGACACATCTGTCAGATATCGAACGAATTCATCCGTGTCGACCAAGGTCGACACCTACCAGGGCCGGACGCTGTTCCGACAGATCGCGGAAAACTGTCGAAGGCGGGGTGGGTCCGGTTGAGGGGGCGTGAGCCGCATGGGCCCGAGGCATGCCTCGGGCGGGTTGGGCAGGACGCCCAACCCCGGTCTTGCCGTGTGCGCAGGACTGCGCACACGAGCAAGCGGCGACCGAGCTTACATGGGTGAGGGCGCTTTGCTTGCGAAGCATTGCTTCGCAAGCGCCCGAACGCACAGCCGCCAGCGGCTGGGCCGGGCCCCGGAGGGGGACTTGCAGCGTCCCCCGCAACCGGACCCACCCCGCCATCCCACGGAAGGCCCGCTGTTGCTTTTGCTGTTGCCTTGAATTGAAGCAGGTGCAGGGCGCAGCCCTGCAAAACTCCCTACCTCCCCGGCAACTGCGCGAACGCGCGCTGCATGCAGTCCTCGCGCGGGCACACCCGGCAACCCGGCCCGATCGACACCGAATTACCCGGGCTCTGCACATCCAGCCCCAGCGAATACACCAACCGTTCGGCATGCTGCAGGTCGCAGCCCAGCGCCACCGCGAAGGTCTTGCGCGGCTGGCCATGGCCCACCGGCCCGCTGCTGACCTGTCGCGCCAGCCAGAAGTGGCGCCGCCCATCGGGCATGCGCGCGGTCTGGGTGAGGATGCGGCCGGGCTGGTTGAATGCCTCGTAGACGATCCACAGCGGGCACGAACCGCCCACCTGCGAGAAGTGGAAATCGGTGGCGGAGTGGCGCTTGGATACGTTGCCGGCGCGGTCCACCCGGATGAAGAAAAACGGCAGGCCGGGTGCGCTGCGCCGTGCCAGCGTGCTCAGCCGGTGGCAGACCGCTTCGAAGCCGACGCCGAACTGATGCGCCAGCAGTTCGATGTCGTAGCTGCTGGTTTCCGCCGCACGCAGGAAGCGCATGTACGGCATCACCAGCGCGCCGGCGAAATAGTTGGAAAGACCGATCCGTGCCTGCGCGATGCGCGCGTCATCGGTGAAGCCGGCACGCGCCACCACCGCGTCGATCTGCGGCAGGTAGCCGTGCAGTGCCAGCTCGGCGGCCATCTGGAATGCCTGCTGGCCAGGCTCCAGATAATCGGGCAGCCACAGCCGCCGCGCGCCGGCGTCGTACTGGCGCTTTTCGCGCCCGGCCTGCAGTGCGGCCACCTCCACCAGCACGCCGTGGCGGTCGGCCAGCAGCTGGCGCAGCCGTGGTGCCACATGCCCCGGTGACAGCCCACACTCGGCGAACAGCTGCTCGGCCAACTCATCCAGCTCGGGGATGTGGTTGTGCATGCGGTTGAAGAACTCGCGCACCTGGTCGCCAGCGGGCAGGGTGCTGCCGGCACCGGGCTCGCCCAGCTGGAATTCCAGCGCCGCGGCATGCTCGCGCAGCGCCAGGTGGCGGCGGTGCAGGTCCAGCAGCGCGCGGCTGACCTGCGGCAGGTTGCCGGCCAGCGCGCGCAGTTCGGTGGCGCTGACCTCGGCCAGGCCCAGATCGCGCAGGGTCTCGCCCAGCGCTTCCTGCAGGGCGGCGGGCTCATCCTCGTCGAACAGTGCGGAAACGTCGCCCAATACCTCGCCCAGCTTCTTCTGCACAGCCGGGGTCAGTGGGCGCTTGTTGCGCTCGATCTGGTTCAGGTAGCTGGCCGACAGCCCCAGCGCCCGTGCCAGATCCGCCTGGCTGTAGCCGCGCTGCTCGCGCAGCCGCAGCAGGCGCAGGCCAAGTTGTCGCTGGGGGGCTGAATAATTCACAGAATTAACATGAATCGTCTGGCGTGTTGGCCAGATTAAGCGGATTCAGCCCGGAAATCGAGGTGGGTGCTGTGAATAATGCCAAGCATCTTTCGCACCCTGTGGGATTGTCGTCATGACTGTTGCAGCGCCCCGTATCCGCATGCTGATCGATGGCCAGTTCGTTGAATCGGCCACCTCCCACTGGCAGGACGTGATCAATCCGGCCACCCAGGACGTGCTGGCCAAGGTGCCGTTCGCCACCACCGGCGAAGTGGACGCCGCCGTCGCCGCCGCCAAGGAAGCCTTCAAGACCTGGCGCAAGACCCCGATCGGCACCCGCGCGCGCATCTTCCTGAAGTACCAGCAGCTGATCCGCGAGAACATGAGCGAGCTGGCCCACATCCTCACCGCCGAACAGGGCAAGACCCTGCCGGACGCCGAAGGCGATGTGTTCCGTGGCCTGGAAGTGGTCGAGCACGCCGCCGCCATCGGCAACCTGCAGCTGGGCGAACTGGCCAACAACGTGGCCAATGGCGTGGACACCTACACGATCATGCAGCCGCTGGGCGTGTGCGCCGGCATCACCCCGTTCAACTTCCCGGCGATGATCCCGCTGTGGATGTTCCCGATGGCGATTGCAACGGGCAACACCTTCATCCTCAAGCCGTCCGAGCAGGACCCGATGGTCACCATGCGCCTGGTCGAGCTTGCGCTGGAAGCCGGCATTCCGAAGGGCGTGCTGAACGTCGTCCACGGCGGCGAGGAAGTGGTCAACGCGATCTGCGACCACCCAGACATCAAGGCCGTGTCGTTCGTCGGTTCCACCCGCGTCGGCACCCACGTCTACAACCGTGCCTCGCTGGCCGGCAAGCGCGTGCAGTGCATGATGGGCGCCAAGAATCACGCCGTGGTGCTGCCGGACGCCAACAAGGAGCAGACCCTCAACGCGATGGTCGGCGCCGCCTTCGGTGCCGCGGGCCAGCGTTGCATGGCGGCCTCCACCCTGGTGCTGGTGGGTGAAGCACGCAACTGGGTGCAGGACCTGGTCACCAAGGCCAAGACCCTGAAGGTCAGCGGCGGCACCGTCGCCGGCACCGACGTCGGTCCGGTCATTTCCTGCAGCGCCCGCGAGCGCGTGGAAGGCCTGATCGCCTCGGGCGTGGAGCAGGGTGCCAAGCTGGTGCTCGATGGCCGCAAGCCGCAGGTCGATGGTTTCGAGAAGGGCAACTTCGTTGGCCCGACCATCTTTGCCGGTGTCACCACCGACATGCGCATCTACCAGGAAGAAATCTTCGGGCCGGTGCTGGTCATCCTCGAAGCAGAGACGCTGGAAGAGGCCATCGCGATGGTCAACAGCAACCCGAACGGCAACGGCACCGCACTGTTCACCCAGTCCGGCGCCGCCGCGCGCAAGTTCCAGGAAGACATCGACGTCGGCCAGGTCGGCATCAACGTGCCGATCCCGGTGCCGGTGCCGCTGTTCTCGTTCACCGGTTCGCGCGCGTCCAAGCTGGGCGACCTGGGTCCGTATGGCAAGCAGGTGGTGTTGTTCTACACCCAGACCAAGACGGTCACCGCGCGCTGGTTCGATGACGAGACGCTCAGCCACGGCGTCAACACCACGATCAGCCTGAAGTAACGGCAGGAGCAGCCATGAGCCACTCGATGACGACGGAACTGGAAGAAGCGCAGCAGGCGTACCGCGAGGCGGCGCACGACTTCGCACAGGCCGAACTGGCGCCGCACGCCGCGCGATGGGATGCGGAGGGCATCTTTCCGCGCGAGGCGATCGCCAAGGCCGGTGAACTGGGCTTCTGCGGTCTGTACATGGACCCGGAAGTGGGCGGCAGCGGCCTGAGCCGACTGGACGCCGCCGTCGTCATCGAGGAGCTCGCCAACGTCGATCCGTCGACCGCGGCGTACATCAGCATCCACAACATGGCGTCGTGGATGGTGTCCAAGTGGGGCCAGCCGGCGCTGCGCGATGCGTGGGGAACCGATCTGTCCTCGGGCAGCAAGCTGGCCTCGTACTGCCTGACCGAACCGGGTGCCGGTTCCGATGCAGCGTCGTTGAAGACCACCGCCGTGCGCGACGGTGACTTCTATGTGCTGAACGGCTCCAAGGCCTTCATTTCCGGCGCCGGTGCCACCGAACTGCTGGTGGTGATGGCGCGTACCGGTGGTGCCGGTGCAGGCGGTGTCAGCGCCATTGCGGTGCCGGCCGACCTGCCGGGCATCAGCTTCGGCCGCAAGGAAGAGAAGATGGGCTGGAACAGCCAGCCCACCCGTGGCATCACCTTCGAAAACGTCCGCGTGCCGGTCAGCCACCTTCTGGGAGAGGAAGGCGGCGGCTTCAAGCTGGCGATGAAGGGGCTCGATGGCGGCCGCATCAACATCGCTGCCTGTTCGCTGGGCGCTGCACAGGGCGCGCTGGATGCCGCACGCCGCTACATGGGCGAGCGCCGCCAGTTCGGCAAGGCACTGGCCGAGTTCCAGGCCCTGCAGTTCAAGCTGGCCGACATGGTCACCCAGCTGGTGGCCGCCCGGCAGATGGTGCACACCGCTGCGCGCAAGCTCGATGCCGGTGCCAGCGACGCCAACGTGTGGTGCGCGATGGCCAAGCGCTTCGCCACCGATGCCGGTTTCAACGTCTGCAACGAAGCACTGCAGATCCACGGTGGCTACGGCTACATCCGCGAATACCCGATCGAGCGCCTGCTGCGTGACTGCCGCGTGCACCAGATCCTGGAAGGCACCAACGAGATCATGCGGGTGATCGTTGCCCGTCACCTGCTCAACACCGAAGAGGAACTGCGATGAAGGATTGGCGTACCCAGGAGCACGTGGGGCTGAAGGTGGAGGTGGATGGCCACACCGCCGTGGTCACCCTGAACAACCCGCCTGCGCATACCTGGACTGTGCACAGCCTGTCGGCGCTGCGTGATCTGGTCGGCGCGCTCAACGCAGACCGCGAGATCTACGCGCTGGTGATCACCGGTGACGGCGAGAAGTTCTTCTCCGCCGGTGCCGATCTCAACCAGTTCGCCTCCGGCGACAAGGCCGCTGCACGTGAAGCCGCGCGCCGCTTCGGTGAAGCCTTCGAAGCGCTGTCCGGTTTCCGTGGCGTGTCGATCGCCGCGATCAACGGCTACGCCATGGGCGGTGGCCTGGAATGCGCGCTGGCCTGTGACCTGCGCATCATCGAAGACCACGCCCAGGTCGCGCTGCCGGAGGCCACCGTCGGCCTGCTGCCGTGCGCCGGTGGCACCCAGAACCTGCCGCGCCTGGTCGGCGAGGGCTGGGCCAAGCGCATGATCCTGCTGGGCGAGCGCATCAACGCCGACACCGCACTGCGCATTGGCCTGGCCGAAGAAAAGGTCGGCAAGGGCGAAGCCAAGGCGCTGGCGCTGGAATGGGCGAAGAAGGCCGGCAAGCAGAGCCCGACCAGCATCGCCGCCTGCAAGACTCTGGTGCAGGCCACCCGCACCGGTACCCACGCTTCGGCGCTGGTGGCCGAACGCGAAGCCTTCGTCGATCTGTTCGACACCGCCGACCAGGTCGAGGGCGTGACCGCCTTCCTGGAAAAGCGCGCTGCGCAGTGGAAGAACGCATGAGCACCGACACCGCTGCCGACGACGCACCGGTGCTGTTCGAAGAGCGCGCCGCCAGCAACGGCACGCGCATCGGCATCGCCACGCTCAATGCGCCGCGCACGCTCAACGGTTTCTCGCTGCCGATGGCGCACCTGCTGCTGAAGCAGTTGAATGCCTGGGCCGACGACGACGGCATCGCCATGGTGGTGCTGCAGGGCGCTGGCGAAAAGGCGTTCTGCGCCGGCGGTGACCTGCACAGCCTGTACAAGAGCATGGTCGCCTTCCGCGAGGCCGGCCGCAGCGACATCCGCGAGAACGACTACGCGGCCGAGTTCTTCGACGTCGAATACCGCGTCGATTACCTCATCCACACCTATGCCAAGCCGATCCTGTGCTGGGGCCATGGCATCGTGATGGGCGGTGGCATCGGCCTGATGTCCGGTGCCAGCCACCGCGTGGTCAGCGAGCGCTCCAAGCTGGCCTTCCCGGAAATCACCGTCGGTCTGTTCCCGGATGTGGGTGGTAGCTGGCTGCTGCCGCGCGTACCGGGCAAGGGCGGCCTGTTCCTGGCGCTGACCGGCGCGCTGCTCAATCCGGGCGACGCCATCTACGCCGGCCTGGCCGACGTGCACGTGGCCGAAGAACGCCGCAGCGCGGTGTTCGATGCGCTGCTGCAGGTCGCGTGGTCCAGCGATGCCGCACACAACCACGAACGGCTCAGCCATCTGCTGCAGTCGCATGCCAGTGACGCCGCCACCGGCCCGCTGCTGGCCAATGCGGCGCAGGTTGATGCGTTGTGCGAAGGCGATGACCTCTCAGCGATCATCGGCCGCATCTCCACTCTGCAGACCGACGATGCCTGGCTGCAGGCGGCGCAGAAGACCCTCGCCGCCGGTGCACCGGGTTCGGCACGGTTGTCGTACGAGCTGCAGCGCCGCAGTGCCGGCCAGGACCTGGCCGCGATCTACCGCCTGGAGTACATCGTCGCCCTGCATTGCGCCGCCCACGGTGATTTCGCCGAAGGCATCCGCGCGCTGCTGATCGACAAGGACCGCAATCCGCAGTGGAACCCGGCCACTCTGGCCGAGGCCACCGGCGCGTGGGCCGACACCTTCTTCGCTTCCCCCTGGGCCGATGCCGCGCATCCGCTGGCCGACCTGGGCACTCCCCTTGTTGAAAGGAGCCTTGCATGAGCCGCATTGCATTCATCGGGTTGGGCAACATGGGTGGCCCGATGGCCGCCAATCTGGTCAAGAACGGCCACACCGTGCGCGTGTTCGATCTGGTCCCGGCCGCGGTGCAGGCCGCCGTCGATGCCGGCGCCAGCGCGGCCGCATCGGCGCGCGAAACCCTGGCCGATGCCGAGGTGGTGATCTCGATGCTGCCGGCCAGCCGCCACGTCGAAGGCGTGTACCTGGGCGATGACGGCATTCTTGCCGCGATTCCGGCCGGCGCACTGGTCATCGACTGCAGCACGATCGCCCCGGCCAGCGCCCGCAAGGTCTCTGAAGCCGCTGCCGCACGTGGCCTGCAGATGATCGACGCGCCGGTATCCGGCGGTACCGCCGGTGCCCAGGCCGGCACCCTGACCTTCATCGTCGGTGGCGAGGAGGATGCGCTGGAGCGCGCCCGCCCGGTGCTGCAGGCGATGGGCAAGAACATCTTCCATGTCGGCGCCAGCGGTGCCGGCCAGGTGGCCAAGCTGTGCAACAACATGGCGCTGGGCGTGATCATGGCGGTGACCGGTGAAGCCATCGCGCTGGGCGTGGCACACGGGCTGGACCCGAAGGTGCTGTCGCAGATGATGGCGGTCAGCACCGGCCGCAGCTGGGCCACCGAAGTGTGCAACCCGTGGCCGGGCGTGCTGGAAAACGCCCCGGCCTCGCGCGGCTACAGCGGCGGCTTCGGCAGTGACCTGATGCTGAAGGACATGGGCCTGGCGGTGGAAGCGGCGATGAGTGTCGGCGCCTCGATCCCGCTGGGCGAAGTGGCCCGCAACCTGTACTCGATGAACCACCAGGCTGGCCGCGGCAAGCTGGATTTCTCCAGCGTCGTGCAGCTCATTACGAGCGAGAAGTGACCTGGTAGTGCCGGCCGCTGGCCGGCAACCTCATGCCCCCGTGCGGGACAACGAAGGTGGGATGGGCGGATGTTCGGTTTCGACCGGCATCCGCCCATTTTTTTCTGCAGTGGTAGTGCCGGCCGCTGGCCGGCATCACCGCATCAGGCAACGATCAGCGTCACGTCGATGTTGCCGCGCGTGGCATTCGAGTACGGGCACACGATGTGTGCCTTCTGCACCAGTTCTTCCAGCTGCTCGCGCGGCACGCCAGGAGCGCTGATGGTCAGCTCGGCTTCGATGCCGAAACCGGTCGGGATCTGGCCGATGCCGACCTTGCCGGTCACGGTGGTGTCGGCCGGCAGCGCGACCTTGGCCTGGCCGGCCACGAACTTCAGCGCGCCCAGGAAGCAAGCCGAGTAGCCGGCCGCGAACAGCTGTTCCGGGTTGGTGCCCGGGCCGCCGGCGCCGCCCAGCTCGCGCGGGGTCGACAGCTGGATATCCAGCACGTTGTCGGAGGAGACGGAACGGCCTTCACGGCCGCCGGTGGAGGTGGCCTGGGCGGTGTACAGAACCTTTTCGATGGACATCGGGATGCTCCTGGTCGGTGGGTGGGTGTTGCGATGGAGCCTACTTTGCCCGGTTTCCGCGTACGTTGGGTTGCAATGCGTACGAAAAATTTGATCGATCGTCCTGCCAGCCTAGATCGTCCATTCGCGGTCGGTGGTGAACATGATGGTCAGCCAGCGGTCCGGCGAGGCCTCGCCCAGTGCATCGCCGATCTCGTCGCGCAGCTGGTCCCATTCCACCAAGGGCCGCGGCGGGTCGTTTTCC
Organism: Stenotrophomonas sp. INTA L402-1; assembly: GCF_059295135.1. Taxonomy (NCBI): domain Bacteria; kingdom Pseudomonadati; phylum Pseudomonadota; class Gammaproteobacteria; order Lysobacterales; family Lysobacteraceae; genus Stenotrophomonas; species Stenotrophomonas sp. INTA L402-1. Next base: position 37,663 of record NZ_JCAFWP010000038.1, read on the forward strand.
GGCACCACGAAGAACAGCTCGATCTGCTCGCCACGCCCCACCTGGGCCACGTAGCTGCGGTGCTCGACGAAGCCGTGCTTGGCCACGATCCCGCGTGCCACTGCATCCACATGGGCCTGCAGTTCCGGCGGGGTGACCAGCAGGATGCCGGCCAGCGCCCGGCGCACCGTGCCGATCGGGGCGATCATCACCAGCACGCAGACGAAGGCGAGGATGGCCGGGTCGATGTACGGCCCGACCCACGCCAGCGACGTGCCCTGCACCAGTACGCCGCCGAGAAACGCCAGCAGGTAGCAGGCCGACATGCTGGCCGCGATCACCCAGTTCTTCGCGTCCAATGCGATGAACTCCGAGCCGATGCGACGGTTGGCGCGCAGGATGAACCAGGCCAGTGCGCCTTCGCCCACGATCGACAGCCCGGCGAAGGCAATGGCCGGGCCGAGGGCGATGTGGCGGCCCCCGGACATCAACGCGTCCACCGCATTGACCAGCGCATACAGCGCCGCACCGATCATCAGTGTGCCGCTGACCCCCAGCACGATCGGCTCCAGGTGCCAGAAGCCCATGGTGAAGCGCTGGTTGAGCCGCGATTGCAGCGCATCGGTCTGCGTGGACAGCGCGATCAACCGCGCCACCAGCAGTGACAGCCAGGTCATCACCACGTCGATCAGGCCGTAGATGCCGTCGAAGATGATCAGCGAGGAATTGGCCAGCAGGCCGAACACCACCGCCGCCGCGGCCAACAGCAGAGAGGCGGCGATCGACAGGCGCAGCACGCCCTGTTCGGTGGCGGGGTCGAAGAACTGCGGGCGGTTGGCGGCCATGGTTCAATTGTAGAGCGGAGCCAGGCTCCGCTGCCTTTCGCTGCCTCGCCGGCCATCCGCGCTACCCCCGTGGGGCCGCTTCCCGTAGACTGCGTCCCTCCCACGTACCGACGCCCGCCTGCAGTGATCACGCCACCCTGACCCTTGCCGCACATCGGCAGCCGGCCTGCCCGGCTCAGGAACCCGTGTCTTTCCACTGCAGCGCCATGCGGCCACGCCCGCCTGCGCGCGGAGCTTTCCCATGCAAACGTCCTACCCCCTGCGCCAGCAATGGCTCGGCAACATCCGTGGCGACCTGCTGTCCGGCATCGTCGTCGCCCTGGCCCTGATTCCCGAGGCCATCGCGTTCTCGCTCATCGCCGGCGTCGACCCCAAGGTCGGCCTGTACGCCGCGTTCTCGATTGCCGTCATCACCGCCATCGCTGGCGGCCGCCCCGGCATGATCTCCGCAGCCACCGGTGCGATGGCGCTGGTGATGGTCGACCTGGTCAAGGACCACGGCCTGCAGTACCTGTTCGCCGCCAGCATCCTGGCCGGCCTGCTGCAGGTGCTGGCCGGTGTGTTCAAGCTCGGCTCGTTGATGCGCTTCGTCTCGCGCTCGGTCATCACCGGTTTCGTCAACGCGCTGGCGATCCTGATCTTCCTGGCACAGATGCCCGAGCTGATCGGTCGCGGCCCTACGGTCTACGTGCTGTGCGCCGCCGCGCTGGCGATCATCTACCTGCTGCCGCGCATTACCCGCGCGGTGCCGTCGCCACTGGTGGCCATTGTGGTGCTGACCGCCGTGGTGATCGGCTTCGGCGTAGACGTACGCAGCGTCGGCGACATGGGCCAGCTGCCCGACAGCCTGCCGCATTTCCTGCTGCCCGATGTGCCGCTCACCTGGGAGACGCTGCGCATTCTGCTGCCGGTGTCGGCCACACTGGCCGTGGTCGGCCTGCTTGAATCGATGATGACCTTGCAGATCGTCGAGGACATCACCGAAACGCCCAGCGAGCGCAACCGCGAATGCGTCGGCCAGGGCGTGGCGAATACGGTCACCGGCTTCCTCGGCGGCATGGCCGGCTGCGCGATGATCGGCCAGTCGGTGATCAACGTGACCTCCGGTGGCCGCGGCCGCCTGTCCTGCCTGGTGGCCGGCGTGTTCCTGCTGATACTGGTGGTGTACGGCAGCGAACTGGTGCGGCAGATCCCGATGGCGGCGCTGGTGGCGGTGATGATCATGGTCAGCATTGGCACCTTCAGCTGGCGCTCGCTGCGCGACCTGCGCACGCATCCGCGCAGTTCGTCAGCAGTGATGCTGCTGACCGTGGTGGTCACCGTGGCCACCCACGACCTGGCCAAGGGCGTGCTCAGCGGTGTGCTGCTATCGGCCCTGTTCTTCGCGCGAAAGGTTGGTCGCATGCTGGATGTGCAGCGCGACGATGCCGGTGACACGCAGGTCTATCGCGTGCGCGGGCAGGTGTTCTTCGCCTCGGCAGGGCAGCTGGGTGCAGCGTTCGATTACCAGCACGTGGCGCCGAAGGTGCAGATTGATCTGCGCGATGCGCACCTGTGGGACCTGACTGCCGTTGCCGCGCTGGAGCGGGCGCAGGAAAAGCTGGCCGCGCACGGTGCGGAGGTGACGGTGGTGGGGCTCAATGCGGCCAGCCAGACCCTCATTGAGCAGGTGGGTGGCAAAGGCGCTGCTGGCAGCGCGCATTGACGCTATCGGCTCTCGTGGAGCAACTGCAACGCCATGGCCGCTGTTGCGGTTGCTGCATCTTCAGCCTGTGAACCCCACCCAAGGTGGAAGAATCGCCGCGATCGTGCTCCGTTGTGATCCTCACGACGGAGTACTTCTGCCGGAATGGATTCGCTCTTCAACAACGCCACCACGCTGCTGACCTTTCTGCTGCCGGGCTTCCTGGCAGCCTGGGTGTTCTACGGGCTGACTTCACACCCCAAGCCACCCCAGTTCGAAAGGACCGTGGAAGCGCTGGTATTCACCTTCGTCGTCCAGGTGCTGGTGAAGTTCACCGAACTGTTGCTCCTGCTGGCTGGTCGCTGCTTTGTGCTGGGTACATGGACCGAGTCCAGCAGCCTGCTATGGGGTTTTGTCCTCGCCGCACTGCTGGGGGCAGGATTGGCCCTCGCTGCGAACAAGGACTTCTTCCATGGGGTTCTCCGCCGCGCAGGCTTCACTACCCGTACGTCCCACCCGAGCGAGTGGTACTGCGTGCTGGGTACGCGTCCTGCCTTCGTGGTGCTGCAATTGAAGGATGGCCGTCGATTGACCGGCTACCCCAAGGAGTGGCCGATCAGCCCCGCTGCGGGACAGTTCTACATGCAGATGCCGGCCTGGCTGGTGGATGCGGATCCACCCGATGAAGGTGCCGATCCAGCAGCGGATCACGTGGCCAGCCCCGCCGTGGTCGAGCTTCCGCAGCTCGATGGCATACTGATTCACGCAGTGGATGTGCAGTGGGTCGAGATTCTCCAGGAGACAGACGATGGCTAAGTTGAGGAAGGGTTCCAACCCACCACTGGACCAGTTGGTCGTATCCATGGAGAACGCGAACCCCAAGCTCCCCGAGGGCAGGAAGCGTCCGCCGCCACCGCCCAGCCCGCCCCGGCCGCCAGCCGGAGCCGGGCCCAACCGGCGCTCGCAGCGCGGCTGACCGGGCGCATTCAGCCACGCGGTGTAAACTATTGATCTCACTGGCAATGCCAGTCTCCACGATCAACACCCCGATGACGTCCGCCACCGCCCGTTACGCCGATTCCCTGCGCCTGTCCGTTGCCCCGATGATGGACTGGACGGACCGCCATTGCCGCGTGTTCCATCGAGTGCTGGCGCCGGGCGCACGCCTGTACACGGAGATGGTGCACGCCAACGCGGTCATCCACGGCGATCGCGAGCGCCTGCTCGGCTTCGACCGCAGCGAACAGCCGCTGGCCGTGCAATTGGGTGGCAGTGATCCTGCCCTGCTGGCGCAGGCCGCCCGCATCGCCGCCGAATGGGGTTATGACGAGGTCAACCTCAACTGCGGCTGCCCGTCTGATCGCGTGCAGGCCGGGCGTTTTGGCGCGTGCCTGATGCGCGAGCCGGCGCTGGTGGCCGAGTGCGTTGCGGCCATGGTCGATGCGGTTGATATCCCGGTGACGGTGAAGTGCCGCCTGGGCGTGGACGAGGACAACGACTACGACGTGTTCGCCGCCTTCGTCGACCGTCAGGTCGCCGCCGGTGCGGCGATGGTGGTGGTGCACGCGCGCAACGCGTGGCTGAAGGGCCTGTCGCCGAAGGAGAACCGCGAGGTTCCCCCGCTCAAATACGACTGGGCCTACCGCTTGAAGCAGGAGCGCCCGGCACTGCCGGTGGTGCTCAATGGCGGCCTGGCCAGCCTCGAGGCGGTGCAGGCGCAGGCCGTGCACGTCGATGGCGTGATGCTGGGCCGCGCGGCCTACCACGATCCCTATCTGCTGCATCAGCTGGAGGCGTTGCATACCGGCGCCCCGCTGCAGGCCCGTGGCGACCTGCTGCGCGCGCTGCGGCCCTATGTGGAAGCGCGGCTGGGCGAAGGCCTGGCGCTGAAGCACATCACCCGCCACGTGCTTGGCCTGTTCCACGGCCAGGCCGGCGGCCGCGCATTCCGCCAGGTGCTGAGCGAGGGCGCACACCGCCCGGGCGCCGATTGGCGCCTGATCGAGCAGGCGCTGGCGGTCACCGAACGTGCATCTGATCGCGCCGTAGCGTGACCGCAGTCACATCCCTGACTTGACAAGGGGCGGCGATTCGTCCCGAATGTTCACTTAGCTGAACGACTTGGAGTTGAAGCCGGAAAAGTTCAGACCGGATTCACCGCTGTAAACCAAGAATTTGCAAAAGATTTGTAAAACGCTGGGTTTCGAACCCGGCGCCGGATTTACGACTTTTGAACGAATCGCCGTGCTCGGCTAGGATCGCATCGATGTCTTCCGCTCCCTTCCATCGCCGCATTGCCCTGGCCACCTGCGTGGTCCTGTCGGCTGTGCCGCTGTCTTCGGCGCTGGCGCAACAGCCGCCGCGCGGCGACCAGGGGCGGGCGGAGATGATGGAGCGGGGCGAGCGCGGTGGCCGTGGCGACGAGCGGTCGCTGTCCGATGCCGTGCGCCGCGTGCAGCGCACCACCGGTGGCCACATCCTCGGCGCCGAGCGCGTGCCGTTCGATGGTCGTGATATCAACCGGGTGAAGTACATGGACGATCGGGGCCGGGTCCGCTACATGGACGACCCCGCCCCGTCGCGTTCACAGCCGCGCACGCCGCGGTCGGATATGTCATCACTACGCGGCGATAACCCCTGAACAGGGATAGTCGTCGCTATCAACCCGTACCCCACAGGCCTCCGGGCCACACCCAGGACACTAGGGAGAGTTCATGCGTATCCTTCTGGTCGAAGACGAAGCCCCGCTGCGTGAGACCCTGGCAGCCCGGCTCAAGCGCGAAGGCTTTGCCGTCGATGCTGCGCAGGACGGCGAGGAAGGCCTCTACATGGGGCGCGAAGTTCCGTTCGATGTCGGCATCATCGACCTCGGCCTGCCCAAGATGTCGGGCATGGAGCTGATCAAGGCCCTGCGTGACGAAGGCAAGAAATTCCCGGTGCTGATCCTGACCGCGCGTTCGAGCTGGCAGGACAAGGTCGAAGGCCTGAAGCAAGGCGCCGATGACTACCTGGTCAAGCCGTTCCACGTCGAAGAACTGCTGGCCCGTGTCAACGCGCTGCTGCGCCGCGCCGCTGGCTGGAGCAAGCCGACGCTGGAATGCGGCCCGGTCGCCCTGGATCTGGCTGCCCAGACCGTTAGCGTGGCCGGCAGCAATGTCGACCTCACCAGCTACGAGTACAAGGTGCTGGAGTACCTGATGATGCACGCCGGTGAACTGGTCTCCAAGGCCGACCTCACCGAGCACATCTACCAGCAGGACTTCGACCGCGACTCGAACGTGCTGGAAGTCTTCATCGGCCGCCTGCGCAAGAAGCTGGACCCGGATGGCGAGCTGAAGCCGATCGAGACCGTGCGCGGTCGCGGCTACCGTTTCGCGATTCCGCGCAACGAGGGCTGAGCCGGCTCACCCTGGCGATAACACGATGTCCGGCCGTCTGTGGTTCTTCCGACGCTGGCGGCCGCGCTCACTGCAGGCGCGCCAGATGTTCGCCGCGTCCGTGGGTCTGGTCGCGTTCCTGGCGCTGGCCGGTTACGCGCTCGACGCCGCCTTCGCCGATACGGCGAAGGCGAACCTGCGCGAGCGCCTGAAGAACTACGCCACCGCCTATGCGGCCGGCATCGACTTCACCCGCGACCGCTCGCTGTACATCCGCGAGCAGCCGCCGGATTCGCGCTTCGACGTGCCGGGCAGCGGCCTGTACCTGCAGGTGGTGATGCCGCACGGCAAGGGCAATTCGATGTCCGCCGAAGGCCCGATGCTGCCCACCGTCGGCGGCGGCCTGCTGGCGCCGCGCCAGGAAGTGTTCGAAGGCCCGCTGCCGATGATCCAGATCGACGGCAGCCAGGGCTCGGTGTACCGCTATGGCCTGGGCCTGGTGTGGGATGCCGACGCCGATCCCGCCACCGAATTCCCGTACACCATCTACGTGATGGAAGACTCGCGTGCGCTGGGTGCGCAGCTGCGGGTGTTCCGCAGCCGGGTCTGGTTCTACCTGGGCGGTATCGGCCTGATCCTGCTGCTGCTGCAGACCGTTATCCTGCAGTGGAGCCTGCGGCCCCTGCGCCGCGTGATCACCGAGCTGACCAAGGTGCAGCGTGGCGAGACCGCGCGCATGAGCGAGCGCCACCCGCGCGAGCTGGAACCGCTGACCGACAGCATCAACGCCTTCATTGAAAGCGAGCGCGAGAATCTCGAGCGCCAACGCAACACCCTGGCCGACCTGGCGCACAGCCTGAAGACACCGATCGCAGTGCTGCGCACGCAGATGGATAGTGGTGCCGGTGACAGCGCGCTGCGCGAGGAACTGGACGTGCAGCTGCAGCGCATGAACAACCTGGTCTCCTACCAGCTGGCACGTGCGGCGTCGTCGGGTCACAAGCTGTTCTCCGCGCCGCTGCCGATTGAATCCAACGCCGAGGAAATCGTGCGTGGCCTGGAGAAGGTCTACGCCTCGAAGGGCGTGCTGTGCGAATTCGATATCGACCCGGCCGCACGCTTCCACGGCGAACCGGGTGACCTGCAGGAACTGCTGGGCAACCTGCTGGAGAATGCCTTCAAGTGGGCCAACCGCCGCGTGCTGCTGACCGCGCAGCCGCTGCCGGCACCGAACGCGCGCCGCGCCGGCCTGCTGCTGGCGGTGGACGACGACGGCCCGGGCATCGCCCCGGATGACATCGGCAAGGTGCTGCAGCGTGGCGTGCGTGGCGACGAGCGCGTGCAGGGCCACGGCATCGGCCTGTCGATCGTGCAGGACCTGATCAAGGACTACCGCGGTGAACTGGCTGTAGGCCGCTCCGAGGAACTGGGCGGCGCCCGTTTCGAAGTGCGCCTGCCACCGGGGCCGTAATCCGCGCGTTCCCGTCCGCCGGCCATCGCCTGGCGCAACAGCACGGGTGTTCCGGTAGTGGCGGGGGGTGATAAACCAATCCCCGCCCCCCAGACCCGAGCGGATGGCGGGTGCCGGGGGGTGGGGGAGAAAGGGGGGGGGGGGGGGGGGGGGGGGGGGGGGGGGGGGGGGGGGGGGGGGGGGGGGGGGGGGGGGGGGGGGGGGGGGGGGGGGGGGGGGGGGGGGGGGGGGGGGGGGGGGGGGG
>NZ_JCAFWP010000039.1:0-40874 GCF_059295135.1 Stenotrophomonas sp. INTA L402-1
AGATGTGTATAAGAGACAGACCTGCGATGGCTCAGACGTTCAGCAGTTCGCCGGCACCGGCATCCAGCAGCATCTTCGCCACGCGCTGGCCCAGTGCTTCCGGGTCACTGGCCGGGCCGATCGCCTCGGCGCGCACCGCACGACCATCGCTCGCACTGCCGACCAGGCCCTGCAGGTGCAGGTCGGTGCCCTGCCACTGCGCGATCGCCGCCACCGGCACGTGGCAGCTGCCATGCAACGCACGGTTCATCGCTCGCTCGGCTTCCACGCAGGCACGGGTTTCCGCGTCATCCAGGCCCGCGAACAGCGCCATCAGGCGCGCATTGCCACCGTCGCACTCCACCGCCACCGCGCCCTGCGCCGGGGCCGGCAGCCACTGCGGCGGTTGCAGGCGCGCGACGATGCGCGCGCCCAGGCCCAGACGCTCCAGGCCGGCCACGGCCAGCACGATGGCGTCGTAGCCACCGTTGTCGAGCTTGGCCAGGCGGGTGTTGACGTTGCCGCGCAGGTCCAGCAGTTCCAGGTCCGGGCGCAGCGCGCGCAGCTGGGCCTGGCGGCGCAGCGACGAGGTGCCAACCCGCGCGCCGATCGGCAGCGCATCCAGCGAGGCGTACAGGTTGGAGACGAAACCATCGGCCGGATCGTGGCGGGTCAGCATCGCCGGCAGCGCGAAGGGTTCATCCAGTTCCATCGGCACATCCTTCAGCGAATGCACGGCGCAGTCGGCCTCGCCACGCAGCATGGCCAGCTCCAGTTCCTTCAGGAACAGGCCCTTGCCACCGATGGCGGCCAGCGAGCGGTCCAGCACCTCGTCACCGCGGGTGCTCATCGGCACCAGTTCCACATGCAGGCCGGGGTGGGCCTGGCGCAGGCGATCGGCGACGTGTTCGCTCTGCCAGAGGGCGAGCGGGCTCTTGCGGGTGGCGATGCGGACGGTTTCCATCCGATCATTATCGCGCCTATCGGCGGGATACGGCCAACGGCGGAGCCCCTCGTGGCTGGTGCGTCGGCTGGATCTATCGCGCTTGGCCGGACGGGGTGGGTTCGCGGGGGACGCCGTGAATCCGTCCATGGAGGCTTGGCCGCGGCTTGCTCGTGTGCGCTGTCCTGCGCACACGGCAAGACCGGGGTTGGGCGTCCTGCCCAACCCGCCCGAGGCATGCCTCGGGCCCATGCCGCGGACACCCCCGCGAACCCACCCCGCCCGTCCTATGACAGTTTCCGTGCGCGCCAGCCACGGAAGATCAAAAGAAAAGCAGAGCAACAGCGGGTCGCTTCGCTCTGAGTCGAGCATGGCTCGACTCTACATTTCTCTCCCCACCCGATAACAACAATGCTTTTGCTGTCCGTCACCGGGAAATTCGCGAGGGTGAGGCGGGATGGGCGGGCGGGACCGTTGGCGCCATGGGCCCGAGGCATGCCTCGGGCGGGTTGGGCAGGACGCCCAACCCCGGTCTTGCTGTGTGCGCAGGATTGCGCACACGAGCAAGGCGCCATCGAGACCCCATGGATGGGTTTACGGCGTGTCCCGCCCGCCCATCCCGCCTCACCCAGCACGTAGAAACACCGAGCCATGACCCGCTGTTGCTGTTGCTGTTGCTGTTGCTTCAGACGTTGCTCGTAAGCAGTCGCGGCCGCAGGCCGCGCGGAACACTCACAGATGCCGCAGTTCCTGCTTCAGCGTCGCCACGCAGCGGCGGCTGACTTCCAGCGGTTGCTTGCCATGGCGCAACATCGCCTGCACCTGCCCACCCGTGCCACGACGCAGCTCCACCAGCTCATGGCGTGCCACCAGGCAGTTGCGATGGATGCGGATGAAGCGGCTGGCGAACTCTTCTTCCAGTGACTTCAGCGACTCTTCGATCAGGTCCTCGCCGCGCGCGTGGTGCACCACCACGTACTTCTCTTCGGCCTGCAGGTAATGGATGTCGTCCAGCGGAATCAAGCGCAGGCTGCCGCGCAGGCGCGCGCACAGCATGCTGCGCGCCTGTTGCCCGCGGTGGTCCTGTGGCTGGCCATCGCGGCCGGCCAGGAACGTGCGCGCGCGCGCGATGGCCGCGGCCAGACGCTCGGCACGTACCGGCTTCATCAGGTAATCAATCGCGGCCGCCTCGAACGCCGACAGCGCATGCGCATCGTAAGCGGTGCAGAACACCACCGCCGGCCGCGGCTCGAAGCTGGCCAGGTGGCGGGCGGCTTCCAGGCCATCCAGCCCGGGCATGGCGATATCCAGCAGGACCAGGTCCGGCTGCAGCTCCGCGCACGCGTGCAGGGCCTGCTCGCCGTTGCCGGCCTCGGCCACCACATCCACGCCGTCCTGCGCGGCCAACAGGCTGCGCAGGCGCTCACGCGCCAGCGGTTCGTCATCGGCGATGACTACCCTCACGATCGCTCCCTCACTGGATCGGCACTGTCACCTGGCAGGCATAGTAGCCCTCGCTCCAGCCAGCCGTCATCCGCGCGGCGCTGCCGAAGCGCCAGGCCAGCCGATGGCCGATGCTGTGCTGGGCATGGCCGGCACCGCGCGCCAGGGCCAGCCCGGGGGCCTGCGGGTCGGGCGCCGGATTGCGCACGCAGATCTGCAGTTCATTATCCTCGCGCATCAGCTGCAACTCGATGGTGCCACCCTCGGGCAGCCGCGAGATGCCATGCAGCACGGCGTTCTCCACCAGCGGCTGCAGTACCAGGCGAGGCAGGGGAAGATCCCAGGGCAGCGGTTCGTCGCGCTGCCAGCGCACCTGCAGGCGCTCGCCCAGGCGCAGTGATTCGATCGACAGGTAGCGCTCGGCCAGCTCGCATTCGTCACGCAGGGTGGAATCACCCTCGCCCGCCCCCAGCGCGGCACGGAACAGATCGGACAGGTCCAGCACCGCACGCTCGGCCACGACCGGGTCGCGATGCAGCAGGCTGGCGATCAGGTTCATGCTGTTGAACAGGAAGTGCGGGCGGATCCGCGCCTGCAGGGCATCGGCCTGTGCGCGTGCGTTGGCCTGTACCTGCGCGGCCCAGCGATCACTCACATAGAAGTAGCGCAGGGCCAAGGCAGTGATCAGCGCCGTCGTCGCCGCGCTGCCCAGCGTGAAGCGCCAGAAGCTGATGCCGCGGGCGAAGTTGTCGCCAAGCACCGCGTACAGGGCATGCACGATGCCCGCGCAGACCACCGCGATCAGCGTCGCCAGTGCGATGGCCGAGACCGCCCCCAGAACCTGTGGCAACCTCGACAACGCGTTCCGCAGCAGGCACAGGCTGGCCGTTACGGCCAGCGCCAGCCACAACGCGAAACCACTGGCCGACAGCAGTTCTCCCACGGTCCAGTGGCGGCTGCCATCCGGGGCCAGGGCCAGCACCACCACCACCAGTTCGGCCAGGCCGAGCATCGCCGCCAGCCGCGGCAGGCGGCACAGCTCCGGCATCCAGGGCGGGGCGCTGGCCGGCGGCATGGGTCAGGCAGCGCCCAGGCGTTCCTGCAACCAGTCACCGAGCGCCTGGATCTCTTCGGCGCAGACCTGGTGGGCCATCGGGTAACTGTGCCATTCCACCTCCAGGCCCAGCGCCTGCAGTGCCTGCGCACTGTGTGCGGCCACCGCCTGCGGAATCACCGGATCGCTGCTGCCATGGGCCATGAACACCGGCACCTGCACGGCGCCTTCAGCGCGCTTTGCGCCGTCGGCTTCGGGCAGGTAGGTGGACAGCGCGATCAGGCCGGCCAGCGGCGCAGTGCGTGACAGCGCGGCGGTCAGGATGATCGCGCCCCCCTGCGAGAAACCGGCCAGGAAGATCTTCTCCGGCGCGATGCCACGCTCGATCTCGCGCGCGATCAGCGCATCCAGCTGCACCACCGATTCCTGCACGCCCACCATGTCGGCGCGCGAACGGAAATCCATGCCGACGATGTCGTACCAGCCGCGCATCGGCACGCCGTTGTTGATCGTGATCGGCCGCACCGGTGCATGCGGGAACACGAAGCGCAGCGCCGGCCAATGCGGACGCACCAGCTCCGGCACGATCGGCGCGAAGTCGTGGCCATCGGCACCGAGGCCGTGCAGCCAGATCACCGACCACTGCGGCGAGGCGCCGGTCTCCTGTTCCACCGTTTGCAGCATGATGCGGCTCCTTCAAGTTCGAGCCGCATTATGCCGCTGCCGCGGGACGATCAGTACAGCGGCGGTTGTTCGGCCGCTTCCCGGCGCAGCTGCGCGGCGCGTACCAGCACCGGCGGCGGGATGTTCTCCTCGGGGATATCAAGCAGGCCAAGCCGGTGCAGGAAGGCGCCGGGGCCACGCGAAGACGTCAGTGCCACCACCGGTACCGCCAGCACCATGCCGATCACCACCGGCGCCATCCACGCGGCCAGCGATGGCGACACCGCCCAGGCCAGCATGCCCATGAAGGCGCCGAACACCCCCAGCCCACCGTAGCCACGGATCAGCGCCAGCCACGAAATGCCACCATCGTCACGCTGCTGCGCGTCCCAGCCCGAATCGCGGCCGGACAGCACTTCGGCCACGCCGCGCGACTGCACGTACATCACCACCGGCGCCATCAGCGCGGCCAATACGGTTTCCACCAGCATCGAGACGAACGCGCGCAGGGCACCGCCACACCCGCGGCGGTCGACCGGGTCCAGCAGCATCGCCAGGTAACCCAGCACCTTGGGCAGCAGCAGCACCGCCATGGTCGCCGCGAACAGGCGCACCACCTGTTCCTCATCCTGGGCCCGCCAGTACACGCTGGGCGACAGGTGCAGCAGGGCGTTGAAATCGATGCCTTCCTGGAACAGCGGGATGGCGATGCCGATCAGCATCAGCATCGCCCACATCGGCGCGGTGAAGTAATGACCGATGCCGATCAGCATGTGCATGCGGCTGATCCAGTGCAGGCCACGGCTGCCGACCACCTTGCCGTGCTGCAGGTTGCCCTGGCACCAGCGGCGGTCGCGCACCAGCAGGTCGGTCAGGGTCGGCGGACCTTCTTCATAGCTGCCGCCCAGGTACGGCACCATGTGCGCGGCCCAGCCGCCACGACGCATCAGCGCCGCTTCGACGAAGTCATGGCTGAGCACGTGGCCACCGAACGGCTTGCGCCCCGGCAGCGCCGGCAGCCCGGCCTGATCGGCGAAGGCGCGGGTGCGGATGATGGCGTTGTGGCCCCAATAATTGCTCTCGGCACCGTGCCACCAGGCCACGCCACGGGCGATCACCGGACCGTACACACGGCCGCCGAACTGCTGCATGCGCGCGAACAGGGTGCGCCCGCCGATCACCGACGGCAGGGTCTGGATCAGGCCGACGTCGGCGTTGTGCTCCATGCCCGCGACCAGGCGCACGATGCTGTCGCCGGTCATCAGGCTGTCGGCGTCCAGGATCAGCATCTGCGGGTAGGCACCGCCGAAGCGGCGGACCCAGTCGGCGATGTTGCCGGCCTTGCGCCCGCTGTTGTCGCCACGGCGGCGGTAGAACAGCCGCGCCTGGCCATCGGGCACGCGCTCGCGCAGTTCGGCGAACACCTGCTCCTCGGCCCGCGCGATGTCTTCGCGCCGGGTATCACTGAGCACGAAGAAGTCGAACCGGTCGAGCTGGCCGGTGGCGGCCACCGACTCGTAGATCGCCTGCAGGCCGGCCAGCAGCCGGCGCGGATCTTCGTTGTAGGTCGGCATCAGCAGCGCGGTGCGGCTGTGCACTGTCGGCAGTGGCTTGTCCGGGTCGATGCCGAGGCGATACCCCCGGTCGAACACGGCAGTCAGGAAGCCGGCCACGGCGCTGGCGAAAGACAGCGCGATCCAGGCGAACAGGCCGACAAACAGCACCAGCAGGCAGGCCTCGAGCACGCTGATGCCATTGGCCGACAGCACCCGCCACATCATCCGGGTAGCGATGGCGGTCATCGCCAGCGTGCCGCCGAAGATATAGAACCGGCGCAGGCCGATCAGCCGCGGCGAGGTGCGGTGGCGGCGAACCTTCAGCTGGCCTTCGCGCAGGGTCTGCTCAGGCATCTGCAACGGCGATTCGGCCGGCAGCAGCGTCCAGCCGGCATCAAGCCGGGACGTGTCTGCTTCCGCATGGATGGTCTGCACCTCCATTGCCGCCTACTCCGCGCAGTCGGCACGGCCGGCCATCCCGGCCGGGCTGCATGCACCAAGGTTCCCGGCGCGCTTTCCCGGCGCCCGCACTTGTCCTGGCTGCGTCGGCATCACGCCACGCAGTCGCTGTCTGTCACTACCGGAACCCACACGATCTCCAACGGGGCGGAATCGAAAATGCGGCTCAGTCTAGGGCGCCGGATGTAAGCCGAGTGCGAAGGTCTACGCCGGGATTTATCCCCATTCAGCAAACAGCAGGCGAGTGCCGGGGCAGGGGAACGGATGTCACTTGGTCGCCCCAGGTACTGGATCGTAACAAACGCGAACGGTTATCATTTCATTAACCAGGCAGGTCACCGTCTTCCGCACGGCCGAGACCCACCCAGCTGCGCCGGTTCCAACCCAGCGCCCAACGACCCATGGAAGGGGGCTGCCTGCTGTCTGCGTGCGCCTGCTGCTTCCACCGGGTCCCCCTCCTCCGATGGAAGCCGTCATGTCCCTGTCGTTCCGTACCCCTTCCGCGCGCCTGCCGCGCACCCGCCTGGCCTGCGCTCTGGCCACCGCCTGCCTGCTGGCCCTGCCCGGCCTGGCCGCCGCAGAGGCCAGCGCCGATGCCTCCACCAAGGATCTGGATACCGTGGTGGTCACCGCCTCGGGCAACCAGCAATGGATCAAGGATGCACCGGCCAGCATCAGCGTGATCAGCCGCGAGGACATCGAGCGCCAGCCGGTGCACGACCTGGCCACCCTGCTCAGCCGCGTGCCGGGCGTGACCGGTGGCCTCAGCGCGGTCGGCGAGCAGTCCAAGATCAAGCTGCGTGGCATGCCGTCCAATTACACGCTGGTGCTGGTGGACGGCAAGCGCATGGGCAGCTCGGCCTCGACCAACTACCGGCCCGACCTCGGCCGCCAGGATCTGAACTGGATCTCGCCCGACCAGATCGAACGCATCGAGGTGGTGCGCGGACCAATGTCGTCGCTGTACGGCTCCGACGCCATGGGTGGCGTGATCAACATCATCACCAAGCGCATCGGCGATGACTGGAACGGCAGCGCCACCCACAGCTATACCCGCCCGGGTGATGGCAAGCGCGGTGATACCCAGCAGATCGGTGCGACGTTCTCCGGCCCGCTCGGCGAGCGCTTCGGCCTGCGCATCGGTGCCAACAGCATGCGCCGCGACTCGGACCGCTCCAACGGTGGTGTCTATGGCAATGCCTACGCCGGCGAGAAGGACCGCAATGTCGACGCGCTGCTGCAGTGGAAGCTCAGCGATGCGCAGGAACTGTCGCTGGAAGCCGGCCACGGCGTGCAGCAGGCCTTCATCGACGCATCGCTGGAAAAGCAGGACGAAGGCGCCTGGGGTGCCAGCGAACTCAAGCGCAGCTCGCTGGCACTCAACCACGATGGCAAGTGGAGCTTCGGCAACTCGAAGCTCAGCGCGTACTGGACCGAGTACAAGAACGACATCGGTGCCACCGGCCGCTCCGAGGCCACCGATACCATCATCGAAGGCAGCCTGACCACGCCGTTCACCCTGGGCGTTGAACACCAGTTCGCCGTCGGTGGCCAGTGGAAGCGCCAGGAACTGACCAATACCGATACCATCGGCCGCGCGCCGATCGACTACGCCGGCAATGCCGTCAGCGGCTCCAACCTGGAAGTGGATACCTGGGCATTGTTTGTCGAGGACGAACTGAAGCTGCACCGCACGCTGGCGCTGACCGTGGGCGCACGCCTGGATCATCATGAGAAGTTCGGCAGCCACGTCAGCCCCCGCGCCTACCTGGTCTGGCACCCGGCCGAACAGTGGACGATACGTGGTGGTGTTTCCAAGGGCTTCCGCGCGCCCAGCCTGACCGAGAACTCGCCCAGCGCGGCCACCCAGTCCGGCGGCCGCGGCTGCACCTCGCTGATCCCGCTGGGCTATACCCGCGGTGGCTGCTACATGGCCGGCAACCCGGACCTGGACCCTGAAACCAGCACCAACCGAGAGATCGGCATCAGCTTCGACAATGACCTGTTCGATGCCGGCCTGACCTACTTCCATACCGACTTCAAGAACAAGATCGAGTACGCGCCCCTGGGCAAGTTCAACGGCATCTGGTGGACGCGCATGAGCAACGTGCAGCGCGCGCGCACCAGTGGCATGGAAGGCAACTTCAATGTCCGCTTTGGCGAGCAGTGGCGCTGGCGCACCTCGGCCACCTGGATGAAGGAAGCCAAGAACCTGACCACCGGCAGGAATCTGATCGATACGCCGGAGTTTTCCGGCTATTCGTCGCTGGACTGGACACCCAACACGGTGTTTTCCAGCAGCCTGTCGGCGCAGTACACCGGCAAGCAGACCGGTACCGCCACGACCTTCCTCAAGGCCTACACCCTGTATGACCTGACCGCTGCCTGGAACGTCAACGAGGTACTGACCCTGCGCGGCGGTGTCAGCAACCTGGCCGACAAGAAGCTGTATGCCGAAGGCTCCACCGACTACTTCGTGGCCGGGCGCAGCTACTTCATGAGCATGACCGCGCGGTTCTGACCGGCGGCGCGCGCCGCGATCGCGCTGGCAGCACGCCAGCGCGATCGGCGGTGTTGCGGATTACTCGCTTTCCAGCGCGGCCGCGGCCGCGTTCTGCGTAGCAGCCGTGCGTGCACGGTCCATCGCTACCGCCAGTTGCTGGCGTGCGAGCAGTTGTTGTGCCTGCACCACTTCAGGTGTCGGCAGGAGCACCGGTCCCGGTGCGTTTTCCGGTATAGCAGGTGTGGTCATGCAACCTCCATGGACATCCCGCCGCCGCCCGGGTTCAGCTGGAGCGGCAGCGGAACTGCGCACCCTATCCTAAAAACAAGGCGGATGGGTGACGGTGCGGCGCCCCGCCGCAGGCCTGCACATGCCGGGCGCGTCACATTTTTGACGGTTGAGGGTAGTTTCCTGAACCGTCGGCCTCGTATCATGTAACCGTTTTCCTACAAGGACGTAATCGTCAATGAACGCCGTCGACCTCTCCCGCTTCAGCCCGAAGTGGCAGTTCCGCTTCAATTTCTTCCAGCAGCACGGCGCTCCGAAGGAGCCGCGCTTCAAGGAAGCCTGGAAGGCGCTGTCCTTCGGCGACCGCCTCAAGATCAACATCAACTTCTTCGCCTTCTTCTTCGGCTTCATCTACCTGTTCATTCTGGGCATGTGGCGCAAGGCGCTGGTGGTGATCGGCATCGGCCTCGTGCTGGGCATCGTGTCCCTGTTCCTGCCGGACATCATCGCGCGCCCGCTGTTCATCGCCATGAACTTCCTGGTTGCCGCCAGCACCAACTACAGCTACTACCTGGAGCAGGTGAAGGGCAAAGCCAGCTGGAATCCCTTCGAAGGCATGTTCTGACGCGATGCTGCCGCCGCACTCCGGCCTGGCATAGCATCAAGCAGAAATGAAGACGCCCGGCCTTGGCCGGGCGTCTTCATGTGCGCGCAACAGGATCAGGCCGCGCGGCGGACCGTAGCCACCGGCTCGGCCTGCAGGCGGAAGCGCGAGACCGCCACCGCCAGCTGCTCGGCCTGTTCTTCCATCGCACGCGCGGCGGCACTGGCCTCTTCCACCAGTGCGGCGTTCTGCTGGGTGGTCTCGTCCATCTGCACCACGGTCTGGTTGACCTGCTCGATGCCCGCCGACTGCTCGCGCGAGGCTGCCGAGATCTCGGCCATGATCTCGTTCACTCGGCCGACCTGGCCGACGATTTCCTGCATGGTGCGGCCCGCGCCGTGCACCAGCTGCGCACCGGCACCGACCTGCGCCACCGAGGCGTCGATCAGCTCCTTGATCTCCTTGGCCGCGCCTGCCGAGCGCTGGGCCAGCGCACGCACTTCGCTGGCGACCACGGCGAATCCGCGGCCCTGTTCGCCGGCACGCGCCGCTTCCACCGCCGCGTTCAACGCCAGGATGTTGGTCTGGAACGCGATGCCATCGATTACCGAAATGATCTCGGCAATGCGCTGCGAGGAGGACTCGATCTGTTCCATGGTCTGCACCACCTGGCTGACCACCTGCCCGCCTTCGCTGGCCACGCCCGCCGCGGAGCCGGCCAGGGTGTTGGCCTGCAGCGCGTGGTCGGCATTCTGGCGCACCGTGGAGGTCAGCTCTTCCATCGAGGCCGCGGTCTCTTCCAGGTTCGCCGCCTGCTGCTCGGTGCGGCGCGACAGGTCACTGTTGCCGGCGGCAATCTCACCCGCCGCCAGGCGGATGCTGGCCGCCGACTGCTGGATCTGGCCAACGATCTGGGTCAGCTGCTGCACGGTGCTGTTGGCATCGTCGCGCATCACCGCGAACACGCCGTGGAAGTCGCCCTGCATGCGCGCGCTGAGGTCGCCTGCGGCAATCGCGCGCAGCAGCGTCGACAGCTCGGCCAGGTTGTGGTCGCTGACCTGCATCATGGTGTTGAGGGTTTCCACCATGCGGCGGAAGTCGTGGTCGAAGCGCAGCGTGTCGCCGCGCACCGCGAAATCGCCGGCCGCTGCGGCGGCGGCCAGCTGCTGGATCTGATCGTTGATCGCCGCCAGGTTGCTCTTGGTGGTGGC
Organism: Stenotrophomonas sp. INTA L402-1; assembly: GCF_059295135.1. Classification (NCBI taxonomy): domain Bacteria; kingdom Pseudomonadati; phylum Pseudomonadota; class Gammaproteobacteria; order Lysobacterales; family Lysobacteraceae; genus Stenotrophomonas; species Stenotrophomonas sp. INTA L402-1. The sequence continues at coordinate 10,644 of NZ_JCAFWP010000039.1, forward strand.
CATTGCAGCGGTGAACACCGCCTTCTCGCCCGGCAGCGCTTCCATGTCCACGCTCAGGTCACCCACCGCATAGCGTTGCATCACGTCGACCAGGCGCTGGGTGACGGCGTTGCTGGAGGCCACCAGCTGGTTGCTGTCAGCCACCATCCGGCCGTACTCACCCGGGAACGCCGAGGCGTCCATGCGGTAGCTGATTTCACCGGCGTCATGGCGACGCGCCATTTCCGCCTGCGCCGCCATCACCGACTGCAGCTGCCCCCGCATGCCCTGCATCGCGTCCAGCAGGCGGCCCACTTCGTCGTTGCTGCGTGCCGGCAGGGTGCTGTCCAGATTGCCCGCGGCGACGTCGCCGGCCACGCGCACGGCTTCGGCCAGTGGGCGGATCGCCAACCGGCGCAGCAGCACATAGACACCGGCACTCAGCGTCAGCGCGGCCACCACGCCAACCAGCAGGGTCAGCCACAGCAGCTGGCGCGCCTCGGCCACGATCACCGCGTGCGGCATCACCACACCCAGTGCAAAGCGCTGCGGCGCATCGCCCACACGCAGCGGCACGTATACGCGCACGTTGCCGGCGGCATCCGGAGTGAAGGCTTCGAACCGGCGGTCGGCGGCGATGTCTGCCAGCATGCTGCGGGTCAATGCGTCGCCACGCGGCTTGCCGATTTCGGCGGCATTGGCCGAGGCCAGCACCACGCCATTCGGCGAGAGCAGTTCGACGCGCCCGGCGCCCATCGGCTTCAGCGTGGCCAGGTGCTTCTGCAGCGCCGCCAGCGAGAAGTCCACAGTGAATACACCGAGGAACCTGCCGTTTTCGATGATCGGCGTGCTCAGCGTGCTCATCAGCACCTGCTGGCCACCGATGTCGTAGGCGTAGGGCTCGCTTACCTTCGCCAGCTTGTCGCGGCTGGGCACCATGTACCAGTCACCGGAGCCACTGGCCGTCTCGGTGTAGTCGGTCATCGTCGACTGCTGCGGCTTGCCGTCGTGCCAGGCCCAGTAGCTCATGTAACGACCGGTGGCATCGTGCGCTTCGGTGTTGACGAACTCGGCATCCTTGCCATCGAAGGCGTCGGCCTCCCACATGGTGCTCTTGCCCAGCCACTCGGGGTGGGTGCGCAGCTGCTCGCCCAGCACGGCAGCCAGGCTGGCACGGTCCGGAACATCGCCGCGCGCGCGCTGGGCGAGCACGGCCTCGACCATGGCGTCGTTGCTGGCAAAGGCGGTGCCCAGATCGGCCGCGACCTGGCGGGCTTCGGCGGTGGCTTCGCTGGCCATGGTCTGGCGCGAGGCGTCGATCAGGCTGGCGCTGGCCTGGCGGTAGATCAGGAACGCAGTCAGGCCGAAGCACAGCAGCGCGATCGCAGCGGTGCCCAGCATCAGCTTGTGGGCGATGCTGCCCGGGCGGCGGGCAGCGGCGGAACGGGGAGAAGGCATGGAAGGGTCCGCAAGGCAGTTCAGGACGACCGGCACCGCGAGGGCACCGCGCAGGTGCGCGATCCGTCGCGCAGGCCACCGGCCGCCGGGACACGCCCGGCGCTGGAAGCGCACCGGGTTAGCGGCCGCCTGCGAACGAGGTTGAGGCGGTCCATCTGCACATTCCTGAACCTGCTCAGGGTCGGGTCAGGAACCCGCCCCGCTGCCGCCCTATTCGGCCACGCGGTCCTTGATCCATTCCGCCCGCGGCAGCACCTCGATGCTGCCAACCGCGTACTGCTGCAGCACGTCGTCCGGGCCGAAGCGCGGCTGCCAGCCCAGTGTGCTGCGCATCAGTGCACTGTCGTAGACGCGGTCAATGCTCAGCGGCAGCGGCCAGCCACGGCGCTCGAACTCGGCCAGCAACTGCGGGGCGCGGCGGGCCAGCACCCTGCGGGGCTGGGTCGCCAGTTCCAGGCAATCCTCACGCAGGAACGGCGTCGGTGCGCAGGCAATGTAGCGTGCGAAGGCAGCGCCCTCATCGTGCAGCAGCGCGGCATGTGCGCTGGCCACGTCGCGCGCGTCGATACCGCGGTGCAGGCGGAACATCGCCATCCGCTCCGGTGGCTCGGGGAAACAGCGGGCCATGCGCAGCACGCGCACGCTGAAGCCCGGCGCCGCAGCGGCTTCAGCCAACGCCTCGGCCTGCAGCTTGCTGAGATGGTAGATGGTGCGTGGCAGCGGCTCGGTATCTTCATCGATCCAGCGGCAACCGCCCGCCACCACCGCATGGCCATACAGCGCCGTGGTGCTGGTCAGCACGAAGCGGCGTGCACCGGCCTCGCGGGCAGCCTGCAACAGGTGTGCAGTCGCCTCCACATTGATCTGCTGGAATACCGCATCCGGCACCAGGCCGACATGGGGTGCGTGCAGGGCGGCGGTATGGATCACCGCGTCGACGCCCTGCACTGCCCGGATCACGGCCTGACGATCGGTGACATCGGCAATGATGCGGGTGGTGGCGAATGGGCTGCGATCCAGCCCCACCACTTCGTGGGCCGCCGCCAGCGCGCCGAAGATCGCACGCCCGATCCGCCCGGAACTGCCGGTCAACAGAATCTTCATTGAGTCCATTCACTCGAAGCGCCCGGGAATTACCGGGATGCATCGATTCTAGGCACGCTGCATGTCGTCTGCGATAGGGCGTGGTTGCAATTGTGCGTTCATTCTGGCGATGCCGATCGGGCGAGCAGCTGCCGGGCGACGAACAGCGGATCGTCACCGCCTGCTGCATCAGGCGTGACGCCGGTGCGTTCCCAGTTGGTTCCGGTACGGAGGTTGATCGGCTGCCGGTCGGGAATGCTGATCTGATAGCCATCCGGCAGCAGCACAGGATCATCGAACATATGTGCCGCGCCGCCACTTCGACTACCAACGACACGTGCCCGCCCCTGCGCCTGCAGCGAGTACGCGACGAATTCGGCGGCCGACCCGGTGCGGCGGTCGATCAGCACCACCAGCGGCTTCAGGTACAGCCCCAGGCTCGCCGGTGGCAACGGTACCGGACTGCGTTGGCCACGGCGTTGCAGTGACTGCACCTGGGTGATCTCCGCCGCCAGCAGGGTCCGCACCAGCAGGTCCGCACTGCCGTCATCGCCACCACCGTTCTGGCGCAGGTCCAGCACCAGGCCGTCGGAGTCGGCCAGCAGGGTGAAGGCTGCGGCCAGCTTCGACCGGGCCAGATCGAGCGGATAGAAGGTGCTCAGGCGCAGGTAACCGATGTTGCCTTCCAGCACCCGCACCTCGCGCACGCCCGCACCATTGCTGCGCGCATCCGCGCGCCAGGCCATCAGCCAGTCGTCCTGGCCGGCGCGGGCATCCACCCGCTCGACATGGAAGTGGCCATCGAACACGTCCAGATCCTGGTTCAAGCGTGCGCTGAACGCCTTGGGGTCCGCGCAGCTGTCCACATAGCGCTGCTGGGTGGACCAGCCGCGCACGGCCTCGGCAATGTGCGCGCCTTCGGCCACGTCCAGGTACTGCGCCTGTATCGCCGTGGCCGCCGCCTGCAGCACCGCCTCCTGGGCCGGGCAGGACGCCGCCAGCAGCGCGCCCAGGATCCACGAAACTGCCATGACCGCACCCCATGTTGATGATATGTAAGTGCTTATATATCATCGCCACCATGGATCTCCAACATGCCACCCTGGGAACACTGCTGCGGGCCCTGCTCGACCAACTCGACCCGGCGGTCGAGCAGGCCTACCGCGACCTGAAGCTGGACTACCGGCCGCGCTACACCCCGGTGCTGCGCACGCTGATGGCGCAGGGCCCCTGCCGCATCAAGGATCTCGCACTGGCCTGCGGGCTCAGCCATTCGGCGCTCAGCCAGACGGTTTCAGCAATGGTGCGCGACGGCTGGCTGCACGCTGCGGTCGGTGAAGACAGCCGCGAGCGCATCCTGCAGCTGAGCCCGCGCGCGTTGCAGGCGTTGCCGGCGCTGCAGGCGCAGTGGCAGGCCACGGCACGCGCGGCGCGCAGCCTCGATGCCGATCTTGGACAGTCATTGGAGCAGGTGCTGCGCGAGGCACTGCAGGCGCTTGAACAGCGGCCGTTCGCGCAGCGACTGCGTGGCACGCCCCAACGCTGAGGCGCTTACTGCTCGGCCGCCATCTCGATTTCACTGAGGAACGTCCAGCTGCCATTGGCCAACCGCAGCTCCAGCGTGCGGCACTGCGCGGCCAGCGGCGCGGCGTTGCCCAGCACGTACTCCTCTTCGGTCGAACCGCTCAGTCCGGCCTGGGGGAATGGCGCCGACAGCACACCGATCTTCACCGCAGCGGCGCCCGGCTCGGCACACATCACCTCCACAGCTGTCGGCGTGACGATGCCCCACGCCGGGCGGGTCATCGTATGCAGGCCGATCCAGTCCACGCGCCGACGCTGGCCCAGGTCGATGGTGATGCTGACGTTGCCGTGCACGCCCACCCAGCCGGCATCCATCGGATTGCGCGGATCCCCCACGCGGCGATCGAACAGCTCGTGACCGCTGCTGTCCGGATAGTTCGCATCCGGCGCCACGCTGTAGCTGTAGGTGGTCTGCACCGGATCGACACTGTAGGACGCACCGAGGCCATACAACCCGCGATAGGTGTTCATCAGCCGCGGAGATTCGGCATAGCCCTGGCCGGGGCCGACCACCTCGGACATGTGGTACTGGTTCAGCCAGGCAACGCGCTTGCCGGCCGAACGCGCGCTCCACAACTGCTGGTTGATGCGCTGCACCGACGCGGCGCGATAGGCACCGGACAATCCGTTGCCGGTTTCCAGGAACAAAGGACTGCCATGGTTGAACAGTTCGATGTCGGCCCACAGGCCGCTGGCCCCCAGCGCCGCCGACAGCGCCTCGTAATACGCCTCGGTGGAATGACCCGGGCGATCCCACTGGAACAGGCGTGCATGCGAGGCGGCGCCGATGCCGTCCTGCCAGATCTGCACATCCACGCCGGTGGCCATACGGAACTGTGCAGCAGCCCGGCCCACGCTGGCCGGATCCACGCTGGATGACGCCAGGTAGGGAGCCACCATCACCGGCCGCGAGGGTGTACTGCCTTTGAGCGCCGTCACGATCGCACGGTAGAACGGCGCGCGATCAGCCGGCACCTGTGCTGGCTCGTCGGTGATGTACCAGCCAGCGAACGCCGGATGCGATCCGTACTGTTGGCCCAGCTGGGCCAGCGACTGCGCCGCATCCTGTGCCACGGCCGTTGCGTTCTGCCCCTGCCAGAAGGTGGCGCACTGCCCCGAGCTGTAGGTGGTGCCGACCACGACCTTCATGCCGCGCGCGGCCGCCGCGTCGAGCACGGTGCCGAGCTTGCCGGGAAAGCCGGCAATCCATTCGAAATCCTGCACGCCGCTGGCGCAGCCCACGCCGGCACGGGTGGCACGCACCTGACCGAGGATGATCGTGTCGTTGCCCAGGTCCTGCAGCTCATCCAGGAACAGCGGCAACTGCGCAGCCGGTAGTTGTTCGTCGGTAGCCGAATAGCCGACGTGGACAAAGCTGCCGGACAACAGGGGGCTGGCCGCATGGACGGGGGCGGTACAGGCCAGCACTGCGATCAATCCAATCCTGTTCATGTTCTACGTCCCTGTCGTGGCCAGGCGAGTGGCGTTGTTGCGCATCCTATCAACAGGGCCGGTGGCCCCATCATGATCATCGGTGGATGCGCGTGTGCTTCTACGCAACGCTCCATCCTCACTGTGTTCCTGCGGCCCTGCTGCCGCAGTTGAGCGAGATCGCGGCAGCGAAGGCAGCGCCCGCCTGAATGGCTGCCTGATCAGCCCCGTGCGCAGGGCGCGTGAAAACCAGGGCCAAGATGGCGACCTGGACTTAGCGTGCGATGGCCAAGCATGGATGCCGTCGTCTACGAAGGCGACGCCCATACCGCAGGAGATTTCACATGACTGAGCAGAACCCGCGCAGCTCCAACCGGGGTTTCGCATCAATGGACCAGGAAAAGCAGCGCGCGATCGCTGCCAAGGGCGGGCGCGCCGCACATGCCTCCGGCAACGCACATGAATTCAGTCCGGCCGAGGCACGTGTCGCGGGCCGCAAGGGCGGCGAGGCGATCAGCCGCAACCGCCAGCACATGGCCGAGATCGGTCGTGAAGGTGGACACGCTCGCCACGCCAATGCGCGCCAGCAGCAACAACAGCCTCAGGAGATCGAACGCACGGCAGCGGGTCCGCAACGCCAGCAGGGCTGAATGCAGCGCGTCAGGCCGGTGCGCGCTGCCGATACAGCCCGAGCGCCGCAAGCAGGGCCAGCGCACCGGCCACAGCCATCGCCCATCCGAAACCACTGGCCATCGCACTGCGATACCACGTCAGCATCTGCGGCGTGGCGTGCATCGAGCCCGGTTGCAGGATCAGTTCGCGCGCCTGTGCGGCCAGCTCCCGCTGCCCGGCCGCCTGCGCGGACGCGGCGAACTGCTGCACGGCGCGCTGGCCCATCAGGCTGCCCAGCAGCGCGATGCCCAAGCTCATGCCTGCCTGACGTAACGCGTTCATCGTGGCTGAGGCGATACCCGCGCGCTCGACCGGCGCGCTGGCCATGACCGCCATGCCGGTCGCCGGCACTGCCAGCCCCATTCCAATGCCAAGCAGCACCAGCACAGCACTGGAACAAGCGTGCGAAGTAGCCGGTTCGAACGTGGCCATCGCGCACAGCGCCACCCCAGCCAGGGCGTAGCCCAGCACCAGCGCGGCGTGCAGCCCGAGGTGGGCGACCAGACGCCCGAACAACAGCGAGACGGCACCCATCAACAGGAACTGCGGGGCCAACTGGGAGCCTGCCAGCGCAGCGTTGTGCCCCTGTGCCTGTTGGAAGAACAGCGACAGGAAGAACAGGCTGGCATAGGCAGTGAAGCCCAGCACGAACGAGGCCAGGTTGAACATGCCGAAGCGGCGGTCGGCAAACAGGTCCAGCGGCAGCAATGGGCGTGCCACCCGGCGTTCGACGATGCCGAACAGGATCAACCCGGCAGCTGCCACGCCCAGCGCCAGCAGCGTCACCGGGGCCAGCAGGCCATGCGCGCCGATCGCGATCAGGCCATAGCTCAGCGCACCCAGCGCGACGACGCTGAGCAGCTGCCCGGCAGGGTCCAGCGCAGCGTGCTGCGGATGCCGCCGCTCCGGAATTCCCCAGGCGCCCAGCGCCAGCGCGAGCAGGCCCAGCGGCAGGTTGATCAGGAAGATGCTGGGCCATCCGACGCGCTGTACCAGCACGCCGCCCAGAAGCGGGCCAAGCACCAGGGCCAGCGCACTGAACGCCGACCAGCCACCGATCGCACGTGCACGTTGGCGCGCGTCGGGAAACGCGTGGCTGAGGATCGGCATTGCGGCGGGAATCAACAAAGCGCCCGCGATGCCCTGCACTGCACGCCCGGCTGCCAGGGTCGCAAGATTGCCGGCACAGGCGCACAGCAGCGACCCCAGCGTGAAGGTGGCGACGCTGAGCAGCCACATCCGCCGATGACCGTAACGGTCCCCAAGCGGCCCCGCCGACAGCATCAACGCCGACAGCGCGATTGCATACGCATTGATCACCCACTGCAGGCCGGCCATGTCGGTATTCAACGCCTGCTGCAGGGTCGGCAGGGCGACGTTGACGATGCTGATGTCCAGCGAGGCGAGGAATGTGCCGAGGTAGGCCGCCAGCACCAGGGCCGGCCGCTGGAAACGTCGCATGTACGGCTCCCGGGGGAAGGATGTGTGCGCATCCTAGCCACTGACTGACCGTCGGTCAATGACTGACGGTCAGTCGGTGCCACAGGCCAGCTAGAATGGCTCCCGTCGCACCCGGATCCCTCCCACATGCAGACCCCAGCTGTCGCCAGGCCTCGCACCAAACCTGCGGAAACCCGCCAGGAAGAACTGATGGACGCCGCGCAGGCACTGTTCCTGTCAAAGGGAGTGGACGCCACCACCATCAGCGACATCGTCGCTGCAGCCGACGTTGCCAAGGGCACCTTCTATACCTATTTCGCCTCGCGCACCGAGATTCTGCAGGCGCTGGCGCAGCGCTATACCCGGCGTTTCATGGAAGACGTCGACCGCGCCGTGCAGCATTACCCGGCCAGCGATGGCGTAGCGCGCCTGCGCGCCTGGATCCGCGCCAACATCGAACTTTATGTGCGCACCCATGCACTGCACGACGTGGTGTACGCCAACCATCATCACCACCAGCGTGGCAACGCCGAACGCAATGCGATCCAGCAGCAACTGCTGGGCATCCTCGAAGCAGGCAATGCCGCAGCTCTGTGGCAGCTTCCAGCGCCCAAAGTCACCGCCTCGTTGATCTATGCCGGCGTGCACGGCGCCACCGACGACCTGATCGCCACACCCGCACAGGATGCCGATGCCTTCATCGCCGCCGTGGTGGATGATTGCCTGCGCATGGTCGGCGTGCCACCAACCGGTGCCAAACGTCGCTGACGGGCTTTCTGCTGCTCAGATGTGGGCGAGGATGTTCAACAGCCGCCCGAACGGGTCGCGGACGAAGAAGCGGCGCACGCCCCAGGGTTCATCGGCGGGGCCGTACTCCAGCGCAATGCCGGCCGCGTGCATGCGATCCAGTACCTGTTGCAGATTGTCCACTTCGATCGACAGGTCCGGCACCGCGGTGCCGGATCCCCCTTCAGTGGCAAAGCTGACCTGCGCCAGCGCGCTGCCCTCGCCGCCATGGGTGACGATCCAGCCGTGGTCCATCACCACCGGCATGCCCAGCAGCTCGCCATAGAACGCTGCGGCACGCGCAGGGTCAGGCGTGGCGATGTTGGCGACGACACGTTTGACGGCCATGTGCGGCGGCTCCGATGCGATTCCCCATCCTCGCCGCTGCGTGCATGGCCTGCAAGCGGGCGGCGCTGAAACAGAAGAGCCCCGTCAGTGACGGGGCTCGCCATCAGTCCTGCGTTGCCACTGCTTACACGGCGCCGCAGCGATCCATGACGCAACGATCGTATTCGTACTGGCATTCCATCGCGTCACCGCCGCCGGACAGACAGGCCTGGTAAGCCTTCCAACAGGGAAGATCGCATGGCGGAATCGGCCCAGCCACAGCAACCGAACCGCTGCAGGCCAAGGCGAACACCGCACCCACGATCATTTTCCTGAAAGTACGCATCGACATCACTCCTTGATAAGCCTGGTGAGCCCAGGCCGGGCCACGGTAGCGAGGCCTCCGGGAGATGGAGTGAACGCCCGTGTCACGGAACATTAACCTGTTCATTAAATTTCCTTTCACACCACTGGGGGGGATCGGCGCGCTGCGGGGTTAACGGCCTTGTTGTCCGTCAATCAAGGAAGTTGTCCGATGAATCACCCGCTGCACGGCCGTTCGTCCCACTCCCGTTCTCCCCTGCACAGCCGCCTCGCGCTGGCGGTCACCAGCACATTGCTGCTTGCCAGCACGTTGCCCGCCATGGCCAACGACTCATTCGAGGTCTGGCAACAACAGCGCCAGTTGCAGGCGGCCTGGGCGCAACCAGGCGTCGGCGCGTCCGCAGCACCGACGGCCACCACGCCAGCGGCGGCCAACACGTCCGTTCTCGGCAACCCCGGCGATGCAGCCAGTTGGCGCAGCGATGAATTCAACGCTGACTGGGGGCTGGGTGCGATGGGGGCCGATTACGCCTATGCACGTGGACTGACCGGCCAGGGCGTACGTCTTGCCCTGTTCGATTCGGGCTCGGCACTGGCCCATCAGGAATTTGCGGGGCGCAATACGTCCAGCATCACCATCGGCGCGGACTGCGCCACGCCAGGCGTGGTGGCCGGTACCGGTGCCTGCGAACAAACCCGTGGCGAGCAGCCAGGCTACAACTACTACGGCCTTGGCCCCGGCGTTCCCGCCGCACTGGCCGCACGCCTGATCGCGGCAGGCCAGCCCTATGGCTTCAGCTACGCCGACCACGGCACCCACGTGCTGGGTACCATCGGTGCCAACCGCGATGGCAAAGGCATGCATGGCGTAGCATTCGGTTCGAACCTGACCGCAGCCCGTGTGTTTGGTGATACCTACTATGAGTGGCGCCTGGATCCGGACAACTTCTATCGTCCGCGCGCGCTATATCGCACCGATCCCGATGACACCGCTACCTTGGATATGTATGCGCAGATCCAGGCGCAGGGCGTGCGCGCCATCAACCACAGCTGGGGTATCTCTACCCGCAACATGACTGCTGCCGCGCTGGATGCACAATATGCAGCGATCGGTGACGGCTACGGCGTGTATGGCAGCATCTACGCCAACGATGGCGATGCCCCCTCCTCCACCCTCATCCAGGTGTGGTCGGCTGGTAACGGCAGTGGCGCCGTCGCCGGAATCACGGCCGCCATGCCGCGCTGGAAGCCGGAACTTGAACCGTACTGGCTGGCCGTGGCCAACGTCCGCCGGCCCAACGCTGCTGCGGGCGAAACCGACTACGTGATCGATGGCAGTTCCAGCATCTGCGGCGTTGCCGCCAACTGGTGCATCTCGGCACCGGGCACCGACATCCTGAGCACCATTGTGTCCGGTGATATCCAGGGTCGCGTCGAGAACACTTCCGCCTATGTCCGCCTGATCATCGACAGCGAGAGCACCCAGTACGTCTATGGCACCAAGACGGGCACGTCGATGGCGGCGCCACACATCACCGGCGCGCTCGGCCTGCTGATGGAGCGCTTCCCCTATCTGGACAACGCCCAGGTCCGCGACGTGTTGCTGACCACCGCACGCGACCTGGGTGCAGCAGGCATCGATCCGATCTACGGCTGGGGCATGGTCGACCTGCGCAAGGCCATCGAAGGCTACGGCTCGCTGCGCGTGGACACCAACGTGGTGATGACCCAGAAGGCCGGTGGCCTGAAGGTGTGGGAAGGCGATGCCTGGGATGACTGGACCAACGACATCGGCGGCCCCGGCAAGCTGACCAAGTCCGGCATCGGCTGGCTGCGCCTGAGTGGTGGCAACACCTTCAACGGCGCAGTGCTGCAGGACGGCACGCTGGAATTGAACGGCACCAACACACTCACGTCAGCGGTCGAAGTCCAGGGTGGCCAGTTCCTGCTCAACGGCTCGCTGGTCTCCACCGCCCTGAACACCACTGGAGGCGTGAGCACGGTCAGCAGCAGCGGCCTGCTGAAGGACAGCAACCTGACGGTCAACGGTGGCGTGGTGTCCTTCAACGGCACGCAGACCGGCGGCACCACCACGGTCGGTGCCAACGGCCTGCTGAAGGGCATCGGCACGCTGGGCAACACCCGTGTGGACGGCATCATCGCGCCCGGCAATTCGATCGGCACGCTGACCATCAACGGCAACTACGTGCAGGGCGCAACCGGCGTCTATGCCGCCGAACTTGCCCCGGGCGGCCGCAGTGACCAGTTGCACGTAACCGGCACCGCCACTCTCGGCGGCACCCTGGTCGCACTGCCGGAGCCGGGTACCTACTACCTCGGCGAGCAGTTCAATTTCATCCGCGCCGACGGCGGTGTCAGCGGCCAGTTCGCGAAAACCGACTTCAGCGCGTTCTCGCCGTTCCTGCAGTTCAGTCTGGCCTACGGCGCCAATGGCACCCGCATCGACGTGACCCGGGGTGCCTCGCTCGCCAGCGCCGCCACCACGCCGAACCAGCGTGCGGCCGCGGCGGTGGCCGATGGACTGGCGATCAACCAGGGCCTGCCCAAGCCGCTGACCCAACTGTTCCCGCAACAGGTGGGTGGCGTGCTCGATGGCCTCAGCGGCGAGCTGCATCCGGCCACGGCGCTGGCCTTGGTCGAGGGCAGCCGCTATGTGCGCGATGCCGCACTGTCACGTCGTGCCGGTGCCACCGCACCCGGTGCCGATGCGGGTGATGCCACCGGCGCCTGGGTGCAGGCACTGGGCGGCAACAGCAAGCTGGATGGCAACAGCAACACCGCGCGCACCGACGCCAACAGCAACGGCCTGCTGGTCGGCATCGACCGCGAGTTCGGTGGCTGGCAGATCGGCGTGCTGGCCGGTACAGGCCGCACCGACGTGAAGCAGCAGGAGCGTCGTGCCAAGTCGAAGATCGACAACACGCACTTCGGCGCCTATGCCAGCCACACCTGGGGCGGCTTCGGCCTGCGTGGTGGCGTGGCCTGGAGCAAGCACAAGGTGAAGAGCACGCGTGATGTCGACTTCGCTGGCTTCAGCGACAGCCTGAGCGCGCGCTACAACGCGCATACCCGCCAGGCCTTCATCGAAGCCGGCTACCGTTTCGGTGGCCCGGAAGCCGGGCTGGAGCCGTACCTGCAGGTCGCCCGCGTGGAAGTGGACCTGAAGCAGATCAACGAGCGTGGCGGCGCGGCGGCCCTGCACGGCAAGGTGGACGACACCGGCACCACGGTCGCCACTGCGGGCGTGCGCTTCGACAAGGGCCTGAAGGCATCGTTCCAGCAGGACAGCTGGTTGCACCTGCGTGGCGGTGTCGGCTACCGCCGTGCCTCGGGTGATCGCAGCCAGGTGGCCAACCTGGCCTTCGCCAACAGCAGCACCACCTTCGCGGTCGAGGGTGCTCCGATTGCCGACAACGCCGTAGTGGCCGAGCTGGGCCTGGCGGCGTGGCTGACCCCGCGGCAGCAGCTGGAGCTGGGCTACAGCGGCCAGTTCGGCAGTGAAAGCCGCGACCATGGCGCCACCGCACGCTGGTCTGTGCGCTTCTAAACACGTGCTCTCTTGACGGGTTGGGGCGGCCTTGCGGCCGCCCCCTTTTTTGCCCGCCACCCAGCGTTATGCGCGATGCCGCAGCGCGGCGGCACCTGCCAGGCTGGCAAGTGGCAACAGCAACCCATAGGCCACCAGCGGCCACACGGTATCGCCGGGCAGCACGAGGGTAACCAGCGTGCCGATGCCTGCCACGATCAGGCTCTGCACGGCGTAGTACAGGGCCACCGCCGTACCTGACGCATCGGCGAAATCACGCAGCGCGCCGCTTGCAGCCACCGAAACCACCATCACCAGCCCCACCGCGATGCCCCACATGGGCAGCACCACTCCGACGAACGAGGGAGGCCACGCTGCGGCCAACGCCATCAGCAGTACGCCGGCCACCATCACCCACAGGCCACGCAGGAAGGTACCGCGCACGTTCCAGCGGGCAATGCACACGTTCGCCATCCGCGCCGTGACGATCATCACCAGCGCCACCGTGGCGAAGGCCAGGCTGAACGACAGCGGCGAGTACTGCATGCGCCCGACCAGCAGCCGGGGCGCGACCGAGAAGAACACGAAGAACGTGCCCATGCCCGCACTGAAGCCCAGCGTGTAGACCCAGAACGCGCCGCTGCCAAGGATGCGTCGTAGCGCGGGTCGCGACGCGTCCCGGCACTGCGGGCGGGTTTCCTGCCAATGCCGTACCGCGCGCATGCCGGCGATCATGCCCAGTACCCCGAGCAGAACGAAGATCGCGCGCCAGCCGAAGGCGCCTGCCAGCAGCGCGCCGAGGATCGGTCCCAGCGCCGGCACGAAGGCCAGCATCGAGGCAAACAGCCCGTACAGCGACGCGCCTTCGGCTGTATCAGCATACACATCACGCACCGTGGCAAAGGTCGCCACCAGTGCCGCCGACGCCCCCACCGCCTGTACGGTTCGCCAGGCCAGGAATGCCGCGCCACTGCTGGACATGGCGAGCGCGAACGACGAAAGCGCGAACAGCAACGCCCCCAGCAACAGGACCGGCCGCCGCCCGATGCGGTCGGACAACGGGCCGAACAGCAATTGGCCGAGGCCAAGCACCAGCAGGTAGATGCTCAAGGTGAGCTGCACCAGCGTCGGTGATGTCTGCAATGCCTGCGGCATCACCGGCACCACAGGAAGATAGATGTCCATGGCCAGCGAGGCCAGGAGGTCGAACGGCGCCATCAGCACAATGGCCGATGGCAGCGGGTGGGCCCAACGCGGGGCCTGTCGATTGAACATGGGGAGTCTCCGCCCAGAGTGAATCCGGCGGTGACCATCCAATTCGCGTGCATCGCAGGGATGATCACCGCAACAACGTCTGCATCGTTGTTGCGGCTCAGCGAACTGTCTGCGGACCGTTCCCGTTGTTCATAGTGTCCATCGAATGCGAATGCAGGTGGCACCAGTGTAGCAATCGTCCACCTGCCGCGCGGCGCTCAGGCCAGGGGCAACATGTCGATGCGCCTGCACGGTGTCTCCTTCACCTGCTCGATCAGCCGCCGCACCACTGGCGAAGTCTCTGCCCGCCGGTACTGCACAGCGATGGTCGAGACGATGGTGGGGCCCGCCAGTGGCAGATAGATCATTCCGGGCAGCACCAGCGTGCGTTGCAGTACCGATGGCACGATCGCCACCGAACCAACGCCGACCGACACCTCGGCCAACACCGCCGCCAGATGCCCGGGCTGGGAACGGATACGTGGAATGAACCCGCCGCGGCGCCCAACTTCCATTGCGCCCACCGGCTGCTCCGGCATGACGAAACCCTCCCGGGCCAATGACGCCGGCTGCACCGGCGACCGGGCCTGCGCCAGCGGATGGGTTTCCGGCAGCGCCACGCAGAACTGGTCTTCGACCAGGGTGTGTTCGCCGAAACTGTCGGGCACATCCATCGGAGGCCGGCAGAACACCACATCCACCCGTCCTTCCTGCAGGAGCTGCGGGAGCTCGCCCATCGGCCATTCGCTCACCTGCAGTTCCACGCCCGGGTAGCGGCTGCGGAACCGGCTGAGCTGATCCTGCAATGCTCCGGCATACAGCGCCGAGCCGACGTAGCCGATCTCGATCTTGCCGATCTCACCCCGCCCCGCGCGCCGGCCCAGGGTTTCGGCCTGTTCGAACCGGCGCAGCACATCACGGGCTTCCGCCAGGAACACCTCGCCTGCCGAAGTCAGCAGCACCTCGCGCCGGCCGCGGTCGAACAGGCGCGTGCCGAGCCGACGCTCGATGTCCTGGATCTGCACGCTCAGCGTGGGAGTGGCAATTCCCAAGCGCAGGGCCGCACGACCGAAGTGCAGCTCCTCGGCCAGGGTGACGAAGTACTCCAGGTGACGGCGTTCCATGGGCGGCATTTCGTTAGGTTCAAGCTAACGTAACCAGAAAACACCGAGAATGAAACAAACACCGATCATTGATGGAATGGCCGTCCTCCCCTTCCTGCGAGTGACCGGTGCCGCCCTCTCCTCCCCCTTCGCCTGCACAGCACACGCTGCCTGACGCGGTCCTGCTGGTGGCCTCGCTGGGCTGCACGATGACCGTGCTGGAGACCAATGCCGTCGCGGTCGCATTGCCCAGCATCGCGCGTGACCTGCACGCTGGATTCGCGGATATCGAGTGGGTGATCAGTGCCTACATCCTGTCCTTTACCTCATTGCTGCTGCCCGCCGGCGCTGTCGCCGACCGCTACGGCCGCCGCCGGGTGCTGCTGATCGGCATCAGCCTGTTCGCCCTCACCTCTCTGCTCTGTGCACTGGCGCCCGGTGCTGCCCTGCTCTACCTGGCGCGGGCTCTGCAGGGCATGGGTGCGGCCTTTCTGCTGGCACCCTCGCTGTCGATCATCGGCCACACGTACCACGAGGGGGCCGCCAAGGACACTGCATGGGCGTTCTGGGGCACAGCCATGGGCGTGATGATGGTGCTCTCACCGCTGATCGGCGGCGTGCTGTCCGCACTCTGGGGCTGGCGCGCGGTGTTCGTCGCGATCCTGCCGTTCCTGGGCCTGCTCGGCTACGGCACGCTGCGCTGGATACCCGAGTCGTCAGACAGCGTGGTCCGCCCGCTCGATCCGCCCGGCATCATCACGTTCAGCGCTGCCATCTTCGGCATCGTGTTCTTCCTGGTGGAAGGACTGGCAGAAGGATGGACATCGGCCCCGGCGCTGATTGGGCTGGGCCTGGCCATCATCATGGCTGTTGCCTTCGTCATCGTTGAACGGGCACGGTCACATCCCATGGTCGATCTCGGGCTGCTGGCCAGTCCGCGTTTCGTCGGCGC
The DNA here is from genome assembly GCF_059295135.1 of Stenotrophomonas sp. INTA L402-1. NCBI lineage: Bacteria > Pseudomonadati > Pseudomonadota > Gammaproteobacteria > Lysobacterales > Lysobacteraceae > Stenotrophomonas > Stenotrophomonas sp. INTA L402-1. The sequence continues at coordinate 26,584 of NZ_JCAFWP010000039.1, forward strand.
ACTCATTGCCATGGTCGGCTATTCGGTCAGCGCACAGGTGATGGCATCGATGCTGCCGCAGTACCTGCAGAACGGCATCGGCCTGAGCGTACTGGCTGCCGGTGCTGGCATGCTTCCGTTCGCTGCGGCGATGCTGCTGTTTCCCAGCGTGGGCCGGCGGCTCGGTCGCCATCTGGCCAGTCCGGCGGTGCTGGCGATCGGGCTGTCGGTCACCGCCGCGGGCAATGCCGTGGCCGGACTGGCCGCGTGGCAGCACCTGCCTTGGCTGGCACTCGTCGCAATGGTGGTGATCGGTGCCGGCGGCGGCATCCTCAATGGCGAGACATCCAAAGCCATCATCGGCGCGGCACCGCGCGAGCGCGCCGGCATGGCCTCCGGCATCAGCGCGACCACGCGCTTTGTCGGCATCCTGCTCGGATTCACCGTACTGTCCAGTGCCTTGAGCCTGGGCATCCGCAGCGCACTGTCCGCGGCGGTTCCCGCGCGCAACGTACTGCCCATGGCCGATGCGATCGCTACCGGCACCTTCGCCGATGCGCGCACCGCCGCCTTCGCACAGGCGATCTACAGCCATGGATTTGCCAGTGCACTGTGGACGTCGGCCATCGCCGCGCTGCTGGCCAGCCTTGCGGTGTTGCTGCTGGGCCGTAGCACCACGCGGCGATGATGTTGGAGCGCTGGTTGCAAAGATGGCCGGGGCAGCCACGCTGCCCCGACCGTGGCGGCCCCGGGGAGAAGGCCGCCGATGATCGTCAGGCCGCCTTCATGGCGTGCTTGCGCGCACGCATCACGTTATGGCACTCCTGCACTTCAGGCAGAAGCTGGGTGACTTCCTGGCGCACGGCCGGCGGCAGTTCGTTGTCCTTCAGCACGTCCTTGAACGCGCCAAGCAGCCGGTCTTCGGACTCTTCCAGCTCGGCCACGTAACCATAGTTGGTGTCGCCGAATGCAGCGCGGACCTTGCCATAGAACTGCTGCATCGAACCGACCATGGTGCCGTGCTCGGCCGGCTTGCCACCGCTGGCAGCAACGGAGCCACTCAGTGCGGCGACGATGCGGCCCTTGACGCCGGCAATACGAGTGAACAGGGCCGACAGTTCGGCATCCTTCACCTTGGTCGCAGCTTCCTCGTAGAACGACTTTCCGTCCCGGGCGATCTCGATCAGGTCGTTGAGGCGGTGTTCGATGGTGGACTGGGTGCTCATGGAATCGCTCCTGTGTGCTCGATGGTCTATGGAGAATGACAGCGCGAGTGCGTTGCCTTCGGGACCACTGTGGATGTTTGAATGTGCCGATTGGGTGAGTACGAATTGATGCATGCATCACCACCCTCAACGCGCCCTGACTCCTTCATCCCGTCGCATTTCCGCGTTCACGGTACCTGAGCAGAACGCCGACGATTCACCATGGCGCGATGACGATGATCAGCGTCACCAACAGTGCGATGGCAAGCACCAGCAACAGCACATGCCACTGCTTCCACGTGGGTCTTGGTTTGCCGGGGGTATTCATCGGATGTCTCCTGGAGTCTGTCATCAGCCCGCAGCCAGACTGAAGCAGAGCACCCTTGGTGCGCGTCGCGGTTTCGTGCATGGCCTGTGCATGAACGCTGTATCCGGCGCGCGACGATAACGCGTCCATAACGTAATCGAGTTGTAAACGGAGTGTTAGGTTCCTTCCGATTCCGCACAGCGGGATTTCAGATCGGTTTCCACGCAGCGATGCGGAAACCCATTCAACTGGATTTGGAGAGAGCCAAATGCACTACAAGTACACCCTGCTTTCCCTGGCAGTGGGCACGGCCTTGGCCGCTGCCTGGTCACCGACCGCGCATGCGCAGGATGACAGCGATAAAACACCGAAGAACCTCGATCGCATCCAGGTTACCGGTTCGGCCATCCGCAGCGTGGATATCGAAACGCAGCAGCCGATCATCGCCATCACCCGCGCGATGATCGAGCAGCAGGGCTTCACCACCATCGCCGACCTGCTGCAGAACCTGACCTCCACCGGCGCGCCGACCATTTCGCGTGCGCGCGCGTTGGCGTCCGGCGAGAACGTTGGCGGCTACTACGTCAACATCCGCAATCTGGGTGCCACGCGCACCCTGGTTCTGGTCAACGGCAAGCGGCTCGGCGCCACCACCAGCGGCCTGCAGGATCTCAGCCAGATTCCGATGAGCGCGGTGGAACGCATCGACGTGCTGAAGGACGGCGCCTCCTCGCTGTACGGCTCGGATGCAATCGCTGGCGTGGTCAACATCATCACCCGCAAGAACTACGAAGGCCTGGAAGTGTCCATGCAGCACGGGCAGTTCAGCCAGGGCGATGGCAAGGACAGCACATTCTCGTTGGTCACCGGCGCCCGTGGGGAGCGTGGCGGGTACACGCTCGCACTGGAATACCAGAAGTCAGACCCGGTGTTTGCCCGCGACCGGGAGTTCTCCCGGTACGGCGGCGCCGGCCCCAACTACCCGGGCGCGGACTGGAGCAACATCAGCCAGAACGGTTCGTGGTGCGACCCGGCGCTCTACAAGTGCAATACCGGTGACGCCGTATTCAAGACCCTCAATCGTGGCGGCGATCCGAAGAACCCGAACGACTACCACCCGATCACGCCGACCGAGTTCGCCAACGGCAACGACCAGATGCACTTGCAGACCGGCATCGAGCGCCGCTCGCTGTTCCTGAGCACGGACTATGCGCTGACCGACCAGATCAAGTTCACTGCCGACATCGGCTACAACGAGCGCACCACCGACCAGCAGATCGCGGGCTACCCGTACCAGTCGACCAAGTTCGGCACGCCCCTGGACGCGGCCAGCGTATTCAACCCGCTCGACCACGGCATCGCGTTCAATCGACGCCTGTGGGAAGTGCCGCGCACGACCGAAAGCAAGCTGAAGTCGCTGCGGGTTGCACCCAGTCTGTCCGGCTACTTCGAGCTGGGGACCAAGACGTACGACTGGGAAGTCGGCGCGTTGTTCAACCGCAATGAAGTTACAAAAACAGGCCGTGGCGACATGAGCCTGATCGCTTCCCGGCAGGCATTGGGGCCCTCCTACCTCGATGCCAACGGTGTGGCCCGGTGTGGCACGGCGGCATCGCCGGTCTCGGGTTGCCTGGCCTGGAATCCTTTGCTGCCGTTCGGGGTCGCGGGGGCTGGCTCTCTCTCCGATCCCGAACTGCAGCGCTTCTTGTTCCCGACGTTCAACGATACCGGCATCACCAAGACCCGCAGTTACTTCGCCAACATCTCCGGCCCGGTGATCGAACTGCCTGCCGGTGACCTGTCCGTCGCCCTGGGGTATCAGTACCGCAAGGAAGAAGGCCGCTTCGTGCCCGATGCCTTCGCCCAGTCGCGCCAGAGCACTGCACTGGGCGCATCCACCACCGCCGGCGACTACAGCCTCAACGAGTTCTTCGCCGAAGTGAACGTGCCGATCCTGCGCGACCTGCCGTTCGCCAAGGAACTGACCGTGAACCTGGCTACGCGCTACTCCGACTACAGCAACTTCGGCAGCACCACCAACTCCAAGGCGAGCTTCGCCTGGCGTCCGATCGAAGAGCTCATGATCCGTGGCACCTTCGCCGAAGGCTTCCGCGCACCGAGCATCTCCGATCTGTATGGCGGCCTGGGCACCAGCTTCGAAACCTATGTCGACCCGTGCGGCATCGGCGCCACCAACAGCGTCAACGGCAATGCCGCCTGCAACGCCGCCGGCGTCCCGCTGGGCTACCAGCAGCTGAACCAGAGCCTGAAGCCCTGCGCCAGCTATCCGTGCGCCACGCCTGACGAGTTCACCACCGGCTCCGATCCGAAGCTGCGCCCGGAAGAGTCCAAGAGCAAGACCGTGGGCGTGGTCTGGAGCCCGCGCTGGGTGGACGGGCTGGACATCAACCTCGACTGGTACAGCTACAAGATCACCAACATGATCATCCAGGACAGCGTCGACCGCATCCTGCGTGACTGCTACGTGCTCGGCAACGCTTCGCGTTGTGGCAGCGTCAAGCGCGCTGGCGATGGCCACATCACCAGCATGTTCTACGGTCTGGCCAATCTGGGCTCGATGGAAACCGAAGGCTGGGACCTGGGTATCCGCTACCGCCTGCCCGAGTTCTCGTTCGGCCGCTTCACCATCGACCTGCAGAACAGCTATGTCTCCAAGTACGACGAGGAGAACCAGAACTCGGCCGGCGATACGATCATGATGGGCCGGATCGGCCAGCCGGGCATTTCCCGCCTGCGCTCGAACCTGGGTGTGAACTGGCAGCTCGGCAACTTCAGCACGCAGTACACCGTGCGCTACTACTCCGGCATGGTTGAAAATTGCGTACCGAACCGTCCGTGCACCCTGCCCGACCGCTACGCCTACGGTGAACCGGATGCCCTGCGCAAGGTCGGCTCCAATGCCTTCCACGACATCCAGGTCAGCTACAAGCTGCCGTGGGACGGCACCGTGGCGCTGGGTTCGAACAACGTGTTCAACCACCAGGGCCCGATCATGTTCTCCAAGCCGTCCAGCTCCTTCCCCTATTACGGCGGCTTCGATATCGGCCGCACCGTGTACGTGAAGTACTCGCAGCGCTTCTGACGGGCAGGTCCGTGCTCGTGGCCGGCGGAAGGGGAGTCCGCCGGCCACGATGCACACCGCCTCCACCCAATCTCCATCGTTTTTCGACGGAATCTCCAAGGTTCCCGGCAACACTTGATGTCATGACGGCTAAGGAGCAGGACCGCATGGATCGCCACGCGCCCCGACACTGCACACCCGTCTCCAGGTTCACCACTGAATGTGACGGTGTGGCCGGGTTCCGATCTTCCGGACATGCCGCCGCAAGGGAAGTACGAGATGACGACGGCAGTTCGCACCGGCCTGACCGACCTGGTCGCTGACGCGCAGCGGTACCTGCGCAGGATTCTTCCCGGGCTCGCCTCGGCAGTGCATCCACTTGCTTCATTGCATGCCATTCCCCACGCGATGGCATCGCGCTACCACCTCGCCGGGCTGATGCTGTACGGGGAAACCCCCGCCATGCTCGCCGTGGCCCGCGAGCCGGGCGAGTCCAGCACCCGCGTGATCGAGGATGTGCGCTGCCTGCGCTCTGCAGCGAATGCACTGGTGCTGTACGTCTCGCCCTATCTCACGCCGACCCAGCGCCGCTTCCTGGTCGAGAACCACATCGACTTCGTGGTCCCGCACACCCAGTTGTTCGCGCCGAGCCTGGCCATTGAGTTCCGCGACGACCCCGATCATGAGAAGAAAGCCATCTCGCTGCTGCCTTCGGCGCAGGCCGTACTGATCCACGTGCTGCTGAGCGGCCAGTCGCGCTGGTGGTCGCCGCGCGAGATCAGTGCCGTCGCCGGCTACACCTCGATGACGGCGTCGCGCCTGTCTGCCGAACTGGTCGGTCGCGGCCTGGTTGAACGCTCCACCGGGGGCCGCGAGCGCTTCCTGAAGCTGGCCGGCAACCGCGACGAGGTCTGGGCCAGGGCACAGCCGTTCCTGCGTTCCCCCATCCTGAAGGAAGTGGATGTCTGCTGGGGCCCGACCGCCGAGGCACTCCGCGATGCGGGGCATCCGGCGCCGATGGCAGGCCTCGATGCGCTTGCTGAAACGTCACCGCCCCCGATCGGTGGCACCCGCGCACTGCACATCGATGCGTGGCGGTTGCTGGGCGCACTTCCCATGCCCGGCCCGGACTGCCTTCAGAGCGCACGGCTGCAGATCTGGGCCTATCCGCCGGCATTCACCAGTATTGGCGATGTGGTGGACCCGCTTTCGCTGTATCTCAGCCTGCAGGGCAAACGCGGCCATGATGCAGACGCGCTGCAACAGCGGGTGGAACAGGCGCTGAGCGGAGACACGTATCCCGCATGACCGAAGCCCTATGCGGGCTGCTCGCTCGGCACTGCGGCGGTGCGCCCGGCGCTGTACTCGGCGAACACCACGCCGGACACCGCCAGCAGGCCACCGCCCAGTACCCAGCCACTGAGCGATTCTCCCAGCAGCAGTACTGCCAGCGCGGCGGTCACGATCGGCACCAGGTTGAAGAAGCCAGAGACGCGCGCAGCGCCCAGGCGTGACAGTCCGGTCATCCAGGTCAGCGGCGCCAGGATCGAAGCGCACACGGCGGCGAAGCCGATGCAGCCGACCGCCGTGAGGTTATTCACCCCGGTGCCGACCAGCAGTTGTACCGGCAACAGGATCAGCGATGCAGCGGTGGCCTGCAGGAACAGCGACTCCAGCACCGACAGCGGAATCTTCCAGCGCTGCATCAGCACGTTGTAGGCGGCGAAGGCCAATGCGCCGATCAGCATGATCGCGTCTCCTCGGTTCAGGCCCTGCGCCGCCAGCCGTGCCAGGTCGCCCTGCGAGACCACCGCCACCACACCGGCAGTGGAGATCACCGCGCCAAGAATGGAAGTGCCTCGCACCGGATGGCCCATGAACACGCGCGACAGCGCCAGCGCGATCAACGGAATCAGCGCCTGGATCACCCCCATGTTGGTGGCCGAGGTGAAGTGCGCCGCATAGTAGGCCAGGCACTGGTACATCACCCCACCCAGGCAGCCCAGCACCAGGAAGCGCCCGAGATTGGCGCGCACGGTCGGCAGGTTTTCGCGCAGACGTGGCAGCGCCAACGGCAGCAGGACCACCGCCGCGACCAGCCAGCGGAAGAAGCCGATGTCGATGGGGCCGACCGAGTCCGAGGCGAGCTTGGTGACGATGGTGTTCGCGCCCCACAGCAGGCAGGCGAGGATCGGGAAAAGATAGTTCACGCGTATAGGTGTACGTAGGGGAAAGGCCAGCGTACGCTTGGCGCATATCGAGGACATCCCGAAAATGCGCCACTCCACCCCCGGCTTGCGGCAACCGATGGAGCCGATCCCCACCTTCCGCCAGCTGCCCGGTCCGATCTACTTCCGGCAGGGTGCGATGGAGCCCACGGACTGGGGCACGCACAGCCATCCGTGGGGCCAGTTCAACTTCGTCGCGCAGGGTGTGATGGAGATGAAGATCGACGGCGAGTGGATGGTGTCCCCGCCGCACTACGCGATCTGGATTCCACCGGGAATGGCCCACTATTCGCGCAACCGCTCGCAGCTGGCCTACCGCTCCGCCTATCTGTCGCCGGCCTTGTCACGCCGCTTGCCTGATCGCTGCCGTGCACTGGAAGTCAGCCCGCTGCTGCGCGAGCTGCTGCACGAACTGGCACGGCAGGGCGTGACCGATCCGCAGACCCCGGCCCAGCGGCGCATGGCCGCCGTGGTGATCGACCAGATCGTCAATGCGGCCGTACTGCCCAGCTTCCTGCCGATCGCCAGCAGCGATGCGCTGAAGCAGGTGATGGCGTACATGGAGAAACACCTGTCGATGGCCGAATCGGTTGCCGAAATCGCGCAGCGCCACCACATGAGCGTGCGCAAGCTCGAACGCCTGGCACGCAGCGAGCTGGGCATGTCGCTCGGCGACTGGCGTGGACGGGTGAAGTTCGTGCGCGCCACCGAGGCGCTGTGCACCCGCCGGCCGATCAGCCGGATCGCCGAGGAGCTGGGCTATTCCGGCGTCAGCGCCTTCGCTGAGATGTTCAAGCGACACGCACAGTGCACACCGGATCAGTACCGGAAGCTGCATCGGGCGGGGTGAGGGCGGCCTAGAGAGCGATCAGCAGGTCCGCAAGCAGCCTTGGCAGGAACAAGGCGGCCAGAACGCAGGCGAACAGGATGAGAATGACCTTTGCCGTCAATGGGCGACGGCGGGGATTGCTGAAATAGAGGTGCAGATCGCGCAGTTCATCTTCCAGTCCCCTCCGCACGCCTGCGTTCTGTGTACCGGGTTCGAGCAGCTGTCGCTCAAGCGCCTTCAGGCGCTTCATCAGCTCACGCGGCGGTGTAGCCCGCAGGATCAGCTGATTGAGCTCCTGAAGCCGGCGCGCCTGCGGCATCAGCGCTGCCACGAGATCATCCGGCGGAAGCTGTGAGACCCATCGCTGGGCGTCCGCATCCATCTCAGCCTGCAGCACATCGCGTTGCTGCTGCAGTTCGGCCAGGGAAGTGCGGCGCTGCCACATGAGGAGGCACAGGTGTGGTGGGTGGCGGGCAGTGTATCGCCCGCCGTCCCGGGAAGGGTGTCGATTTCTCGCCCCGTGGTTCGTCGGAACAGGAAAGGCAGGCCCTTCGACCTGCAGGAGTGCCACGATGTGCCCGATCCTCACCGCCTTCGCCACTTCCCCGGACCGCGGCCAGGGCCTGGCCCGTGACATGCGCGTGCGCTGGGCGCTGGAGGAGCTGGGCGTGCCCTACAACGTGCAGCTGCTCAGCATCGCGGAGCTGAAGCAGCCCGCGCACCTGGCCCGCAACCCCTTCGGGCAGATCCCCACCTGGCAGGACGGCAGCCAGGTCCTGTTCGAATCCGGCGCGATCGTGCTGCACCTGGCCGAGCAGCATGCCGGCCTGCTTCCTGCTGATCCAGATGCACGCATGCGCGCGATCATGTGGGTGTTCGCTGCATTGAATACGGTGGAGCCGCCCATCGTCGAGCGCTCGATGGCCTGGGTGCTGGAGCGCGAGCAGCCCTGGTATGCGCAGCGTCTGCCGATGCTCGATGAGCGCGTGCGTATGCGGCTGTCACAGCTGTCCGCCTGGTTGGGATCGGCGTTGTGGCTGGAGGGCGAATTCAGCGCCGGCGACCTGATGATGGTTTCGGTGCTGCTGCGCCTGAAGAGCAGTGGCCTCCTCGATGAGTACCCGCAGGTGGTGGCCTATGTGCGCCGTGCAACGCAGCGCCCCGCCTACCAGCGTGCGTTTGCTGCGCAGCTGGCGGTGTTCCAGAACGCCTGACGCTACGCCCGTGAGCAGGCCTCAGTGCAGACTGCGCCGACATGCGGCCTGCACCAGCATCAGCTGCGCCACCAGGATCAGCATCGCGCAACCTGACAGCAGCCACGGGTCGATGTACCACTGCGCGTTGAAGCTGAAATCTCCGGCGGAAATACGCTTCCAGCCGTTGAAGTGCTGCATCGCCGCGACCACGAACGCGAAGCCGCCTGCGGTGTACGACAACCAGGGCACGATGAGGCCGCCCGGTCGTGCGAACAGCATCAGCACGCCCAGCACGCCGATGACCGTGCGCTGCACGCGGCAGTACGGGCAGACATAGGCCATCCCGCTCCATTCCACCGCCCAGGCCAGCACGCTGACCAGCACCGCCGCGCCTGCCGCGATGTAGAGGACTCTGGGTGAGATCGTCATGCTGCCATCGTGTGCCATCCCGTGTTCCTTCGTTCAAAGACCCCGGCAGGGTAGCAGCGCGGCAGGTTCAATCCTTCTTGAAAACCGTGCGCTTGCCGATCGGGCTGCTCTTGCGCGCCGTCGGCCGGGCCAGGCCAGGAATCAGGAAGTCGGTCACCTTGTGGCCCTTCTGCACCTTGGACGCCAGCCAGCGCGGCATGCGCCCGCGGCCGGACCAGGTCAGGCGCTTGTACTCCGGGTCACGGTACTTGGCAGCCACTTTCCCGGTTCTGCGCCGTGCCGGTTTCCGGCGCGGTGCGGCCTCTTCGTTCGCCTCTCCGCCGAACAGCTCTTCGAGGGTATACCCCGCTTCTGCTGCTGCGGCCTTCAACATCCGCCGTACCGCACTGGCCGGACGGCGGCTGGAAATCAGCTGTTTCCGCTGTTCAGCGGCAACCACCAAGGCGCCCAGCTCCCGAAGGCTGAGCGATTCAATATCAATCGTCATGGGAGAAAGGTCTCCTGCGGACGGCCAGCTGTCAAGGCGCCTTGCCCTTGGCGTAGACACGGGCTTCACTGCCGGTGGGCTCCGATCGCCTTCGCCGGCCATCTCCGAGGACACCGACGTGAGCCACTCATCCCATTCGCTCGCTTACCTGCTTGCACGCATCCTGCTGATGGCGCTGTTCCTCATCTCCGGCCTGGGCAAGCTCGGTGATCTCAGCGGCACCCAGGGCTACATGGAAGCGATGGGCGTGCCCGGCATCCTGCTCTGGCCGACCATCGCCTTCGAGATCGGCAGCGGACTGTGCATCCTGCTTGGCTTCCAGACCCGGCTGGTGTCGATCGTGCTGGTGGGCTTCAGCCTGGTCACCGCTTTCATCTTCCATCACAACTTCGCCGACCAGACCCAACAGATCATGTTCCTGAAGAACCTGGGGCTGGCCGGTGGCTTCCTGCTGCTGGCCTGCACCGGGGCCGGGCGGTACAGCATTGATGGCAGGGGGCGGCGCGGGTAAGCGCCGATCGGCGCCCCCCACGCGCTAGCGCCGAAGCTCAGCCTCCGGCGCCAATGTGTGGATCACCTTGCCCTGCGCATCGAGGAACTCGATCGCGCCGTAGCCTTCCGCAGTGACAGTCAGGCGCAGTCGGGTGCGGTCTGCCTTGTCGTTCAAGGCAATGGCCGGCGTGCCGTCAGGCCCGACCACCAGACCGATGCGGGTCGGTGCTTGCACCCCAGGAATCAGCTTGTTGCCCAATGCAGGCTCACGGATCAGTTTCGGCGCCTGGTTGATCGAAAAACTCACCGCACCATCGGGTGATACCCGCCAGCCGATCGCATCCATCGCCGGATGGTCCAGCGCAAGCACCGCCATGCCGCCGTCGACATCGGCGGTGCCCAAGCCACCGCGTTCGCTGCCCTGGTTGTCGTACAGCACCATGCCGGCCACGTTGAAGGCGCGCTTGTACTGCAGGCCATCGATGATCGGTGCCGGTGTCTTTCCGGACAGCGTCATGCGGATCACCCCCGTGTCATCGACGATATCGATGCGCCGTGCGGTGATGCGCTCGTGGTCCGGTGTTGCTACGCGCGTCTGCGGTGCCTTGTCGACGATCAGGCGTTGCAGGGTGTCAACCGACGGGCGCCTGGGTGAGTCGGACGGCTCGGCAGCGGCAGGCAGTGCCGCAAGGGTAGTCAGGGCGACGAACATACGGGCACTGCGCTTCATGCGGGCTCCTTGTCGTACGGATCGGCGGAAGCCGCATCATGCCACCCTTGCAGCGCCCTCTCATGAGGGAGGCGGAATTTCCGGCAGCTGGAGCCCCTGTGCCAGGGCGAATGCACGTGACGCGCGCCAGTACGCCTCAGGCGGCCTCTGCAGTTCGGGCCGGCTCCAGTAGTCATTGATGCGCAGCACGCTCATCACGTCGACCCATGCAGCGCGCGCATCGTGGACGCACATGCGCCAGCGATGATGCGGCGGAAAGTACGCGTAGTACTCAAGCGCCTGCCGCTGTGCCTGCTCTTCGTCAATCCCTGCCTGATGGATCAACGTCCACGCATGCATATGACGCGCGTGCGCAAGCGCACCGAGATACTCATCCTCATCCAGCAAGGGAATCGGCTCGCCGCGCGCCAGGCACAGCGCGTCCGATTCGGTGTCGTACTCCAGCGACGGCTGCAACAGTTCCGGGTTCTGGTGCCAGTACCCTTCGCCCAGCACATGCAGCATCGCCCAATGCCAGGGCTCGTCGTGGAAGAGCAGTTCGTGCTCGTATTCGTGGCCGGCGGTCTGGTCGGGATAGCGTTCGCGTGCCTGTTCGATTGCCAGCGCTTCGGGAATCTGGCCGTAGCGCACCAGGCACCAGGCGAACAGATGCCGGCTGTCTTCGATTTCAGTGGTGAAGTCTTCCACCGGGGCGCGGGTGTCGGGCATGTTCGATCCTTGCGTGTGGATCAGATGTTGCCCTAAATGAAGAACGCGCGGAGAAGAGGAGACCGGCAGCCGATCATGCGAACTGGCTTGGTGGGCCCACCAGGATTCGAACCTGGAACCAAGGGATTATGAGTCCCCTGCTCTAACCGTTGAGCTATAGGCCCTGCGCAGCGTCACAGTGTAGTGGAGCCTGCGCTCAACCGGCTACCCGCCGACGCCAAGACACACTGAAAAACCCTCAGCCATCGCTGCGTAACGCCACGCGCCCAGGCTTGCGCAACAGCTGGCTCACCCAAACCGCGCGCCCATCTCCCGCACCCGCTCGGCGTTCGCCCCCGCCAACGACCGCATTGCCGGCGACTGGATCCGCCCGTCAACAGCCACGCACTGCCAGAATGCTTCAGCCACCGGTGCCGCCCAGCGCAGATGCTGCAGATCACCACTGCCCAGCGGCGCGACCGGCGACAGCGGCTCGTCCGCGCGCAACACGCCCAGCTTTGACGGCGCCAGCGACATCGGCAGCATGTCGTAGACCGGCGCCAGCGGCAGCGGGCCGCGATCAATGAAGTGGAAGGCGATGTTGCCGTGGTGCATGTCGCTGTTGCCGATCAGCCGCCCGAACGCATGGCGTCGGCCCATCGCCTGCACGGTGTCGGCCGTCAGCCAGCCTTGATCACGCAGTTCGGCGCCTGCAACCGGCCACGCTGGGGTGACCTCGCCGGTGAACGCAGACGATAGCGACAGCAGCGAGACCAGGCCTCGCCGCCCCAGCAGATCGGGCGTGCGGTCGAAGCGCTCGATTTCCAGGAAGGTGTGCGTGGGCGACTGCAGCAGTTCGCTGGACGCCGCGGCTTGTCCGGACTCGCGCAGGGCCTCAAGCGCCAGATGTTCGCAGACCAGCAGATCGCTCCAGCGCTGGGCGGCGGCGCCTTCATCGGGCTGCGCGAACTTGACCAGGACCGAGCGGCGCCTGCCGTAGGCCTCTACGGTGGCGGTGAACTTGGGTTGCTCGCCACCCGGCGAGGAGCCCACGTCCTCTCCGTCCAGCGCAGCACGCGCACGCTCGCGATACTGTGCAAGACGATCGTCGGCCGCAACCCGATCGATCGGCACCTGCAACGTCTCCATCGCCGCCTCCACGGCGGCGGTACCGAGCAGCAGATCGCCCGCTTCAGTCCCGCCAGCGGTTACCAGGGCCATCAACACATCGTCCGGTTGCCAGCTCTTGAGGTCCTTCGGCAGGCCGAGCGCCTGCGCACGGCCGTGGGCGAAGCTGCGACCAAGAAATCCCTGCGGTCGCAGGTCATCCAGGTACCACGGCAAGTCAGGAAAGAAGGCGGCAACGTCACCTTCGGGCGCGCGTCGCAGGTTCGGACAGTCAGGCCCGGCATCGACGTGGAAGCCGCCTCCTACCAGCGCAATTACCCGCCCCAGCTCCTCCAGCGTCGCATCTTCGCGCAGCCGGTACAGCGGCCATTCGCTGCCGGCCCGGGTGGGCCGCCGCAGTGCATAGGCGGTTGCCCGGGTGCTGCCCATGCGCACCACCTGCGGGCCACTGGCGGCCACCAGCCGGCTGAGCGCCATCCGGTCCACCCCCAGACGCTCGGCCAGCGCCGCGGCAGGTAACGGCTGGCCGGGGGCCAGCTGAGCGATCAGATCCAGTACCTGTGGGCGTTGAGCGCGTGGCATGTGCATTACGTAATACGAAATTTGTTACGTAATTAGCATCAAAAAAGCGGGACTGCAAGCGCGGCTGTGCACCTATGAGCTTGAAAATAATGGACATATTCACGAAGAGCCAGCTTCGACGCGGGCCTTCCGTTACATTACTTGTTACGTAATCATAAGCCTCAGTCGAGCAAAGGCTCGGCTTTACAGGGATATGGTGGGCAAAGAAAAACCCCGCCGAAGCGTAATGCTGTTCACTTAAGCGGTGCAGCCTTGCGATCGACGGGATAACGGGTTTTGGAGATCTTCACCGTCCTCGGAGTTGTTGGCCGGGGACGGTGCTCCAGGAAGAGGCTGGCGACGCCGGATCGCAGCTGGGATAAACGCCTTCCGGTAGCCGAAGCGGGTTGTGCCGCCGCCATCACGATCAGCTGCGCGGCGATGTAGTGGCAGGCAGGTTTGAAACGTATCTCCGAGGGTGCGCGGCCGTAGGCAACCGCCGCTTGGCTCGCCTCGCGGCGGATGATGTTGTACGCCAAAAGCAGGCCCCAGACTTCCTGATACACCAGCTCGACGGTCTTGCTGCGCAGGGTGATGGCATTGCGCTGCATTGAGCTTTTAAGGTCCCTGAAACCGAGCTCGATTTCCCAGCGCTCCTGATAGAGCTCGGCTACGGCCTTTGTGCTGTACGTTTCTGCCGGTAGCGAGGTCAGCACCGTTTTCAGCTTGCCCTGATGCTCATAGCTCACTTCGCGCACCCGCCAGTGCGTGGGCAGCGCAGGATTTTTCTTCCGCGCCTGCGCAGAGACGCGCATTTCCAGCAACCGATCATGCGCGTTGTAGCGCTCCACTTCTTCGGCCACCAGATTGCTCCGCGAGGGCGTAAGCCAGTGCCGCTCAGTACCGTTTCCGGCCAGGCTCAACAGCAGATCCGCGCCCCAGAAACCCTTG
>NZ_JCAFWP010000040.1:0-35829 GCF_059295135.1 Stenotrophomonas sp. INTA L402-1
CTCAGGTCGGAGAAATTGAACAGGTCACCAAGGTCGAGCAGTTGCTGTTGGATGGGCACAAAAAATCCGATGCCAGAAGACTGGCATCGGATTCTGATTGGCTCAGCTGCTTAAGTGAACAGCATTACGGCGCTGGCCGGGGTTTTTCATGCGCTGCAGACCGGACTCAGTGCGTCCACTGCGGCATCGGCATCGCATCGACCGGGATCGGCGAATTGGCATCGTCGTGGCCACGGTCGCGCTTGCTGCGCAGATCGTTCTCGATCTGGTAGTTGCGGCGCTGCATCCACGCATCGCGTACCAGCGAGTACTCGTCCACGGCGGTGTCACGCAGGTCGTCGATCGCCAGCAGCTGCGCGCGGGTATCGACCAGCTGCATGCCCTGCAGGCCGATGCGGATCTTGTCCTCTTCGATGCGGCGGATCGGCGACAGCGGAATGTCACCGGCCAGGCCGAACACATCGCGCACGGTGCGAGGGCCGAAGAACGGCAGTTCCACGTAACGCGAACGACGCCAGCCCCAGGCACCCAGGGTCTGCCCGAAGTCCTCATTGCGACGCGGCACCATCGCCTTGCTGGCCGGATCGAACAGGCCGCCGATACCCAGCGTGCTGTTCATCAGGAAGCGGCCGAGGCTGTCCCACGCATCGGCACCACGGCCCTGCAGCAGCTGGTTGGTGATGGTCACCGGTGCGCGCAGGTTGCTGAAGAAGTTGCTGACGCCGGTGCGGGCGAAGCGCGGCACCACGTGGGTGTAGGCCGTGGCCAGCGGGCGGGCGATGCCACGGTCAACCGCGTTGTTGAACGTGTGCACCTTGCGGTTGAACGGTTCCCACGGATCGTAGGCTGCCGCGCTGCCAGTGTTGCCGGCACCGCCGTAGAGGGCATCGAAGTCGTCGTCACCACCGGGGGCGGTCGCCGCCGCGGCCCTGGCCGCATCGGTGTCGGCGCTGCGGGCCGGTGCGGATGGCGGCGTGGCCGGCGCAGGTGCGGCAACCACGGCTGTTGCCGGTGCGGCATCGACCGTAGCGGTATCGGCGGTGGCGGCAGAGGCCTCGGCGATGGTGCTGGCCGGGACCACGGTGCTGGCTGCGGGCGCATCGCTGCGTGCGGGCTTGCCGGCGCAGGCGGTCAGGGCGGTGGCCAGGACGATCAGGGGGAAAGTGCGTACGACGTTCATGTCAGCTCGCAGCAGAAGTAGCGTTGAAATCCAGGTCGGGCGACAGCCGGTAGGCTGCGCTCAGCTCGTTGTAGCCGGCCGGCGCGCCGGAGACTGCCAGCGGGTGACCGCTCTTGCGCGCACGTGCGGCCAGCTCGGCCAGCAGCGCCAGGCCGGCGCTGTCCACGCGTTCGACCTCACCCAGCTCCAGCCGTGACAGCTTTGCCGGCAGGGCCTGCAGCTGCGGCCACAGCGCGATCACCGCGGCACGGTCGAGCACCCCGCGCAGGCGCAGGGTGTCGCCTTCCAGCAGCGCCAGTGCGTTACTTGCCATTGCCCGCGGGCCCGGCCTGCATGCTGCCGCTGTGCAGTTCGTTGGCCACCTGCTTGATGCCCTTCTGGCGCAGCGGGGTATCGAACTGGTTGCGGAAGGTCTGCACGTAGGAAATGCCTTCGATGTTGACGTCGAAGATCTTCCACTGGCCGTTCACGTTGCGCATCCAGTACTCGACCGGGGTCGGTTCGTTGCCGGCGCGCACCAGTTCGGTGCTCACGCGCACGCCACGATTGCCCGGCAGCGGGCTTTCACCCTTCAGGCGGAAGCTCGGCTTGCCCTGGATGTTGAGCAGGGTGGAGCCGTAGCGCTGCATCAGGCTGTCGGCCATGGCATCGGCGAACAGCTTGATGTCGGCGTCGGAGGCGCCGCGGGCGTGCGGGCCCAGCACCAGGCGCGCGGCGTAGTCGCGGTCGAAGGTGCGGGTCAGCTCGCTGTCGATGTAGCTGCGCAGGCTGGCCGGGTTGCTGGTGAACTCGCTCTTGCGCTGCTGCAGCGTGGACAGGATGCGGCTGCTGGCATCGATCACCACCTTGCCGGCCTGGCTCTGCGTTGCGGCAGCGGCAGGCGCAGCGGCCTGGGCCTGGGCCAGGAACGGGGTGGCCGCCAGCAGCGCCGAGGCGAGCAGGGCCGGGATCAGTTTCATCTTCATGGTTGCGGTTCCGTTGCAGGCGCCTGCGCGCCATCGTTGGGCTTCTGAGCAGCGCCGCCACCGGCACCGCCACTGAACATGTACTTGCCGACCAGCTGGATCAGGTCCACCGCCGGCTGGGTGAAGACGATCTCGTCACCGGCCTTCAGCACGTCCGGATCACCGCCCGGCTGCAGACCGATATAGCTCTCGCCGAGCAAACCGCTGGTGAAGATGCCGGCCGAGGTGTCCGCCGGCAGGTCCTTGACCTTGCTGTCCATGCGCAGGGTGACGATCGATTCGAACTTCACCGGGTCCAGGTCGATCGAAGCGACCTGGCCGACAGTGACGCCGCCGATCTTCACCGGCGCCTGCTTGCGCAGCTGGCCGACCTGGGAGAAGCGTGCCTTCAGGTCGTAGCCTTCGCTGCCCCAGCTCCAGCGCTGGTTGGTCGAGGCCACGGCCAGCACCATCAGCGAGGCCAGGGCCAGCAGCAGGAAGGCGCCGACGGAAAATTCGAGTCTGGGACCGCGGATGGCCATGTGGATTACCTGATCGAGTCGTTGTGGCCGCGCGCGCCTGCGCACCGCCGGTGGAGGGGTTAGGTGAACAACATTGCCGACAGCACGAAGTTGAACATCAGCACCAGCAGTGAAGCGTTGACCACCGCACGGGTGGTCGCCACCGAAGTGCCTTCAATGGTCGGCTCGGCGTGGAAACCCACATAGGCGGCAACCAGCGCGGCAGTGCCGCCGAAGATCGCCGACTTCAGCATTGCCACGCCGAAGTCGTCCCAGAAGTCCACGCTGTTGCGCAACGCCGACCAGAACACGCCGTTGTCCAGGCCCAGCACGTGCACCGCTTCGAAGTAGCTGGCACTGATTGCAAGCGAACAGAAGATGCCGGTCAGCAGCGGCACGGTCAGCACCGCCGCCCAGAAGCGCGGCGCCACCGCCTTGGCCACCGGGTCGATCGCCATCAGCTCCAGCGCCTTGATCTGGTCGGTGGCACGCATCAGGCCCAGTTCGGCGGCGATCGAGCTGCCAGCGCGGCCAATGAACAGCAGCGCGGTCAGCACCGGTGCCAGCTCGCGGTACAGCGACAGCCCGAGCAGGGTCGACAGTGCGTCGGCCGCACCGAAGGTGGTCAGCGTGCGGTAGCCCTGCAGGGTCAGCACCAGGCCGACGAAGGCACCGCCGACGGCGATGATCGGCAGCGAGCGCGCACCGATCTTGTAGATCTCGCGGGTCAACTCGGCCAGGAAATCACGGGTCGGCAGCGAACCGCGCAGCACGGTCAGCGAGAACAGGCCGGCACGACCCAGCGAGCGGGTGGCTTGAACGAACGGCATCAGGCGACCCTCGCGCGCGGCGCGGCATCGAACGGGATGGGGCCATCGGGCTGACCGTGCAGGAACTGCCGCAGCAGAGGGTCCTGGCTGGACTGCAGTGCCTCGGGCGTGCCCTGGAACACGATGCCGCCATTGGCGATCGCGATCACCTGGTCGCAGATCGGCAGGGTCTCGTGCACGTGGTGGCTGACGATGATGCTGGTCAGGCCCAGGCTGTGGTTGAGGCGCTGGATCAGGCTCATGATCACCCCCGAGGCGATCGGGTCCAGCCCGGTCAGCGGCTCGTCGTAGATCATCAGTGGTGGGTCCAGTGCCAGCGCGCGGGCCAGCGCCACGCGGCGCGCCATGCCGCCGGACAGCTCACGCGGCCAGGCATCGGCGGCGGCCAGCAAGCCCACCGCATGCAGTTTCATCTGCACCAGCCGGCGCAGTACCGCAGTGGGCAGGCGGGTGTGGGTGCGCAGCGGTAGCGCCACGTTCTCGGCCACGGTGAGGTCGGTCAGCAGGCCATTGCCCTGCAGCAGCACGCCCACGCTCTTGCGCATTTCCAGCAGCGCGCCGCTGTCATGCGGAATCGGCTTGCCGAACAGGGTGACCTCGCCGGCGACCGGGCGCAGTTCGCCGGTCAGCGCCGCCAGCAGGGTCGACTTGCCGCTGCCGGACGGACCCAGAACGGCGGTGATGCTGCCCTTGGGCACCTGCAGCGACACGTCGCGCAGGATCGTGCGTCCGCTCCGGTCGATGCGGACGTTGGATAACTGCACCAGACTGGAGGTGGAAGCCGACATGGGCACCATTAACGTTTTTTAGACATCGAAGGATCGGGCCCGTCGGCTGAACATAAGCAGACTGGACGGTGCAGTATTGTTGCACGACAAGCCTCGGCGGAGGCCGGGACAATCGGCCGGCGTCCCGGAACAATCCGTACCGCTGGCGGCCCAACCATTGAATACTGCCTGCTGTCCTGCACACTGTGCATGATGAGTGACCCAGGCAGCGATTTCCGCCTCTACCATTCCAACTCCCTGGACGTGCTGGCCGCGCTGCTGGCGCGCAATGTGCGGGCGCCCGTTCCTGGCCAGCCGCTGCTGGCACCGGAAGTGGTGCTGATCCCGCAGGTAGCGATGCGGCGTTGGCTGCAAGCGACACTGGCCGCCGAGTTCGGTGTGGCTGCGAACCTCGAATTCCTCACCCCGGGTGAGTTCGTGGCGCGCGCGCTGAAGGCCAACGTCAGCGGCGAGCAGGACGACCTGGACGCGGCCGGCCTGCATTGGAAGCTGTACCAGGCCCTGCGCGACCCGGCGTTGCTGGCGCAGCCACCGATGCGCGCGCTGCAGTCCTATCTTGCCGGCGATGACGCATTGAAGCCGTGGGCGCTGGCTGGCGAGCTGGCCTCGGTGTTCGAGAAGTACCAGGCGTGGCGCCGCGACTGGCTGCTGCGCTGGGCGGCCGGTGCCGATCCGTCCGATCCGCAGGCGATCCTGTGGCGCACCATCACCCACGGCCACGACTACCGCGCGCGCCGCATCCAGGAATACCTGGACCGTTTCGAAGGGGCCGGCCAACCCTTGCCGAAGGGCTTGCCACCGCGCATGTCTGCGTTCGCGACGCTCAACATATCGCCCGATGTGCTGCGGGTGATGGCCACCCAGGCACGTGTTGGCGAGCTGCATTTCTATATGCCCACCCCGGTGCAGTCGTACTGGGGCGATCTGCAGACCCTGGCCGAGCGCCTGCGCAGCGGCGCGCCCGATCCCTTCGGCGAAGCAGCCGGCGAAAACCGCCTGCTGGAAGCCTGGGGCGCGGCCGGGCGCGACTTCATGGCGGTGCTGGGCAGTTACGAGGTGGTGCACCCGGCCGGCGAAATCGCCGCCTATTCCGATCCGGAGGACGACACCCGGCCGACCCTGGACGAAGGCGGCCTGTCCGACAGCCTGCTGCATCGCCTGCAGCGTGACCTGTTCCACCGCCGCGCACTGCCCTCGGGTGAGCTGCGTGACGGGCTTCGCAGCGACGACCCCAGCCTGCAGGTACACGCCTGCCATACCCGCCTGCGCGAGTTGCAGGTGCTGCACGACCAGCTGCGCAGCCTGCTGCAGGATCCGCGCTTCGACCCGCCGCTGCAGGCGCGCGAGATCGCGGTGCTGGCGCCGGACATCGATCCCTACGTGCCGTACCTGGAAGCGGTGTTCGGCGGCCGTGGTGGCGAGGAGGAGCACATCCCCTATGCGCTGGCCGACAGCAGCCCGCTGGCCGGTGAACCGCTGGCTGATGTGTTCGTGCACCTGCTGGGCCTGCCTGTCTCGCGCTTTGGCCTGAATGAAGTGCTGGACCTGCTGGCCAGCGCGCCGCTGGCCGAAGCGGCCGGGCTGGAAGCGGTGGACTTCGACCGCCTGCATGGCTGGCTGCAGCAGGCCGGTGCACGCTGGGGCCTGGATGCGAAGCACCGCCACCAGCACCAGGCGCCGGCGGACGACGCCTACACCTGGCAGTTCGCGCTGGATCGCCTGGTGCTCGGCCATGCCACCGGCAGCGAGGCCGACCTGGCCGGTGTCGCACCGTGGATCGAACTGGAAGGCGGCGCGCTGGACGCGCTGGACCGGCTGCTGCGCCTGCTGCGCGTGCTGGCCATCTACCAGCGCCGTCTGGGCGAACTGCTGACCCCGGCGCAGTGGCGACAGCGCCTGCTGTCGTTGCTGGATGCACTGCTGCCCACCGCGCCGAGTTCACCCAACAGCCAGCGTGCCCTGGAGCGCCTGCGCAAGCTGCTCAACCAGTTCGCCGAGGATGCTGCCAAGGCCGGCTTCGCGGAAGGTGTGCCGCCGGAGGTGGTGCGTGCGCACTTCGCCGGCGCGCTGGGCGAGGCCGATACGCGCGCACCGCTGCTGACCGGTGGCATCAGTTTCGGCCGCATGGTGCCGATGCGCCTGCTGCCGTTCCGGGTGATCTGCGTGCTGGGCCTCAATGATGGCGATTTCCCGCGCCGTGACCCGGCGGCCGGTCTCAACCAGCTCACCGCCGAACTGGACACGCCGCGCCGCCGACCGGGCGACCGCTCCACCCGCGAAGACGACCGTTTCCTGTTCCTGCAGCTGTTCGCCGCCGCGCAGGAGGTGTTCTACCTCAGCTACCTCGGTGCCGATCCGCGCGATGGCAGCGTGCGCGAGCCGTCGGTGCTGGTCAGTGAACTGATCCATGCCGCCGCTGCGTATCACCTCGATCCGCCTGCGGCGGTCCGCGACTTCACCGTGCGCCATGCCTTGCAGCCGTTCTCGCCCGCCGCGTTCGGTGACGGCGACCCACGCCGCTTCAGCTATCGCCGCCAGTGGCATCCGGCGGCCGGTCGCCTCACCGGCCAGCGCGGTGGACTGCAGCCCTGGTTCGACGCACCGCTGCCGCCGCCGCTCGATGACGCAGTGGAGGACGAGGTCGCACTCGATACCCTGCGCCGTTTCCTGTGCGACCCGGCCGGACAGTTCCTCGCACAGTCGCTGGGCCTGCGCCTGGCCGACGATGTCGAGGAGGTCGATGACCTGGAACCGCTGGTGCTGTCATCGCGCGGCCCGGAAAAGCGCAGCGTGCAGGCGGCGGTGGTGCGTGCCACGCTCAGCGGCGATACCGAGCCGTTGTACCCGCGGCTGCGCGCGCGCGGCCTGCTGCCGTCCGGCCCATTGGGCGAGCGCCAGTTCGAGGGGGAGCAGTTGAAGACGCGCCCGTATGCCAGTGCGTTGCTGGGCTGGATGCAAGGCGAACCGCTGGAAAGCCGTCGCTACGAAGTGGACATCGACGGCGTGCGCCTGCATGGCCGCGTGGCCGATCGGCATCCCGAGGGCTTGGTGCGCCTGCGCGCCGGTACCCTCAATGGCAATGCAGTGATCCGCCAGGGCCTGGACTGGCTGCTGGCCAACGCCGCCGGCGATGCGTTGCCGCTGGTGCAGTTCCACGATGGCGGTGACGCCGGGCCTGGCCCGCATGTGCTGCCAGCACTGAGCGCCCCCGCTGCACGCGCCGCGCTGCGCGCGCTGCTGCAATTGCGCCAGCGCGGCCTGCGTGAGCCGCTGCGCTTTGCCCCGTATACCGGCTGGGTGCTGTACAACGCGTCGGCAGAAAAACAGCGTAGCGAAGGCTGGAAGCAGTGGCATGGCAGCGACCGCAGTTGGGGTGAATCCAGCAGCGACGCCTGGCAGCTGCTGCTGCGCGGTGCCGACCCGTTTGCCACCGATGCCAGCTATGCCGAGCTGCTGCGCAACAGCCAGGTGGTCTTCAGCGCGGTGCGCGAAGGCCGCACTCTCGGTACCGAAACACGCCAGGAGGGCAACGCATGAACACCGCCATCGCTGATCAGGAAACCCGGCGTATGGCGGGCGATCCCTACCTGGCCCTGCCGCTGGACGGCATCCGCCTGATTGAAGCCAGCGCAGGCACCGGCAAGACCTTCACCCTGGCCACGCTGTTCACCCGCCTGGTGGTGGAGCAGGGCCTGCGTATCGGCCAGATCCTGGCAGTGACCTTCACCGATGCCGCCACCCAGGAACTGCGCAAGCGCATCCGCGAGCGCCTGGCGCTGGCCGCGCGCCTGGTCGATCTGGAACCGGCCGAGGGCGAAGCGCCAGACCTGCGGTTGACCCGCGAGGTACTGCAGCGCCATCTACAGGGCGGAACCGAGAGCGCGGTCGCACTGAAACGCCGCCTGCAGGTGGCTGCCGACGAGATCGATCTGGCGTCCATCTTCACCATCCATGGCTTCTGCACCCGCGTGCTGCGCGAGCATGCACTGGAAAGCGGCCATACCTTTGATCCGCCGGAACTGCTGGCCAGCGATCGTGAACTGCTGGAGGAGCTGGCCGCTGATCTGTGGCGCGTGCATGCCAATGACCCGGCCACATTGGAGCCGCTGACCTGGCTGTGGTCCAACCCGGACGCGCTGGCCGCCGATCTGCGCGCGCTGCTGGGCACGCCGCCCCTGCACCCGTTGCCACAGCCGGTGACGCTGGCTGATCCACACCCGGCCTTGCAGGCCACCGCCGCCGAACTGCAGCAGGCGCTTCGCGAGCATGGCGAGCAGTTCTTCATCGACCTCTGCGATGCCGTCGACAACAAGTGGATCAACGGCGTGTCCTACAAGCTGGGCTGGCTGCACCCGCTGGGCCGACAGCTGCTGGCCTGGGCTGAGCGCGGCGACCCGCGCGAGATGCTGGCCAGCGAGCGCCTGCCGGCACTGCTGCCGGAGGTGCTGGCCGACAAGACCAACAAGAAATTCCCCGATCGCACGCCATCGTCGCCATTGCAGGCGCCGTTGGCGCGCTATGTCGCGCTGCTGGCCGAACGCGATGCCTGGTTGCGTGGTACCGCGTTGAACTTCCTGCACGCGCTTCGCGCCGAAGCCACGCAGCGCCTGCAGGCGCTGAAGCGCACGCGCCGGGTACAGACCTACGACGACCTGATCGATGGCGTGGCGTTGGCACTGGAAGGCCCGCAACGGCTGACACTGGTGAAACAACTGCGTGCGCAGTACCGCATCGCGCTGGTCGATGAGTTCCAGGACACCGACGATCGCCAGTGGGGCATCTTCCACACCGTGTTCGGCGATTCGCCGGAGGTGCGTGAACTCGGCCTGCCACCGGCGCTGTTCCTGATCGGCGACCCCAAGCAGGCGATCTACGGCTTCCGCGGCGGTGATATCCACACCTACCTGAAGGCCAAGCAGGTGGCACAGCAGGCGCCGGTGCTGGACCAGAACTTCCGCTCGCGACCGGCTGTGCTGCGTGCGTTGCAGGCGCTGTACGACAACGGTGGCGAAGACGCCTTCCTCGAACGCGACATCCAGTTCGAGCCGGTGCGGCCCGGCGGCGTGCGCATCGACGAGGACTACCAGCGTGATGGCCATGCCGCCGCGGCACTCACCCTGCGCGTGCTGCGCAGTGGCGGTGACAAGGCGATGAGTGCGGACGCCTCGCGTGATACCGCGACCCAGGCCTGCGTGGCTGCGATTCACCAGATCCTGGTCGAGGCGCGTGCGGGCAATGCCGTGTTGCGTGGGCGCCCGGTTCAACCCGGTGATATCGCGGTGCTGGTGCGCTCGCATCGCGAGGCCACGCTGGTGCAGCGCGCGCTGGCAGCGGTCGGCATCCCCGCGGTGGCGGCCGGCAAGCAGAGCCTGTTTTCCACCCCTGAAGCGCGTGATCTCCGTGCGCTGCTGCTGGCACTGCTGCAACCGGCCGACGAAGGCCGTCTGCGTGCGGTGCTGGCCACCGTGCTGCTTGGCCAGCGGGCCAGTGCGATCGCGGCGATGGAACGCGAGGGCGACCTGCAACGCGAGTTCCAGGCACAACTGCTGCACTGGCGTGAGCGCTGGCAGCGCGGCGGACCGTTCGCAGTAATCGCCGACGTCTGTGCCGCGCAGGGTGAACGCCTGTTGGCGCTGATCGATGGCGAGCGCCGCCTGACCAATTACCTGCAGCTGGGCGAACTGCTGCAGGAAGCCTCGGCGCAGGCGCTCGGCATGCACGGCCTGCTGGACTGGCTGCAGGGGCAGATGGCCAGCGCTGACCAGGATGACGAGCAACAGCTGCTGCGCCTGGAATCGGATGCGCGCCGCGTACAGATCATCACCCTGCACAAGAGCAAGGGCCTGGAATATCCGCTGGTGTTCCTGCCGTTCGTCGGCATCGACGGCGGCGCACCGAACACCGCCTCGCACTGCACCGTACACGTCGGCGGCCAGCGCCAGCTGCACTGGAAGCTGGACAAGGACGAGGCCTGGGAAGCGGCCAGCAGCCAACGTGAGCGCGAGCAGCGCGCCGAGGATGCGCGCCTGCTGTATGTCGGCCTGACCCGCGCCGAACACGCGTTGTGGATCGCCGTGGGTGATCTGGCCGGGCTCGGCAGGACACGGCTGGCGCCGTTGCTGGGCGACCTGCAGGCGCTGCGCGCGCATGCCGACGTGCACATCGATGACAGCGAGACAGCGGCCGCGCTGCCGCAGCTGGCGGCCGAAGTGGAAGGTGATCTTCCGGCGGTGCGTGCCCTGACCCGACGCGTCCCGCACGACTGGTGGGTGTACAGCTTCACTCAGCTGGCGCATGCCGATGCGGGCGCTGGGGGTGATATCGAGGCCGCCGCCACCGAGCTGCCGGCACCGGCCGCCGATGAACCGGTCGGCCCGGAACTACCGCTGGAGCCCGCGCTGCCGGAGCCCGCTGCGGCGGCCGAGGACAGCACACCGGTCGACCCGCGCTTCATGGGCAGTCGCTTCGGCAACGTGCTGCACGAAGCGATGGAGAACGTCGACTTCGCCGCATGGGGTGACTGGCAGCCAGGTCTGCAAGCTCCTGAGGGCCAGGCCCAGGTGCTGCGCAAGGCGCTGCACGACGAAGGCTATGCCGATGCCGACCTGGACGATGGCGTGGCGGTGCTGGTGCCGCTGGTGGGCCACACGCTCACCGTGCCGCTACCCGAAGGCGGCGCGCTGCACAGCCTGGGTGAAGGCGAGCGTCGCGCGGAAATCGACTTCCATTTCGCCATCGAGCCGACCACGGTGCCGGCGCTGCTGCAGGTGCTGCATGCGCACGGTGTTTCCAGCACGCGACGCGGCTTCGGCCAGCGCCGCCGATTGGAAGGGCTGATGACCGGCATGATCGACCTGACCTATGTGCGCGACGGGCGCTGGTACGTGCTCGACTACAAGTCCAACCGCCTGCCCGGTTACAGCCCGGAGCTGCTGGCCATTGCCATGCGCCACAGCGAGTACGACCTGCAGGCACTGATCTACACCGTGGCCCTGCATCGCTGGCTGCGTTTCCGCCTGGGTGCGGCCTACGACTACGAGCGCGACATGGGCGGTATCCGCTACCTGTTCTGCCGCGGCCTGGATGCCGCCGGCAACGGCGTGCATGTGGACCGCTTCCCGCTGGCGCTGGTGGATGCGCTGGATGCATTGTTCGCCGGTGGCGAACAGGCCCAGGCCGAACTGGCCGCACGTGCCCGTGGAGCCAGCGCATGAGCCTGCTGAAGGAACTGCATCAGAAGGGTCAGCTGCGCACCCTCGACCATGCACTGGCGACCAGCCTGCAGCGGCTGCGCGACGACACGCCCGAGAGCGTGGCGCTGGCGGCCGCCCTGGCTTCTTTGGCGGTGTCGCAGGGCCACGCTGCGTTCGATCCGGCACAACCGCAGCGGCTGCTGGAAGGCGTGCCCGAGTGGCCTGCTGCGCAGGACTGGCTGGCGCAGCTGCGTGCGTCGCCCTGGGTGGCGACACCCGAGCAGGCCGATGCCATCGCCGAGGATGCACCGCTGGTGCTGGAAAACGGCCTGCTCTACCTGCGCCGCTATCGCGAGTACGAGCGTCAGCTGGCGGCTGGGCTGCAGCGCATCGGCCGGCATCCGCTGCCGGCACCGGACATGGCCGCGCTGGCACCGTTGTTCGCGCAGCTGTTCCCGCAGGCATCGGGCAGCGAAGATCATCAGGCACGCGCCGCCGGCGTGACCCTGCGCCATCCGCTGGCGCTGGTCACCGGCGGCCCCGGCACCGGCAAGACCACCACCATCGCGCGCCTGTTGCTGCTGTTGGCCGCGCAGGCCCGGCACGCCGGCCAGCCGCTGCCCGAGGTGGCGCTGGCCGCGCCCACCGGGCGTGCCGCCGAGCGCATGGCCGAGAGCCTTCGTGTGGCCGTGCAACGGCTGCAGGAACAAGGACTGGACCCGGCGTTGTGCACGGCGCTGCCCAGTACCGGCACCACCCTGCATCGCCTGCTCGGCGTGATTCCCGATTCACCGCGCTTCCGCCACCACGCCGACAATCCGCTGCCGGTGGACGTGGTGGTGGTCGACGAAGCCTCGATGATCGATCTACCGATGATGGCCAAGCTGGTCGACGCGATCGCCAGCGGCACCCGGCTGATCCTGCTCGGCGATCCCGATCAGTTGCCCTCGGTCGAGGCCGGCGACGTGCTCAGTGCGATCCTGCGCGCCAGCGGTGATGGCATCGGCACCCGCGCCGATGACGCGCAGGCACTGCATGATCTGCTGCTTCCGGCCACGCTGCAGCCGCAGGCGGCACCACGCGCCTTCGCCGGGCGCCGCGTGCAGCTGCAGCGCGGTTACCGGCAGAGCAATGCGCTGGACCTGGCACCGCTGGCCCATGCCGTGCGCGAGGGCGACAGCAGCACCGCGCTGCAGCTGCTGCGCAGTGGTGAACTGGCCGGCGTGCATTTCCACGAAGGCGAAGCCGATCCGCTGCGTGGCCAGCGCGAGCACCTGCTGGGCCACTGGCGTGCACTGGCCGACGTGGCCGATCCAGTGCTTGCCCTGCAGCAGGCCGGGCGCCTGCGCGTGCTGACCGCACTGCGCGAAGGCCCGCAGGGCGCGCGCGGGCTCAACAGCCGCATCGAACAGCTGCTGGCCGGCAACACCCCCGGCTACTTCCAGGGTCGCCTGCTGCTGGTCACCGAGAACAGCTACCGTCATCGCCTGTTCAACGGCGATATCGGTATCTGCCTGCGCGATGGCAGCGGCGCGATGGTGGCCTGGTTCCCCGGAGACAGCGTCGACCAGCCACGCGCCTTCCACCCGGCCGCACTGCCCGCGCACGAAAGCGCCTTTGCGATGACCGTGCACAAGGCGCAGGGTTCGGAGTTCGATGAAGTGTGGTTGCAGCTGCCACGCCAGGACAGCCGTGTGCTGTCACGCGAACTGGTCTACACCGGCCTGACCCGCGCCCGCCGGGTGCTGCATGTGGCCGGCAGCGCCGACGTGCTGCAGGCGGCGTTGAAGCGCCATGCCAGCCGATTGGGTGGGTTGGCTTGGCGGCTGGGCGCGGAAGCGGTGGCTGAAGCACCGGCGCGCATTGAACAGCCCACGGTGCAGGGCACGTTGTTCTGAAACGGGCGCGATGCGCCCCCTGTAGAGTCGAGCCATGCTCGACTGCGCCGCAATAATGTAGAGCCGAGCCATGCTCGGCTGATGGGCCATGGAGTCGAGCATGGCTCGACTCTACAACGGCGCGCTTCGGCCGTTTCGGCGTTCATCCACGCATGGCGTGGATCTACGCGATCAGTACCAGGCCATCCGGAAACACGATGGCTGCTTCATCAGCACTCACGTCGAAGAAGCCCACGCCGTGCTTCTCGGCCAGGTCCTGCACGCGGCCATGCGCGCGCTCGGCCACCGAATAGGCGAACGCGCCGTAGATCACCTGACTACCGATGCTGTACTCGGTCACCTCAGCACGATCATCGTCGTCATTGCTCAACGGCCCGTTCATTGGCGGAAATTCCTGTGCCATCTCCGCGAACCACGCCTGCAGCGCCGGGCTGCTCACCGCCGGGTCGTCGTACTCGTGGCGCTCGTTCCACTGCGTCTGCTTCTCGAACCAGGCGATGAAGGCCGCCGCTTCACGCGGGGCGGCGCTGGCCTCGAACACCATCATGTCGTAACTCATTGAACCGTCCTGTTGCAGCGCCAGGGTCGGATCCCTCTCCGCAGGAGAGGGCTCTGACCCCTGCGCGGAGTCTGTGGACGCACAGGGTAGCGCGCTACGGCTGCGTCGCTGTGCGCATCGCCAACCCCGGCGCCAATGCCTTCGCCTCCGGGAACAGCGCGAAGCGCAGGCCGATCAGGCCCATCAGGGCTTCATCGCGGGCCTTGCAGGCGGCCACACTGCCGACCCGGCCCAGCGAGGTATCCAGCCGCTCCCGCAGCGCCTCGGCCGCCACAATCGGTTTGTGCGCGGCGATCTGACGGCGGTAATGCACGGCGATTTCTTCCAGGATGTGCTCGACCGCTTCGCGGCTGCGTTCGGGCAGTTCCAGCCGTGCGCGACGCAGCTGCAGGATGTTCAGGCCGATGCGCGCTTCGTTGAGCATGTCCACCGAGGCGATGTCGCTGCCCTCTGGCGTCGCCGCCAGGCGCGGCGCGAGCAGGCCCAGCAGGTCGAGCATGCGTGCGGCGAAGCGCTGGCGGTCCTGCTGGCCGTGGCCTTCGGCGGCTTCGGCCAGCGTGGTCCAGCCCTGCCGCACCAGCCGGCGTGCGGTCCACTCGGCACCCACCGAGCGGAACAGGCGGGTCATCACCACCGCAAAGCCAATGCCGATGAACATCGCAATCGACGAGTTGAGGAAGGTCTGGATGTTGGCGCTGTAGGTGTTCTGCAGGCTCAGCAGCGCGGCCAGGTTCACCGTCAACGGCAACGCGAACAGCGCGCTCTTGGGGTGGTGCAGCATCAAGCCCAGCGGCAGGAACGCCACCGCCAGCACCAATGCCAGCAGGCCGAAGTCGTGCACCGCCGGGAACACGCCGAACAGGTACACACCGGCCACCACCGAGGCGACCATCGCCCACACCAGGAACGACACCATGCTCGGTGCCGGGTCGTCCTGTGCAGCGAAGAATGCAGCGGTCACCGCGGCCATCATCGCGCCGTTGCCACCACCTTCCCAACCCAGCGCGATCCACAGCACGCAATAGCTCAACAGCGCCACGCCGGCACTGAGCGCGGAGAACAGCGCCATGCCGTAGTCGACGTGCTTGTCGGCGGCCACGCGTTCGGTGCGGATGCGGTAGTGCGCGCGGTCCAGCGGCGCGGTGCCGTGGTCGATCGCGTGCTGCAGCGTGCGGCAGTCCTGCCACAGGTCCACCAGTTCCTCCAGGCGCAGCAGCAGGCTGGCCAGCTGCAGGTGCTGCAGGTCGCGGTCCACCTGCGGCTTCAGTGCGCTGATGCGCGCGCGCAGGCGGGCGTACTCGCTGGCGTTGGTCGGCCCGTCCAGCCAGTCGTGGATATCGTCGACCAGTGACGGCAGCCCTTCCGGTAGGGCCAGTCCGTCGCTGCGCAGCGCACTCAGGCGGTCGGCAATCGAGGACAGCACCGGCAACAGCAGCAGCATGCGCTCGCGCAGGCGCTCCATCGACACCGCCGAACCGGCATGGCGTGGATCATCGCGGCGCAGGAACTCGATCAGCGCCTCGAACTGCACCAGGTCGGCGGCCAGCCGGTTGCGCGGCGCATGCGCGCGGCCACGTTCAAGGATCTGCCGGCACCACTGCGCAGCGTCCTCCATCCAGTTGCCGATGCGCGCGCGCAGCATCGGACGTACCGAGGCCGGGAACAGCAGCGACGCGAACAGCACCGCCACCACCGTGCCGAGGATGATCTCCTCGCTGCGTGCCACCACCGTGTCGAAGATGGTTTCCGGCGAGGTCACCGCCGGGAAGCCGATGAAGGCGGTGGTGTAGCCGGCCAGCAGGAACGCGTAGCCGCGCGGCCCGCGGTTGAGCAGGGCCATGAACAGGCAGCCGGCCAGCCAGATCGACATTGCCGCGCTCAGCACCAGCGGCGTCTCCACCAGAGCCGGCAGCACCAGCAGGGTGGCCAGGCCGGCCACCAGGGTGCCGACGATGCGGTACACGCCCTTGGCCCGGGTTGGGCCCAGTAGCGGCTGGCTGACGATGTACACCGTGCCCATCGCCCAGTACGGGCGCGACAGGTTGCCGGCCATGGCGATGTACAGCGCGGCCACCGCGGCCAGGTAGGTCTTGATCGAGAACAGCCAGGCCTGGCGGTCGGTCAGCGCGTTCATGGCTTACTTCGCTGCTGTCGAGGCGTTGGGCGCGGCGGCGCTGGCCTGCCAGCCACCACCCAGCACCAGGAACAGGTGGATCTGGTCGCGCGAGACCTGCGCTTCGGCGGCGGCCAGGGTGGCATCGCTGGTGGCCAGGCTGCGGTCGGCATCCAGGCTGGACAGGTACGGCGTGCGGCCGCCCTGGTACAGCCGGCGGTTCTGCTCGGCGGCCAGTGCGGCCTGCTCCTGCGCGATGCGCAGCGACTGCAGGCGGCGCAGGTCCTGCGCATAGCGGTCCAGCGCGGTCTGGGTCTCGCGCAGCGCCTGCAGCACGGTGTGGTCGAACTCGGCCAGCGCGGCATCGGCACCGGCTTCGGCGGCGTGGATGCGTGCGTGCGTGCCGGACGACGGCAGCGTCCACGAGATCAGCGGGCCGATTGACCACTGCTGGGTCATCGGCGTGCCGAAGTCCTCGAGCAGGCCAGCGGCACCGAGCGAGGCCCCCAGGCGGATGTCCGGATACAGCTCGGCGGTGGCCACGCCAATCCGCGCCGTGGCCGAGGCCAGCTTGCGCTCAGCCTGGCGCACGTCCGGGCGACGCTGCAGCAGTGCACGGCCATCACCGACCGGCAGCGGCTGCGTCAGGCTGGGGGCGTGCGCGCAGTCGATCACACCGGCCGGCAGCTGGCCCGGGGTCTGCCCCAGCAGCGCGGCCAGCGAATAGGCGGCGGCAGAGCGCTGCGCCTGCAGCGGCGGGAGTGCAGCTTCCAGCAGCGCCACCTGGGCATTGGCGCGGGCCAGTTCCGGCGGCGTGCCACGGCCGGCCGCGATCAGGCGCTCGGTAACGCTGCGGCTGCGCTGCTGCAGCTGCAGCGAATGCTCGGCCACGTGCAGTTCGTGGTTGGCGTGGCAGATTTCCAGATAGCTGTCGGCCACCTGCGCGACCACGCTGACCTGAGCCAGGTCGCGTGCTGCGGCGACCGACTGCTCGTCGGCACGGGCCGCTTCGGCGCCGCGCTTGAGCTTGCCGAACAGGTCGAACTGGTAGCTGACCGCGAACTTGCCATCGGCCAGGTTGATCACTGGCAGCTCGTGTTCCTGCAGGAAAGATTCGGCCGACAGCTGTGCGCGGCTGACCCCGGCCTCGGCCTCGTACTCGAAGCCACCGGCGTCCAGCGCCTGTTCGTACACCGCCGCCGCACGACGCAGGTGCGCATCGGCGGCCTTCAGCTCCACGTTGTCGCGCAGCGCCTGGGTGATCAGGCCATCCAGCACCGGGTCGTTGTACAGCGACCACCAGCGGTCGGGCAGCGCCTGGTTGGCGGCGATCTGCGGGTTCTGGGTATCGATGAAGGCGGCATTGGCCTGCGGGCGCTTGAACGCCGAGCCTTCCGGCAATGCATAGTCCGGGCCGACGGTCCTGCACGCGGCCAGGCTGGCCAGCGCGACGATCAGGCCGAGACGGGGCAGGGCGGCGTTCACAGGCCCGCCTGTGTCGGCGCGGTGCCGGCCTTGTCGTTGTGCGGATGGCGGCCGGTGTCCACGGTCACCGTGGCGGTGCGGCCGGCGATCAGTTCCACGCCCTTGGGCACCTCGTCGATGGCGATGCGCACCGGGATGCGCTGGGCCAGGCGCACCCAGTCGAAGGCCGGGGTCACGTTCGGCAGCAGGGTGCTGCCATTGCTGCGGTAACGGTCCTCGATGCCGGCGGCGATGCTTTCGACATGGCCACGCAGCGGGGTCGATTCGCCCATCAGGCGGATGTCCACGCGCTGTCCCGGGGCGACGCCGCGCAGGCGGGTTTCCTCGAAGTAGCCATCAATGCGGAACGAGCCGGTATCCAGCAGCGCCAGCACCGGCTTGCCGGCCACCACGTAGTCGCCCACGCGCATGGTGCGGTCGTTGACCCGGCCGTCGGCCGGCGCGCGCACCTCGGTACGCCCCAGGTTGAGCTCGGCCAAGTCGACCGCCGCCTGTGCGGTGGCCAGCGCGGCCTGTGCGGCCTGCAGCTTGGCGCGGCGCACTTCGGCGTCCTCGGCGGCGACCAGGTCCTGCAGGCTGCGGTCACGGCCGATCTCGCGGCGCAGCTGTGCCACCGAGGCCTGGCGCTCGCCCAGGCTGGCCTTGGCCTGCTCCAGCGCGATGCGGTAACGGGCACGGTCGACCACGAACAGCAGGTCGCCCTTCTTCACCGCCTGGTTGTCGGCCACCTGCACCGTTTCCACCAGCCCGGATACGTCCGGCGCCACCTGCACCACGTCGGCGCCGACATGGGCATCGCGGGTCCACGGCTCATCCATGTAATAGACCCACAGCTGGCGTAGCACCAGCAGGGCGACGATCACGGCTGCGCTGGTGAGCAGCACCGGCAGGGTCTTCTTCACGATCTTGTTCACGATTGCATCCAACGCAGGAGGTGGAACAGCAGGCCCAGCACGATTCCGTACAGCGCCAGGTTGAACAGCGCCGGGTGCCATACATGGCGATAGGCGCCGGCACGCTGCAGCAGCGCGTGCAGGCCGCTGTTGACCAGATAGGCCAACAACATCAACCCGAGCAGGGTCGGGACGAACACTCCGTGGAGACTGAATTCACCGGGCATCGGTAGGGGCGGGGGCGAGGTGGGGGAGGGGAGGAACAACGAAACAGCAGCAACGGGTAAAAGCCGCTGGCGTGTGCACGGCAGCGGCGGTATTCGGGGGCAGCGGTCTTACGTGATGCGGTCGGCGGCCTCGGCCAGCAGGCGCCATGCCTTCAGCACGGCGTGCAGTTCATCCATGGAAAGCTCGCCGAACACGTCCTGGCGCAGGCCGATCAACTGGTCTTCCAGCTCGCTGACCAGCGCGTGTCCCGCGTCGGTCAGCCACAGCAGGTTGGCGCGGCGGTCGCTGGCGTCGCTCTCGCGGCGGACCAGGTCGCTGGCGCACAGCTTGTCCAGCAGGCGGACCAGGGAAGGACCCTCCATGCCCAGCTGCTGGGCCAGCGCCACCTGGCGGATGCCACCGCCGGAGCGGCCGATCATCAGCAGGGGCATGGTGCAGGCGGTGGAGATGCCGTAGCTGCCGAGCCGGCTGTCGGCCAGGCGCTGCCACTGCCGCCCTGCGTAAAGCAGGCCGGAGCTGAGCTGCATCTGCAGCACGGTGCGTTCGTCGAGGGGTCGGTCCATAAGAGATAGATAGGATACTACTAATTTCATTCCTATCAATGGATTTTTATGAATGGGCGAGTGTGTTGAGTAAAGCGTTGCGCCACGTTGCTACGGGTGGGGCAGCGGGGGCCGGACGGGGCAGGACACGCCGTGAACCCATCCTTGGGGGCTCGGCCGCGGCATCCATGCCGCGGACGGTCCTGCCCCGCCCGACCCCCGCTGCCTGCCCATCACCCCGCGGGCGCGGTGGGTTGGCTCTTTAAAGGCAGAAGCAGAAGCAGTGCGGACCAACGGTCCGCACCCACCAATGCCGCAGCGCGCGGTGCTTCCGGAGCCATGAACCCCAGCTTTTGCCCCCGCTTTCGGGTGGTCCGGCCGCGCCCGCAGGAAACCGTCAAGGAGGGGGAGAGGGGGCTGCGCAGGACCGTTGGCGCCATGGATGGGGCCATCGAGCCCCCAAGGACGGGTTTACGGCGTGTCCTGCGCAGCCCCCTCTCCCCCTCCAGGCCGACAGCAACGACGCGCCAACAACGACCCCCCGATGAACCGTCCCAACAGGACGACCCACCCCCCGGTCGGGTACGATGCTCGCCCCCCGTTCGGGACGCTGTACGCAATGAGCAAGAACAACGAAAAGGCCGCCCCGCAGGGCGACGTGACCCAGGACCAGGCCGAGGATGCCGTGCGCACCCTGCTGCGCTGGGCCGGTGAGGACCCGTCCCGTGAAGGCCTGCTGGATACCCCCCGCCGTGTCGCCGAAGCCTATGGCGACTGGTTCAGCGGTTACCGCGACGACCCCCGCGCCTACATGGAGCGGACCTTCGAGGAAGTGGCCGGCTACGACGAACTGATCGTCCTGCGCGACATTGAGTACGAAAGCCACTGCGAGCACCACATGGCGCCGATCATCGGCCGCGTGCACGTCGGCTACCTGCCGGCCGGCAAGGTGGTGGGCATCAGCAAGCTGGCCCGCGTCGTCGAAGCCTACGCCCGCCGTTTCCAGGTGCAGGAGAAGATGACCGCGCAGATCGCCCAGTGCATCCAGGATGTGCTGCAGCCGATCGGTGTCGGCGTGGTCGTCGAAGGCGCCCACGAATGCATGACCACCCGCGGCATCCACAAGCGCGGCGTCAGCATGGTCACCTCGAAGATGCTGGGCAGCTTCCGCGACGACGCGCGTACCCGCGCCGAGTTCCTGCGCTTCATCGAAGTGGGCGGCAAGCGCTGAGCCGCTTGCCCGCACCCCGCCGGCCGCTGCGGGCCGGCATGCCCACGGCTGCCCGCGCGGCAGCCGTGCGTGGCGGCTCGTCCCTGTCAGCCCAACAGACCTCTTTCGCTGCATGAAGCATCGCGAACGCATCTCCCGTTACCGCCATCTGCGCGAACAGCCCCAGTGGAAGCTGCTCGCCGCCGACCACGCTCCGGAAATCATCGGCCTGCTGCAGGGGCTGCTGATGGACGGCGAGCGCACGCTGTCGTCGTCGGTGCTCAACGAGCGCCTGCAACGTGCGCTGGACCAGCTCAACGGCGACGAACTGTCGCGCGACCTGCCGCGTACCGCGCAGGCCTACATCGCGCACTGGCTGGCCCAGGGCTGGTTGGAGCGCCGCCTGCCCGAAGGTGCCGACCAGGAGCAGTACGAACTGTCGACGGCGGCGCTGCAGGCCATCCGCTTCGCCGACGGCCTCGAGCAGGCCCGCGTGGCTGCCACCGAAAGCCGCCTGGCGCTGGTCATCGAACAGCTCTCGCAGCTGGCCGCGCAGACCGAGTCCGATCCGGATGCGCGCCTGTCGGCGCTGCGCGACGAGCGCGACCGCATCGACGCCGAGATCGCCCGCGTCGGCGCTGGCCGCGTGATCGCGCTGGATGGCAAGCGCGCGCTGGAACGTGCGCGCCAGATCATCGGCCTGGCCGACGAGCTGACCGAGGACTTCCGCCGCGTGCGCGACGACTTCGAGCAGCTCAACCGCGATTTCCGCGAACGCATCATCGACGATGAGGGCGAGCGCGGCGATGTGCTGTCGCAGCTGTTCGAAGGCGTGGATGTGATCGGCGAGAGCGATGCCGGCCGCAGCTTCCAGGCGTTCTGGCGCCTGCTCAACGACGCCGAACAGAGCGCCCAGCTCGATGCTGCGCTGGAAGCGGTGCTGGCGCGTGGCTTTGCGCGCCGCCTGGACCGCAACGAGCGCAACTTCCTGCGTGGCTTCACCAGCACCATGCTCGAGCGCGGTGGCCAGGTACACGATGTGCTGCAGAACTTCGCGCGCAGCCTGCGCGGCTTCGTGCAGAGCCGTGGCTACCTGGAACAGCGCCGCCTCAACCAGCTGCTGAAGCAGGCGCAGTCCGAAGCACTGGCCCTGCGCGACGAGTTCCCCGCACAGCGCGGCATCGGCCGTGACCTGCAGCTGACCACCAGCCGCCTGCGCTCGTGGTCGCAGTGGAGGCTGCACGATCCACGCAGTGCCCAGGTCGATGGCAACGTCGAGTACAACGACGCGGCCGCGATCAGCCTGGAAAGCGTCGGCGATCTGGTCGCTTCGTCCGAAATCGACTTCCGCACCCTGCGCCGTGACCTGCACGACCTGCTCGATGCACAGCCGCGGCTCAGCATCGCCCAGGCCCTGTCGCAGCGCGAGGCGCCGCAGGGTCTTGGCAGCGTCATCGGCTATCTGTCGCTGGGCACGCGCTTCGGCAACGTGGTCGCCGGCGAGCAGGAGCTTGCCGAATGGCGTGGTGGCGACGGCCAGATCCGTCGCGCCCGCATCCCGCTGGTTTGGTTTACCCAGGAGAGACGCCATGAGCTGGCATGAAGATCCCATCGACGCACCGCAGGCCGACGTGGCGGAAGACGCCTACGAAGCCGAGCCGGTGGCGGCCGTGGCGCAGCCCCGCCGTGGCAACGACGTGTACTACCTCGGCGATACCGGGCGCCTGCCGCTGGATGCGCGCCGCGCGCTGTGCCAGCTGCTGATCGGCCCCAGCATCGACCAGCTGCGCCACGCCAAACTGTGGCCGGCACTGATCCGCAGCGAAGCCGCCATCCGTTCGGCGCTGGCCGACCTGTTCCTGGAACTGGTGCTGGACCGCGACAGCGGCGTGGCGTTCACCCGCCAGGCCGACACCGAAGACGTGGATGCGCCGGTGCTGCTGCGCACCTCGCCGCTGACCTTCATCGACTCGGTGCTGCTGCTGTACCTGCGCCAGCAGCTGGCCGAGGCCGATGCGCGCGGCAACCGCGCGGTGGTCGCCGACGCCGAGATGGCCGAAGCGCTGGCCATCTACGAGAAGAACCTGTCCACCGACCGCGCCGGCTTCAACCGCCGCGTCGCCTCGGCGGTGCAGAAGATGAAGGACAACCACATCCTGACCCGCCTCAGCGGCCAGGAAGACCGCCACGAAGTCTCGCCGGCGCTGAAGCTGCTGTTCTCCGCCGAAGACGTGTCCCAGCTTTCGGCGGTGTACCGCCAGCTGCGCGAAACCCCGGCCGCCGAGGCCTGAGAGACCCGACCATCGCATGGCTATCTCCAAGCACACTCCCGCACTGTTCAACGAAGGCCTGCCGGACCCGCGCCTGCAGCAGTTCCGCATGCGCCGCCTGCAGGTGCACAACTGGGGCACCTTCAACGGCCTGACCGAAGTGCCAATCGCCGAGCGCGGCTTCCTGTTCGTCGGCCGTTCCGGCTCGGGCAAGTCGACCCTGCTCGATGCCATGTCCGCGCTGCTGACGCCGCCGGCCATCGTCGACTTCAACGCCGCCGCGCGTGAAGCCGAGCGCAGCGGCCGCGACCGCAACCTGGTGTCCTACGTGCGTGGCGCCTGGGCCGACCAGCAGGACAGCGGCACCGGCGAAATCGCCACCCAGTACCTGCGCAAGGGCGCGACCTGGACCGCACTGGTGCTGGAATACCGCGCCGGCGATGGCCGCGTGGTCAGCCTGGTGCGCCTGCTGTGGATCTCCGGCAACGGCACCTCGGCCGGTGACGTGCGCAAGCACTACATGATTGCCGAGCGCCCGTTCGACATCGCCAAGGATCTTGGCGGTTTCGACCTGGACCTGCGCAAGCTCAAGCAGAAGCTGTCCGACCTGCATCACTTCGACACCTTCTCCGGCTACGCCGAGCGCTTCCGCGACCTGCTCGGCATCGACAACGAGATGGCGCTGCGCCTGCTGCACAAGACGCAGTCGGCGAAGAACCTGGGCGACCTCAACGTCTTCCTGCGCGACTTCATGCTCGACACGCCGAAGACCTTCGACGCCGCCGAGCGTCTGGTCAGCGACTTCGCCGAGCTTGATGGCGCGCACCAGGCCGTGGTCACCGCGCGCCGCCAGGTGGAAACCCTGCTGCCGGCACGCGCCTACTACAACGACCTGAAGGAAATGCACCGCCAGCGCGGCGACGACGAAGCGCTGAAGCTCGGCGTCGACAGCTTCCGCGAAAGCCGCCGCCAGGCGCTGATCGAAGCGCGCCTGCGCGAGATGGACGTGCGTGACCGTGGCCTGCTCGGCGAAGAGGCCCAGCGCCGCGCCGCGCTCGACAACCACACCGAGCGCCTGGCCGAACTGGAACTGCAGCGCCGCCAGCAGGGCGGTGAACGCATCGAGGAACTGGAACGCGAGCAGGGCCGCGCCGAAGCCGAGCGCGACCGCCGCAAGGCCAAGCGAGACCAGGCCCAGGAAGCGGCGCAGCAGCTGCAGGCCGAACTGCCCGACGATGCCCATGGCTTCGCCGAGTTGGTCGAGCGTGCGCAGAACGAACTGCAGGACCGCCAGCGTGCCTCGGCGGCACTGGACGATGCGATCAGCGATCGCCTCGGCGGCAAGCGCGATGACGAGCGCCGCTTCGGTGAAGTGCGCAGCGAACTTGAAGCGATGCAGCGCACCCCCTCCAACATCCCGGCGCCGATGCAGAAGCTGCGCGCGCGCCTGGCCGAGGAAACCGGCATCGCCGAAGCGGCGCTGCCGTTCGTCGGCGAGCTGATCCAGGTCCGCTCGGAGGAGCAGGGCTGGCAGGGCGCCATCGAACGTGTGCTGGGCGGCTTCGCGCTGTCGCTGCTGGTCGATGACAAGCACTACAACGACGTCGCCGAGTGGGTGAACCGCACTCACCTGGGCATGCGCTTCACCTACTACCGCGTGCGCCGCAACGATGATGCGTTCGCCCGCGAGCCGTCGGCGAAGTCGCTGCTGCACAAACTGGAGCTGCGCGAGCATGTGTTCGAAAGCTGGCTGCGGCGCGAGCTCGGCAAGCGCTTCGACTACGAATGCGTGGATGCCAAGCAGCTGCGCAACGTCGACCGCGGCATCACCCGCGAAGGCCAGGTCAAGCATCCGGGCGACCGTTTCGAGAAGGACGACCGCAGCGCGGTAGGCGACCGCCGCCGCTGGATCCTGGGCTTCAACAACCACGACAAGGTGGGCGCCTTCGAGCGCGAAGCACAGGAACTGGCCAAGCGCATCGCCAGCTGCGAGACTGACATCGCGCGCCTGCGCGGCCAGCGTGACCGCGACAACGAACGCCGCCTGGCCTGCCACGAGCTGGTCAGCATCAGCTGGAACGAGATCGACATCGCCGCTCCGCAGCAGCGCCTGAGCGACATCGAGGCCACCCTGCGTGACCTGCGCGAAGGCAATGCCGATCTGGCCAAGCTGGCCAAGCAGATCGACGCCGTGCGCGCCGACATCGAGCAGTCCCGCCGCACCTATGAGGACGTCCGCGTCGAGCGCGGCCAGCTGGTCAAGGAGCGCGATCGCCTCGACCGCGCCCGCCAGCAGAGCCGTGCGCTGGTGCTGCCGAGCCTGGCCCAGGAGCAGGAAGCCGGGCTCGCCGAGCGCCTGCAGGAGCAGGGCCCGCTCAGCCTGGAAACGCTGGAAGCGCACATGCGCCAGGTCAGCAACGCGCTGAACGAGCAGCTGTCGTCCTCGCAGCAGGACCTCAACCGCATCGAGAACCAGCTGATCGGTTGCTTCCGTCGCTTCATCCAGCAGTGGCCGGAGGAATCGGGCGACTTCACCGTCTCGGTGGCCTCGGCCGAGGACTTCCTCGCCCGCCTCGAACGCCTGGAGCGCGACGGCCTGCCGCAGCACGAAGAGCGCTTCTTCGATCTGTTGCAGAACCAGAGCAAGAACAACCTGCTGGCCCTGCAGCGCCACAGCGCCGAGGCCCGCAAGTCGATCGGCCAGCGCCTGGACGAGGTGAACGCCAGCCTGGAACAGGTGCCGTTCAACCGTGGCACGCTGCTGACCATTGAACTGAGCGACCGCCGCCTGCCGGAAGTCGGTGAGTTCCACCTGCAGCTGCGCGAGGTGCTGTCGCAGCAGCAGACCGAGCAGCGCGAGCTGGCCGAATCGCAGTTCACCGTGCTGCGCCAGCTGGTCAACCGCCTGGGTTCACAGGAAGGCGAAGACAAGCGCTGGCGCGAACTGGTGCTGGACGTGCGCATGCACGTGGAGTTCATCGGCGTCGAGCTGGATGCGGAAACGCGCCAGCAGGTCGAGATCTACCGCAGCGGCGCCGGCAAGTCCGGCGGCCAGCGCCAGAAACTGGCCACCACCTGCCTGGCTGCGGCACTGCGCTACCAGCTCGGCGGCGCTGACAGCCAGCTGCCCAGCTACGCCGCGGTCGTGCTTGACGAAGCCTTCGACAAGGCCGACAACGAGTTCACCGCACTGGCGATGAACATCTTCGACAACTTCGGCTTCCAGATGGTGGTGGCCACCCCGCTGAAGTCGGTGATGACGCTGGAACCGTTCATCGGCGGTGCCTGCTTCGTCGAAATCAGCGGCCGCCACGACTCCGGCGTGCTGCTGATCGAGTACGACGAAGAAGGCAAGCGCCTGAAGCTGCCCGAGCGCAGCCGCCAGCAGGCCAACGAACCGGAAGAAGCCGAGGCCTGACCACCTCGGTCCAGCGACCTGTAGAGCCGAGCCATGCTCGGCTGCTCTTCGCGCTCGGAAACCGTGTGCCAACCAAGGTTGGCACCTACCGGAAGTCGCTCTGCTCTTGCCCTTGCTCCCAGCTTCCGCGCTCGCGCAGAGGCCGGGTAGCGGTTGGGTGAGGGGGCATGGCAGGACCGCGAGCGCCATGGATGGCGCTCACGAGCCCCCATGGACGGGTTCACGGCGTGTCCTGCCATGCCCCCTCATCCGATCGCCCACATGGGAGTCAGGCGCCAGCGACGCGGTGGATCACGCTCCACGCAACGTATCCCACGCCATCCGCGCGATCAGCACCACCACCAGCCCCACGAACAGCTTGCGGATGAACGGCGTGCCGCCCTTCAGCGCCAACCGCGTGCCCACCACCGAACCGATGATGTTGGCCGCCGCCATCGGCAGCGCGAACAGCCACAGGATGTTGCCGGTCGGCACGAAGAACGAGATCGCCGCCACATTGGTCGCCAGGTTCACCACCTTCGATGCCGCCGACGCGCGCAGGAAATCCAACCCGAAGAAGCGCACGAACAGGAAGATCAGGAAGCTGCCGGTGCCCGGCCCGAAGAAACCATCGTAGAAGCCGATCGCCGCACCAATGGCCAGTGCGATGGTCAGCTCGCGGCGGCCGATCTCCTGTGGCCGGTGCAGTGCACCGAAGTCCTTCTTCCACAGCGTGTATGCCAACATCGCGATCAGCAGCACCAGCACCAGTGGGCGCACCGCGTCCTTGGGCAGCAGGCTCACCGCGGTGGCCCCGGCGAAGGAGAAGATGAAGGCGGTGCCGGCCGCGAACAGCACCGGCTTCCACGGGAAGCGCACGTTGCGCGCATAGCGCCAGGCAGCCGCACCGGTGCCGAACATCGAACTGAACTTGTTGGTACCGAACAGCATCGCCGGCGTCTGCTGCGGCAGCACCGTGAACAGGCCGGGCAGCTGCACCAGGCCACCGCCACCCACGGCGGCATCCACAAGACCGGCGATGAAGGCGATCACCACCAGCCACCACAACTCAGGGGGAACCAGTTCCAGCACGGCGATCAATCAAGGTGGGGGCGCGACAGCATACGCCTGTCCTGCTTCAGCTGGCCCGTGCCGCGCGTGGATCAATCCGCGCAACCCGGCGACAATGCCGGCATGAGCCGAAAACCCGCCGATCCCTGTCCCTGTGGCCTGCCCGCCGACTATGCCGCCTGCTGCGGCCGTTTCCACGCCGGTGAAGCCGCGCCCGATGCCGAGCGCCTGATGCGTTCGCGTTACAGCGCCTACGTGCGCGGTCTGGCTGACTACCTGCGCCAGAGCTGGCACCCGGACACGCGTCCGGCCGAGCTGTCACTGGATGAAGCACCCGGCCAGCGCACGCATTGGCTGGGCCTGACCGTGCACGAGCACACCGTCACCGGTGCTGACAGCGCCGATGTCCGCTTCACCGCGCGCTATCGCGTCGGAGGCGGCAGTGCGGTCAAGATGACCGAACACAGCCGCTTCCAGCGCATCGACGGCCGCTGGTACTACTTCGACGCGGCCTGAGCCCTACGCGCTGCGCGCAGCCAGCACGCGCTGGCCGCCGTGCGCGCGCACCTGGTTGCGGCCGCCGTCCTTGGCCACATACAGGGCCTGGTCGGCGGCCTTGACCACTGCCATCGGGCGCGGATCCACATGGCTGTCGGCCAGGCCGATGCTCACTGTCACCTGTACCACCTGGCCGCTGCCACCGCGTCCGCGCTGCTGGCGGCCGGCTTCGTCATCGCGGCTGCGGGTGCTGCGGTCGCGCAGCTGCATGCGGGTCTCCTCGATGCTCTGCCGCAGCGCCTCCACGGCATCCATGCAGGCCGCCGCAGGGCGGTCCAGGAACACCACCGCGAACTCCTCACCGCCATAGCGGAATGCACGGCCACCGTCGCCCACCCGCGCCAGCCGCGAGGCCACCAGGCGCAGTACATCGTCTCCGGTGTCGTGGCCATGGGTGTCGTTGAATGATTTGAAGTGGTCCACGTCCACCATCGCGATGCTGTAGGTGCCGCGTGCCCGCTGCAGGGTCTCGTTGAATGCCCGTCGCCCCGGCAGGCCGGTCAACTCATCGCGGAAGGCCATGTGGAAGGACTCCTGCAGCATCGCGCCCAGCATCAGCAGCAGGGCGGCGCTGCTCAGCGCCGGCAGCAGCACCGGCTGCAGGAAGATCCGCGGCAGCATCCACCACAGGCACAGCAGGGCCAGCAGCATCGCCGTGTGCAGTGGCCGAGGATGCCGCCACGCCTGCCAGCCCAACGCTGCGGTCGCCAGCAGGAACAGCAGCGCCGGCAGCTGCGCCAGCGCGTTCCAGTCGGCGGGAATCCAGGCCCAGTGACGGTTCGACAGCAGATCGTGCATGCCGCGCGGCTGCTGTGTGGCTAGCAGCAGGAAGATCATCACCGCGGTGCCGATGGCAATACCGCGCAGCAGCAGGTCCTGGCGCCGCCGTCCGCGCTCCGGCCACAACGCAAGGCCGGCAGACAACAGCGGCAACCAGGCCGAGATGGCGTGGAAGCGCAGCGGTGTCAGCGTGGTGACATGGCCATTGCGCAGGTAGCCAGCGACGTCCTGGTGCAGCAGCGCGAACATCACCGCCACAACCATCAGCAGGCACAACGTGCGCACCTGGTGGTAGAGCAGGGCCAGGCCGGCACCGAGGCAGGCCAGCAGCCAGGGCAGGATGCGCTGCGCCGGGCTGGCCACGTCTGCGGTATCCAATGCGGTCCACACCACCACGGCAACCAGCACGGCAGGCAGCACGAACAGGTAATGCGCAGGCTGGCGGAGCGGATGCAGGGGCAAGCAGGAATTCCAGCGCGGTGACGACGCGGCCGCAGCACTGCCGTTAGCGGCGTGCGTGCCTGCATCTTGAATGCGGCAGGCTCATCCATGTGAACGAAGTGACGCCGAACCATGACGTCGCACTCACCGTCCAGCGCCGATGCTGCCCACATGGACAGCGTACCCGCCGCCGTCGCTGCCCCGCAGCACGATCTCGCCCGCCAGTTCGCCCATGTACGGACGCGCAGCCTGCAGCTGGCCGCGCCGCTCAGTGCCGAGGACGCCATGCTGCAGAGCATGGCTGACGCCAGCCCGAGCAAATGGCACCTGGCCCACACCACCTGGTTCTTCGAACGCTTCGTGCTGGCGGGTTTCGCCACCGCGCCAGCGCATGACCCGGGCTGGGACTACCTGTTCAACAGCTACTACAAGAGCATCGGCCCGGCGCATGCGCGGCCACAGCGCGGGTTGCTGTCGCGCCCGTCGCTGCAGCAGGTGCGCGACTACCGCCAGCAGGTCGATGCGCAGGTGCAATCGCGGTTGGCGGCGGGCGATCTCGATGAACAGGCACTGCAGCATCTGCAGCTGGGCCTGCAGCACGAGCAGCAGCATCAGGAACTGCTGCTCACCGACATCAAGCATGCGTTCTGGTGCAACCCGCTGCAGCCCACCTACCGCGAGGACCTGCAGCCTGCCACCAGCGCTGCCAGTGCGCAGGGCTGGATCGAATCACCCGAGCGCATCGTCACCGTCGGCGCCGCGGCATGGCCGCAGCAGGCCGCGTTCGCCTACGACAACGAATCGCCAGCGCACCGCGTGCTGCTCCCCGCGCACGCATTGG
This sequence comes from Stenotrophomonas sp. INTA L402-1, assembly GCF_059295135.1. Lineage (NCBI taxonomy): Bacteria > Pseudomonadati > Pseudomonadota > Gammaproteobacteria > Lysobacterales > Lysobacteraceae > Stenotrophomonas > Stenotrophomonas sp. INTA L402-1. The sequence goes on from NZ_JCAFWP010000040.1 coordinate 29,743, forward strand.
CCGAGCGTCCCGTGAGCAATGCTGAGTACCGGGCCTTCATCGACGCCGGTGGCTATCGCGAACCGCGCTGGTGGCTCAGCGAAGGCTGGGCGCTGCGCGAAGCCGAGGGCTGGCAGCACCCGCTGTACTGGGATGACGCCCTGCAGCGCGAGTACACCCTGGGCGGTTGGCGCGAACTGGATCCGCACGCGCCGGTCTGCCACCTCAGCTACTACGAGGCCGATGCCTGCGCCCGCTGGTCCGACGCGCGCCTGCCCAGCGAGTACGAATGGGAAGCCGCCGCTGCGTCGCAGCCGCTGCGCGGCCATTTCGCTGACGACGACCGGCTGCATCCGCAGGCATCGCAGGGCAGTGGAATGCGGCAGCTGTTCGGCGATGTCTGGGAGTGGACCCACAGCGCGTATGGCGCCTATCCGGGCTTCCGTCCCTTCGCCGGCAACCTCGGTGAGTACAACGGCAAGTTCATGTGCGGGCAGTGGGTGCTGCGTGGCGGCAGCTGCGCGACACCCCGCGGCCATGTGCGCGCCAGCTACCGCAACTTCTTCATGCCGCCGGCGCGCTGGCAGTTCTCCGGGCTGCGCCTGGCCAGGGACCTCACATGAGCACCGTGCATGACGCGCTGCAGGCATTGACCGATCTCACCCCCGGGCGGCAGCAGATCCTCTCCGACGTAGTGGCCGGACTCTCACGTACGCCGCGCCAGCTGCCGTCCAAGTACTTCTACGATGCGCGTGGCTCGCGCCTGTTCGAGCAGATCACGCAGACCCCCGAGTACTACCCCACGCGCACCGAGCTGGCCCTGCTGAAGCGTGTGCTGCCGGACATCGCCCGCAGCGTTGGCCCGCGTCTGCACGTGGTGGAGCTGGGCAGTGGCAGCGGACGCAAGACCGCGCTGCTGCTGGCCGCACTTCACGACCCGGTGGCCTATACGCCGATTGAAATCTCGCGGGCCGCGCTGCTGTCCAGCATCGATCATCTGGCGCCGGCGTTGCCGGAGGTGGAGATGCTGCCGGTCTGTGCCGACTTCACCCGCCCCGTCGCCGTTCCCATGCCCGAGCGCGAACCCGCGCGACGGCTGCTGTTCTTCCCCGGTTCCACGCTGGGCAACTTTGAAGGCGAAGACGCGGTCGCACTGCTGCGGGCGATGCGCCAGACGATGGGCCGCGACGGCCTGGCCCTGGTCGGCATCGATCTGCACAAGGACCCGGCGCTGATCGAAGCGGCCTACAACGACACGCAGGGTGTCACCGCCGCGTTCACTCTCAACCTGCTGGCCCGGCTCAATCGCGAGATCGGCAGCGACTTCGACCTCGACGGCTTCCACCACCGTGCCTGCTACAGCACCGCGCGGCTGCGCATCGAAACCGATCTGGTCAGCCGCTGGGCGCAGGATGTGCATCTGGACGGCCGCACCTTCCACTTCGCCGCCGACGAACCGATCCGTGTGGAGTACAGCCACAAGTACACCGACGACAGCTTCGAGGCGCTGCTGCAGCAGGCGGGCCTGCAGGTCACGCAGCGCTGGAATGCCGACAGTCCCGCCTACGGCCTGCGCCTGCTGCGTGCCATCTAGGGCGGCCGGCCAGCCGGTACCCCTTCAGGTTCTGCAGCACCGCTACCCCTAAGATGGCCGTGCAACGGCAACACGGAGGACGCCATGCCCATTCTGACCACCCTCGGCCTGGCGGCCGCTCTCGCCTCGCCCCCCGCGCTGCCTGCAGCACCGGATGCCAGCGTCGATCCGGCCTTCAGCCGCTGCCTTTCGGGCCTGCAGGCCACGGCCGCCAGCCAGGGCATCAGCGCCGAGCGCTTCAACGAAATCACCGCCGGCCTCACCCCGGACCCCAGCGTGCTCGGCCTGCTCGACGCGCAGCCGGAATTCACCACGCCGATCTGGGACTACCTGGCCGCGCTGGTCGATCGCCAGCGCGTGGCTGATGGTCGCGCCATGCTGCAGCAGCATCGCGACCTGCTCGATCGAGTGTCGGCGCAGTACGGCGTCGATCCGGCCACCATCGTCGCGGTCTGGGGCGTGGAGAGCGACTACGGCCGCGTGTTCGGCAAGCGCCCCCTGCTGCAGTCACTGGCCACGCTGTCCTGCGCCGGCCGTCGCCAACCTTTCTTCCGCGGTGAATTGCTGGCACTGCTCAAGCTGATCGACCGCGGCGACCTGCAGGCACAGGGCCTCACCGGTTCCTGGGCCGGTGCCTTCGGGCATACGCAGTTCATGCCCAGCACCTACGCACGCATCGCCGTGGACGGTGATGGCGATGGCCGCCGCGATCTGGTCGGCAGCATTCCCGATGCGCTGGCCTCCACTGCCAACTACCTCAAGCGTGCCGGCTGGCGCAGTGGCGAGCCGTGGGGCATGGAAGTTCTCGTTCCCGCTGGCTTCAACGCCAGCCAGGCCGGACGTACCCAGCGTCGCGCCCTGGCCGACTGGCGTGCGCAGGGCCTGACCGCGCTGGATGGCAGTGCGCTGGCTCCGGCCAACCTGCCGGCGGATGCGCGCGCCGCCCTGCTGCTGCCGGCCGGCAACAAGGGCCCGGCGTTGCTGGTGTTCCGCAACTACGACGCGATCTACAGCTACAACGCCGCCGAAAGCTATGCGCTGGCGATCGCCACGCTGGCTGACCAGCTGCGTGGCGGCAACGGGCTGGCCACCGCCTGGCCGACGGATGATCCCGGCATCGGCCGCGATGAACGCCGTCAGCTGCAGACCCTGCTGCTGGCGCGTGGCCACGACATCGGTACCGCCGACGGCATGATCGGTACCGCCACCCGTCGCGCGATCCAGTCCGAGCAGCAGCGCCTGGGCTGGGCCAATGCCGATGGGCGTGCCGGCCAGCGCATCCTGCGCGCGCTGCAGGAAGAGGCGGCCGCCATCGCACCCGCTGCGCAGAAGGCCTTGCCCCAGGCACGCTGACCGCGACATCATCGCCGCGGTCTTCAAGGAGCGTCATCGCATGCAGTCGGATCCGGACATCAGCAGCGGCCTGTATCACGGGCTGGAGGCCTGGCACGTGCGCACCCCCAGCGCGACGGCGGTCATCAGCGTGTTCGGCGGACAGCTGCTGTCGTTCATTCCCGATGGGCAGCCCGATGTACTGTGGCTTTCGCCCACGCGCGCCGAGCTGCCCACGCCCATCCGCGGTGGCGTCCCTGTGTGCTGGCCGTGGTTCGGCCGCCAGGGCCAGAACAATGATGTGCCCGCGCATGGCCTGGTGCGCACCGCGCGTTGGGAGCTTCTGCAGGCCAGCCAGAGCGATGACGGTGAGGTCGAGCTGCAGTTGGCACCTGCACCCTGCGCCGATCCCGGCCTGCGCCTGCAGATGCAGTTGCGCATCGGCCGCCAGCTGCGTCAGCAGCTCGTCACCGAAAACACCGGAACCTCGCCGGTGACCTTCACCCAGGCCCTGCACAGCTATTTCCGGGTGGGCGATGCCAACCAGGTCGAGGTCGAGGGCCTTGACGGCCTGCAGTACCTGGACAAGTACGAGGACTATGCGCAGTTGCGCCTGCAACAGGGACCGTGGTCATTGCGCGATCCGCGTGACCCCGGTCGCAGCGATCGCATCTATACCGGTGCCGGCGGCCATTACGTGCTGCGTGATCCCGTACTGCAGCGGCGGATCGAGATCCGCAGCGAAGGCAGCCAGACGCTGGTGGCCTGGAATCCCGGTGCGGAGGCGGCAGCGAAAATGGCCGATGTCGGCGATGGCTGGCACGATTACGTTTGCCTGGAAGTGGCCAACGCAGGCCCGGAGCAGATTACGCTTGCGCCGGGTGAGCGCCATCAGCTGGTGCAGACCCTGGCCAGTACCGGGCTGTAGGCGCTGGCAGCGGTTTCAGTTTGTCGATGCAGTAGCAAGGACGGAAAACATGCAGGAAGCACAATGGTGGTACGCCAATGGCAGGCAGAGCAGTGGGCCGGTGGATCTGGCCGGTCTTCGCCAGCTGCAGCGGGAAGGGACGGTCACGGCGCGAACGCTGCTCTGGTGCGAGGGCATGCCCTCCTGGCGGCCGTTGGCGGAGCTGGATCAGGCCTCAACGCAGGTCGAGGTGGCTCCGGTCCTGGATATCGACGCAGCGCCTGCGGCTGAGGTCATTGCGCCGAGCGTCGGCGATCCGTCCGACCCCTATCGTGCGCCGGTCGCTGCACCGGATGTGGCTGCGGCGGCCGGGCTGGAGGGCGAGATGGCCTTGTACGCCAGCGTGGTCGGTGGCAACTTCCCGATCTATCGCCAGCGCTGGCGGCTGGATCAGGGCATCGCCACGGGCAGTGGCACCTGGCACTGGCCGGCCTTCCTGCTCGGCCTGATCTGGATGATGTACCGCAAGATGTACCGCCTGGCGGCGATGTGGGCTGGCCTGCTGCTGCTGATCAGTGTGGTGGAGACCTTGCTGGATGTGCCGGATGGCCTGTCACTGGTCATCACCTTCGCGCTCAGCATCACCACCGGCATCTTTGGCAACAGCTGGTACCTGGCACACTGCCAGCGCCTGATCGCCCAGGCCCGTGCCGTCACCGGCGGCGATGACGCACGGCTGCGCAGCGAGCTGACCGCGCGCGGCGGCACCAGCGTGGTCGCCACACTGATCGCCATCGTCATCGCGGTGGTGCTGAGCACCGTCGGCGCCGCATTGGCGGGGTAGGGCAGGTCAGCGTCCCTGGCGGGGCCGCAGTACTACCAGGCACAGCGCACCGGCCACCAGGCCCCAGAACGCCGAGCCGATGCCGGCCAGTGAGACGCCCGAGGCGGTGACCAGGAAGGTGACCAGTGCCGCCTCGCGGTCCCGCTCTACTGCCAGCGCACTGGCCAGGCTGTTGGCGATGGTGCCGAACAGCGCAATACCGGCCACGCAGGCCACCAGCTCTTTCGGGAACGCCGCGAACAGTGCGGCCACGGTGGCGCCGAACAGCCCGACGACAATGTAGAAGGCGCCGGCCGCCATCGCTGCGGTATAGCGTCGTGCCGGGTCCTCATGCGCATCGCGGCCCATGCAGATCGCTGCGGTGATTGCCGCCAGGTTCAGTGCGTATGCACCGAACGGTGCCAGCAGCGTATTGACCACACCGATCCAGCCGATCAGCGGCGACACCGGGGCGTCGTAGCCGGATGCGCGCATCACCGCCACGCCCGGAATGTTCTGCGAGGCCATGGTGACCACGAACAGGGGCAGGGCGATGCCAGCCACTGCAGTCCAGGACAGGGATGGGGTCACCCATTGCGGTACCGCCAGTTGCAGCTGCACCTGCTGTGCGTGCAGCAGGCCACGGCTGGCCGCCACCGCGATGCCGACCAGCAGGGTGGCGATGACCGCATAGCGCGGGAACAGGCGGCGTCCGCCCAGCCAGGTGGCGAACATGGCCAGCGCCAGTACCAGTTGGGTGTTCATGGCCACGAACACGTCCAGGCCGAAGCGCAGCAGCACCCCGGCCAGCATGCCGGCGGCCAGCGCCATCGGCACCCGCTGCATCAACCGGGCGAAGATGCCGGAGAAGCCTGCCAGCATGCCAAGCACCGCAGCGAGCAGGAATGCACCGGTGGCTTCAGCGAGCGAGGCACCGCCTGCACCGACCACCAGCATCGCCGCGCCCGGGGTTGACCACGCGGTCACCACCGGCACGCGATAGCGCAGCGACAGCCCGATGCAGGTGACACCCATGCCCAGTCCCAGTGCCCACATCCATGAGGCGATCTGTGCCTGGTTGGCACCGACGGCTTGTGCAGCCTGGAACACGATGACGGCCGAACTGGCGAAGCCGACCAGCACAGTAATGAAGCCGGCAACGAGGGCCGGTACTGAAAGGTCGCGCCACCACGCTTGCCGCACCTGCATGTTCATTGCCGTCTCTCCACTGTGCATCCGTGCATTGATAGCCCTTGTGGCGGGGGGGGGGCCCCCCCCCCCCCCCCCCCCCCCCCAAAAAAAAAAAAAAAAAAAAAAAAAAAAAAAAAAAAAAAAACGGTACCAGCTGCTGCGCCGCTACTTCGACGCGTACCGGAAGTCGCTGGGCCTGAAGGATTTCAGCCCGCTGAGCCAAGACCTGATCGCGCTGCAGCAGATCCGCGAGCGCCGCGC
>NZ_JCAFWP010000041.1:0-35434 GCF_059295135.1 Stenotrophomonas sp. INTA L402-1
AGATGTTTATAAGAGACAGCATGAATCTGGATGCGCCCGCGTGGTTGCCGGCCAGCGGCCGGCACTACGGGAACCGCAGCTCCACCACGCCTTCATGCGGCAGGCTCACCTTCACCGGCACGCTCTGCAGATCGTCCTCGCCGCGGTTGGCACTGCCGCTGCGCGAGATGCGTGCCAGCACTTCCACTTCGCGATGCGCGGACAACGGTGCGGTCGGCATCGGGCTGTCTGCGTCGCCCAGCCCGACCGTGGCCGGGAAACCGGCCAGAGGCAGCTTGCGTGCGGCCACCGGCATCGGCGGTCCACCCACGGCGCGGGCCAGCACGAATACCTGGGTGCTGGCGGGCCACTCGGCGTTGTTCAGCGCAGGCAGTTGCACGCGCACCTGCAGCAGCGCCGGTGGCGCCGCAGCGGCAGCATCAGGCGCCTGGCCGGCGGCTTCGCGGGCGATGGCGATCTGCGCCTGCAGCGCCTGCGCGGCGCCGGGCTCAAGCCGTGGCAGCAGGCCGCTCCAGATGTCGGCAGCCTCGGCATTCTTTCCGCGCTGGCGCAGGGCGATGCCCAGCAGCCAGCTGGCGCGCTCTGCATCGGGCGCCAGCGCACGAGCCTGCTGCAACCAGGCCATCGCGGTGTCATCGAACTGCTTGCCGGCATCGGCCTGCGCACGTGCCTGCGCCGCTTCCACCAGCACGCCGGGGTCTTCCGGGGCGAGAGCGGCAGCACGTGCGAAGGCATCCGCTGCGGCTGCGGCGTTGCCCAGTTCGGCCTGCGACCGGCCCAGCAGCGTCCAGCCATCGGCTCGCTGCGGGTCTCGCTTCAGTGCATCCTGCAGGGCCTGCACGCCATCGCGCAGGGTGGCTACCGACGGGGTTGGTTGTACCTGTGCTGCACGCGGATCACCAACCAGCAGATACAGGCAGGCACCGGCCACGCCCAGCGCGAGCACGCCCACCACGAAACCGCGGCGACCGTGGTGGCGCAGCGGCCACAGCACCAGCGCCGCCATCAGTGCGGCCACCAGTCCAGCCAGCATCGGCAGCCAATGGCTCACCATCCGTCTCCTTCATCGGTCTTGCTGGCGGGGGCGGCAGCAACCGTGCGGCCACGGCGGCGGACGATGCCCAGTACCACCAGCGCGCCGGCGCCCAGCACCAGCAGCGGACCGCCCCACAGCAGCCAGGTGCCCGGCTGCAGAGGCGGTTGATAGAGCACGAACTCACCGTAGCGCGCGACCAGGAACTGCTTGATCTGGGCGTCGTCGTGGCCTTGCTGCATCAGCTGCAGCACCTCTCGGCGCAGGTCCTGGGCGATCTGCGCGTTCGAGTCGGCCAACGACTGGTTCTGGCACTGCACGCAGCGCAGCTGCGCGGCAAGGTCATGGAAGCGGCGTTCTTCGGCGCCATCACGGAACTGCAGTGGCTGCGGATCATGCAACGGCTGCTGTGCCAGCACGGCCAGGGGCAGCATCAGAAGCAGCAATGCCAGCAGCCAGCGCATGGGCTCAGGGCGCCGTGTGCAGCGTGCTGCCGGCATTGCCCTGGGCCTTCTCGATCTTCTCCAGTGCCGGGATCAGCTTCTCGTCGACCACGCGCTGGGTCATCGCACCGCTGTACTTCCAGCGCACGACACCGCTGCCATCGACCAGGAAGGTTTCAGGTGCCGCGGTCACGCCCCAGTCGATCGCGGTGCGGCCTTCCACGTCGCTGAGCACGACCATGAACGGGTTGCCCAGCTGTTCCAGCCAATGCAGGGCATCGGTCGGTTCATCCTTCCAGTTGTAGCCGATCACGCGCACGCGCTTGCTCTCGGCGAAACGGGTCAGCACCGGGTGTTCCTCGCGGCAGGCCGCGCACCAGCTGCCCCACACGTTCAACAGGTAAGGCGCGCCGCGCAGTTCGTCGCTGTGCACGATCATTTCCGGGTCGTGCAGCACCGGCAGCGCGAACGCCGGCGCCGGCTTGTCGATCAGCGCCGATGGCAGCACGTCGCGCTGCGGATCACCCGATTTCATCACCCCGTAGATCATCAGCCCGAGCAGGCCGAAGAAGAACAGCACGCCGATCACGATGGCTACCGGCGGCAGCGGGCGGGAGGGGCGCGGGGTGGGGGACTCGGACATGGGAACTCCTACGGACGACGGAAACGGCGGTCGGCGGCGGTGATGAATCCGCCCAGGGCCATCAACAGCGCGCCCAGCCAGATCCAGCGCACGAACGGCTTGATGTGCACCCGGACCGCCCATGCATTGTTGCCCAGCGGCTCGCCCAATGCCACGTAGACATCACCATCGAGGCGTGCATCGATGCCGGCCTCGGTCATCACCTGGCCGCCGCTGGCGTACTGGCGCTTTTCCGGATGCAGCAGGGCCAGCTCGCGGCCGTTGCGGAACACGCGCAGGTGGCCGCGGTCGGCGATGAAGTTCGGTCCTTCACGATGGTCCACGCCCTCGAAGCGCACCTCGTGGCGGCCGACCACCACCTGTTGGCCCGGTGCCAGCGCCACTTCACGCTGTACGTTCAGTGCTTCCACCAGCAGCGCACCGGCCAGGAACACGGCGATGCCGGCGTGGGCGACGATCATCCCGAGCATCTCGGCGGTGAAGCGGCCGTTGCCGCGCAGTCGTTGCCAGACGAAGCGTGCGGTACCGAAGCCGACCCAGACCGCGGCAGCGACACCGAGACCGGCCTTCCAGCCGTTCTGCGGCGCCTGCCACCAGGCCAGCGCACCCAGCAGCACCGCCAGCCCCAGCCAGGGTGCCAGCAGCGCGAACGCGCGCGAGGGCTGGTCGCGTTGCCACTTCACCAGCGGGCCGAACGGCAGCAGCAGGATCATCGGCGTCATCAGCAGCAGGAACAGGCTGCCGAAGTAGGGCGGGCCGACCGAGATCTTGCCCAGCGACAGCGCATCGGCCAGCAGCGGGTACAGCGTGCCGAGCAGCACCATCGCGCAGGCGGTGGCCAGCAGCAGGTTGTTGGCCAGCAGCAGGGTCTCGCGCGAGGTGGCGGTGAAGCCACGGCGCGGATCGTCGGCGTCCACGCTGAGCTGGCTGGCACGCAGCGCGTACAACAGCAGGCTGCCGCCGACCAGCACCGACAGGAACACCAGGATGAACAGGCCGCGCGACGGATCTGCAGCGAACGAATGCACGCTGGTCAGCACACCGGAGCGCACCAGGAAGGTGCCGAGCAGCGACAGCGCGAAGGCGGCGATCGCCAGCAGCAGGGTCCAGCTGCCGAAAGTGCCGCGCTTCTCAGTGACCGCCTGCGAATGGATCAGTGCCGCACCGACCAGCCACGGCATGAAGCTGGCATTTTCCACCGGGTCCCAGAACCACCAGCCGCCCCAGCCCAGCTCGTAATACGCCCACCAGCTGCCCAGCGCGATACCCAGGGTCAGGAAGCCCCAGGCGACGTTGGTCCACGGCCGCGTCCAGCGCAGCCAGCGCGCGTCGACGCGGCCTTCCAGCAGTGCCGCCACCGCGAACGCGAACGGCACAGCAAAGCCCACGTAACCGATGTACAGCATCGGCGGATGGATGATCAGGCCCGGGTCCTGCAGCAGCGGGTTGAGATCACGGCCTTCCAGCGGGGCCGGATTCAGGCGCAGGAACGGATTGGAGGTGAAGATCAGGAAGGCGAGGAATCCGACGCTGACGATGCCCATCACCGCCAGTACACGCGCCTGCACCGGTGCCGGCAGGTGCCGCGAGAACAGCGCCACCGCGCCGGTCCACAGCGCCAGCACCAGTGCCCACATCAGCAGTGAGCCCTCGTGCGCGCCCCACACCGCCGAGTAGCGGTAGATCATCGGCAGCAGCGAATTGGAGTTCTCGGCCACGTAGCGCACCGAGAAGTCCTGCTGCACGAACGCGGCGGTGAGCATCGCGAAGGCGCCGGCGAGCAGCAGCAGCTGTGCGAAGGCGGCTGGCCGTGCCACCGCCATCCATGCCGTGTTGCCGCGATGCGCGCCGACCAGCGGCAGCCCGGCCTGCAGCAGCGAGGCCAGCAGCGCGCACAACAGCAGGATCTGACCCAGTTCGGGCAGCACTCAGCGCACCTCGGGTGCCGTCACCGGCACGTCATGCTTGCGATGGGCGTCGCCCATCTTGTCGGCCACTTCCTTGGGCACATACTTCTCATCGTGCTTGGCCAGCACCTCGTCGGCGACGAACACATCGTCCTGCAGGCGGCCACTGGCGACCACCGCGGTGCCTTCGGCGAACATGTCCGGCAGGATCCGCGACGTGGTCACCGCCAGCTGGGCATCGCCGTCGGTCACTTCAAAACGTGCTTCCAGCGAACCGACCGGGCGGTTGAAGGAGCCCTTCACCACCATGCCGCCCAGGCGGAACCGCGACTGCGCATCGACATCGCCGCGCAGCACTTCCGAAGGCGTGTACAGGTAGGCGATGTTGCGTTCCAGCGCCATCGCCACCAGCGCGGTGGCCAGCCCGGAGGCGAGCAGGGCCAGCAGCACCCAGACCAGGCGGCGACGTTGTACCGGCGTCATCGTTCCAGCTCCGTCGACAGCGGCGCCGCAGCGTCCTGTTTGACGGCGCGGGTCTGCTGCCGCTGCTGGCGTGCCAGCGCCAACCGGCGTGCCACGCGCAGGCGCAGCCACGAACCGATGGCATCGGCGCCGAGTACCAGCACGAACACGGCGTAGGCGCCGATCACATAGGGCAGGTGGGTCATGATTGGGCCTCCCCGGCCGCACGTGCGGCATCGACGCGACCACCGACCCAGGCCTTGCCGGCCTCGCGGTCGAGATTGTCGGCGCGGGCCTTGGCCAGCACCGAACCAGCGAACCAGAACTTGGTGCCGATCACCATCCACCACAGTGGCGCGATCATCGCGCTGCTGATCGCCGATTCACCGAACACGTTGATCGACTGGCGCTGGTGCAGGCCGCCCCACCAGTCCACCGAATAGCGGATCACCGGCAGCAGGCTGACTCCGACGATGGCCAGCAGGCCGGCTGCGCGTGCGGCGCTGCGGCGGTCTTCGATGGCGTGATACAGGCCGATCACGCCCAGGTACAGGAACAGCAGCACCAGCTCACTGGTCATGCGCGGGTCCCAGTCCCACCAGGTGCCCCAGGTACCCTTGCCCCAGATGCTGCCGGTGAGCAGGGTGATCAGGGTGAAACCGGCACCCATCGGTGCGCAGGCCATGGCCAGGATCTCGCAGACCTTGATCCGCCAGATCAGGGCGATGGCGGCATACAGCGCCATCAGCGCGAACACGAACAGGCTCATCCAGGCGCTGGGCACGTGGATGTAGAGGATGCGGAAGCTGTCCAGCTGCTTGGCTTCCGGCGGCACCACCAGCAGCGCCTGCCACATGCCGACCAGCAGCACCGGGACCGCCGCGAGGTAGAACACCCGCGACCAGCGGGCAGCGAATCGGTCGAACGTGGGGGGCGAACCGAGTTGGTGGAACCAGCGGACAATCGGATTCATGCGTGGCGGCTATCCAGCAGGGGTGGATTGGCTCTCAGCTCGGTCAACTCAGAGAAATACGTATTGCAGCAGCGGTGGCCAACGGCGCCAGCACCAGCGCGACCAGCAGGCCGGCGCCCAGCATCAGCAGCGCACCGACCGGATCCTGTCCGCGTCCCGCCGCTGCCAGGCTGCCTGCACCGAACACCAGCACCGGCACGTACAGCGGCAACGACAGCAACGCCACGAGAATACCAGAGCGCCGGATGCCTACGGTCAGTGCAGCGACCACGCCACCGATCAGGCTCAGCAACGGTGTTCCCAGCAGCAACGATGCCAGCAACATCGGCAGCTGGTCATGCGGCAGATGCAGCATTTCCGCCAGCAACGGGCTGACCACGATCAGCGGCAGCGCAGTGGTGGCCCAGTGCAGCAGCACGCGCACCAGCACCAGCCAGGCCAGCGGCACCGGCGCCAGCAGCCATTGCTCCAGCGAGCCGTCTTCGGCATCGGAGCGGAACAGCGAATCCAGCGACAGCTGGCCGGCCAGCAGTACCGCCAGCCACAGCACCGCGCCGGCGGTGGCGGCCAGTAGTTGCGGTTCGCGGCCTTGGGCGAGCGCGAACAGCACCACCACCAGTACCGCGAACAGCAGCGGCTGCAGCGCATCGCCGCGGCGGCGCCAGAGCAGGCGCAGGTCGCGCTTGAGCAGGGCGCCCGCGGTCTGCCAGAGGCCCGGTTCGGTGCCTGGCGCGATCATGCGGTACCGCCGAGGTCGAGCTGGCGGGTACGCACCGGCGGTGCGGCATAGGCGCCGTGGGTGGTGACCAGTGCAGCGCCGCCGGCACGCAGATGCGCGGAAATCATCCGGTTGACCAGGGTGATGCCCTCCAGGTCGAGGTTGGCATAGGGTTCGTCGAGCAGCCACAACGGCGCCGGTGACAGCCAGATGCGTGCCAGTGCCAGCCGCCGCTTCTGTCCGGCGGACAGATGCCGAACGAGAGTGTCCTCATAACCGGCCAGGCCGACGATGGCCAGCGCGTTGCCCGGCATCTGCCGCGCACGCCGTCCGTGCAGGCCGCACAGGAAGTGCAGGTTCTCCAGCGTGTCCAGATCGGGCTTCAATGCGGGCAGGTGGCTGAGGTAGGCGACGTAACGCGCGCGCTCGGCATTGCCGGCCGGCCTGCCATCGATCTGCACCTGCCCGGCACCAGGCCGGGCCAGGCCCGCCAGCACGCGCAGCAGGGTGGTTTTGCCGGCGCCATTGCCGCCCTGCACCAGCAGGGCTTCGCCGGCGTCCACATGGAAGTCCAGCGGGCCGAACACCGGCTCGTCATTGCGGGAAAAGCTCAGGCCGCTGGCGGCCAGCAATGCAGGGGTGTTCAAGGGGCAAAGGTCTTCATGCCGGAGTGCGGCGGCAATTGTAGCGGTGAATTCACAGGGTAGTACCGGCCGCTGGCCGGCAGGTGCGACCCAGCGTCGCAGATTGCCTGGGGTTGCCGGCCAGCGGCCGGCACTACCGAAGCAGGGATTGCGTAAACTCAGGGGCCTGTCTCCCCATATCCCCAGGCCGATGCAACCCACCACCAAGCTGCCCAAGGTCGGTACCACGATCTTCACCGTGATGTCCCAGCTCGCCGCCGAACACGGCGCAGTCAACCTCGGTCAGGGGTTCCCGGACTTTTCCGCACCGCAGCGCCTGATCGATGAAACCGCCAGGGCGATGGCCGCCGGGCTGAACCAGTACCCGCCGATGACCGGTGTGGCGCCGCTGCGCCAGGCCATCGCGCAGAAGGCGTTGGACTGCTACGGCGCGCAGGTCGACGCGGACAGCGAAATCACCGTCACCAGCGGCGGCACCGAGGCCATCTTCAACGCCATCCATGCCGTGGTGCGTGCGGGCGAGGAAGTGATCGTGCTCGACCCGGCGTATGACTGCTATGAACCGGCGATCGATCTGGCCGGCGCCAAGGCCGTGCACGTGTCGCTGGATCCGCAGACCTTCGCCGTCGACTGGGACCGCGTGCGTGCTGCGATCACCCCGCGCACACGCATGCTGATCGTCAACACCCCGCACAACCCGTCCGGCGCGATGCTGTCGGCACAGGACATGCAGGCACTGGCCGAGCTGCTGCGTGGCACGCAGATCTACCTGATCTCCGATGAGGTGTACGAACACATCATCTATGACGGTCGCCGCCACGAGTCGGCGCTGCGCTACTCGGAACTGCGCGAGCGCGCGTTCGTCATCTCCAGTTTCGGCAAGACCTACCACTGCACTGGCTGGAAGATCGGCTATGCGATCGCCCCGCCGGCGCTGACCGCCGAGTTCCGCAAGGTGCACCAGTACAACACCTTCACCAGCTTCGGCCCTGCGCAGTACGGCTTCGCCGCGATGATCCGCGATGAGCCCGAACACCACCTGGAGCTGGGTGCGTTCTACCAGGCCAAGCGCGACCGCTTCCGCGAGCAGCTGGCCAGCACCCGGCTGAAGGCGCTGCCGGTGCCGGGCGGCTATTTCCAGCTGGTCGACTACTCGGCCATCAGCGACCTGCCGGACCATGAGTTCGTGAAGTGGCTGACCATCGAGAAGGGCGTCACTGCCATTCCGCTGTCGCCGTTCTACGAAAATCCGCCGGCCGGCCAGCGCCTGGTGCGCCTGTGCTTCGCCAAGAATGAAGCAACGATGGACGCGGCGATCGAACGCCTGCGCCTGCTCTGAGCGGAGGCGTGAACATGCAGGACCTGCGCATTTCCCTCGTCCAGGGCGACACCCGCTGGCATGACCCGGCGGGCAACCGTGAGTACTACGGCGCGCTGCTGGCACCGCTGGCCGGCAACACCGATCTGGTGATCCTGCCGGAGACCTTCACCAGTGGTTTCTCCAATGAAGCCATCGCCCAGGCCGAAGACATGGACGGCCCGACCGTGGCCTGGGTGCGCGAACAGGCCAAGGCGCTGGACGCGGCGGTGATCGGCAGCGTGCAGCTGCGCGAGGGCGAGGGCGTCTACAACCGCCTGTTGTTCGCCACGCCCGATGGCGGGCTGCAGTCCTACGACAAGCGCCACCTGTTCCGCTACGGCGGTGAACACGAACGCTATGCCGCCGGCCGAGAGCGCCTGAGCGTGGAATGGAAAGGCTGGCGAATCAATCCGCAGGTCTGCTACGACCTGCGTTTCCCGGTGTTCTGCCGCAACCGCTACAACGTGGAGCGTCCGCAGCAGCTGGATTTCGACCTGCAGATCTTCGTTGCCAACTGGCCGTCGGCGCGCGCCTATGCGTGGAAGACCCTGCTGCGTGCGCGGGCGATCGAGAACCTGTGCTTCGTTGCCGCGGTGAACCGTGTCGGCGTCGATGGCAACCAGCTGCATTACGCGGGTGACAGCGCGGTGCTGGATTTCCTCGGCCAGCCGCAGGTGGAAATCCGCGAGCGCGAACAGGTGGTCACCACCACCATTTCGGCCGAGGCGCTGGCCGCACACCGCGCGCGCTTCCCGGCGATGCTTGATGCCGATGCCTTCCACCTGGACGAGCAGGCCTGAGCGATGGCCTGAACGCCGCCGCACCAGCACGCGTGCCTGCATCCAACGTGCACGCGCGCGCTGCTAGATTCGCCGCCAGTCCGACCGAACTGGAAGTCCTGCCATGAACACGTCCTTCGCCCTGCTGCTGGCCCTGTCCGCCGCATTGCTGGCCCCGGCCGCGCACGCCGCCGGCAACCTCGATTGCCAGCTGCGCTACAACCTGTCCGGCTGGTCGCTGATCTACAAGACCGCCTCCGGCAATGGCACGGTCACCTGCAGCAACGGCGCCAGCATGCCGGTGCGCATCCAGATGAAGGGCGGCGGCCTGACCGTGGGCAAGTCGAAGATCACCAACGGGCGTGGCAGCTTCACCGGCGCGGTCAGCGTCAATGAACTGCTGGGTACTTACGCCTCGGTGGGTGCGCACGCCGGTGCGGTGAAATCCAGCAACGCGCAGGTGATGACCAAGGGCGACATCTCGCTGGCCCTGTCCGGTACCGGCAAGGGCTGGGACCTGGGCGTGGACGGCACCGCGTTCACCCTCAGCCGGCGCTGAGGCGCGACGGCTCGGCAGATCCCCAGCTGATGCGGATGTAGTGCTGTTCGGAATCGCTCAACAACCGTTCGACATCGAAACCATTCTTGAGCAGTTGTGCGGTCACGTCTTCGACGAGCTGCTCGCTGGCCATCACCTGGCTGAAGCCGAACACGAGATAGCGGCGGCCATTCTCCGAGCCGATCTGGATGGCGTTGTCGAGGTCGCGGTAGAACAGTTCGATCGGGCGCTTGGCGGCATCGGCGTTGGCGCGTGCCTGTTCGGCGGTAATGGTGATCATGGGCATCTGCCTGGTGTGGGAGAGCGCGCACGATAGCCAGCGCCCTGATGTGAATTCCGGGCGTGGCGCACAATGCCTTGTGTTTGCAGCAATTCCTAACATGCGGTGTGAGCGTCGATCCGCGCCGGAAAAGTGCCGCGCGGCGGTGAGCATCCTGCATCGACATGAAGTCATCGGGCAGGGATAGGGGCCAACCGCAGTGGAGGCGGTGCAACGCACCGCCCAGAGCGGGTCCTGCAGCTATCCGACGCTGTGGGCGCGCAGTGCATTTACGTTTCCTTGACCCTGCAGTAACCCCACAATGCCTAACAGGGACGTCCCAGCGATTCTGCTGGGATCATTGGAGACGCTGGAATGGAGTTCAGAACGTCCGTGCTGCTCGTGGCCCTCATCGCCACGCCCGCCATCGCCCACGCCGAGGTCTGCCTGTCTGACAGCGGGCTCGTTGTGCCGTGTCCTAGCCTGTTGCCGCATCCGGTGACGGCCAGATTCGAGATCGGCACCCTGCCGCGTGTGGCTGGCTCGCCGTCGGAAATCTACATCACAGGCGGCGGCCAGGTGGATGGAACGAGTAATTTCTCGGTCTATGCCAATGGTCAGTTCCTGTGCCGTACCAATGACAATTACGACGGTGGCAACACCACGCCCATCCGCCATTGCACCGCGACCATCGCAACACCCGGGACCTATGTGATCTCGGCGTCGCGCAACAGTCCTGGCAACTTCCTCGCGCCGATGGACGAAGTGATCAACGTGCAGTAACCCGCTGTTCGCTGATCCAGGCCCCGGGGCAGGGACCCCGGGGCCCCTGCTGCCCGCGTGGCAGCAGGAGCGAGTCTTTCATCGTTACGATCGGCAGCCAGGCCTTCCGCCGTCGACTGACCGATCCCGCTGCAGCCACAAGGCCAGCAGGCCACACACGATGAGGGTCGGTGCCAGCAGCTGCACTGCACCGACCAGCGCCATTGCCGCACCGATCAACAGGTAGTAGAGCAGGCCGAACAGCGCGCCTGCGCTGCCGAGACAATGCGGATAGCCGCGCAGGGCCTGGCCGAGCACATTGGGAATGGCAAGGCCGAAGCCCGTCACCACCGGCACCAGCGCCGCGACCAGGGCAGGGTGATCATGCAGCAGCGCGGCCAGCAGGCCTCCCGTCAGAACCAGGCCTGCGGCGATGCGGATGCGCGTGGTTGCGGCAACGCCTGCACGCAGCAGGCGGCCATTGCCCCACGCGCCCAGTGCCGAGCCCAATGCCAGCACCGCGCCGCTGGCGCCGAACCAGGTGGCTGGCCAGTGCAGGCGCGCAAACACGAAGGGGCCGAGTGCATACCAGCTGTACATCGCCACGTTGAAGGCCATCACCAGCAACGCGTGTGACCAGATCCAGCGATCGCGCAGCAGTTCCCGCAGCAGCGGCAGCATGAGCGTGTGCGGGATCTGTGCAGGGCGGCTTTCGCGCAGGCCAGCCAGGCATGCGACTGCCAGCAGGGCAGCTATCAGCAGCAGGCCGGACTGTACGCCGAGATAGCCATTGGCGGTGACCAGCAGCGTGCCCAGTGCAAGACCGATGGCCGGGCTCAGGGCGAGGGCCATGCCGATCCAGGAGAATGCCTGCGCCAATGCCGGCCCCTGCAGATGGTCGCGCAGCACGGTCTGGGTGACCACCGAAGCGGCGGCGGCGCCGACTGCGGCCAACGCCTGGGCCAGCAGCACCTGGCCGAAGCTGCCAGCCATCAGCCCGCCCAGTGCAGCCACTGCGAAGACGCCGAGGCCACAGAGAAGGGCGGGGCGACGACCGATACGATCGGCCAGGCGCCCCCACAGCAGCACGCCTGCAGCGAAGCCGAACAGGTACAGGCTCATGGCCTGGCTGGCGGCACTCGGCGGCAGGGCGAAGCGTTCGGCCAGATCGGCCAGGGCCGGGCTGTACAGGGTCTGTGCCAACTGCGGAAACATCAGCAGTGCAATGGTGAGCAGCAACAGGCGGCGCGACATGCGGGCGCTCCAGGAACAGGGCCGCGCATTGTGGTCGCGTCCGCAATGGCGCACTCTGTATATCCTGTCATCGAATACATGAAATAAGACATGGCCTGGTTGCAGCCGGATGCACACTTCGACGCCGATGCCTGGGGCGCTCCGGTGCTGGGTATCGCGGCCTCATTGGCGGATCACGATTCGGGTTGGCACCAGCATGCGCGTGCGCAGCTGCTGTACACCCGGCAGGGCTGTACGCGCCTGACCTATGGTGATCGCGTCAGCCTGCTGCCGCCCGCGCGCGCAGCGTGGATTCCGGGTGGGCTGCGCCATCGCGCGCAGATGCGCCAGGCGGTCGACTACCGTTCGTTGTACTTCGACGCCACCCTGTCGGCCCAGCTGCCCCGCCAGCCGGCCATCATCGGCGTAGGTCCGCTGCTGCAGGCCTTGCTGGAACCGATCGCGCAGGCACCGTTCGACCATGACTGGCAGTCGCCGCGCGCACACCATCAACTGGCGTTGTGCGTGCTGGAAATCGTCGCTGCACCGGTGGCGCCGATGGACCTGCCTCTGCCGCGTGATCCGCGGATCGCACGTTGTCTGCCGCTGGCCGAACAGCTGCCGCCCGAACTGGGGGAGCTGGCCGCGCGCACGGGCCTGAGCGCGCGTACTGTCGGTCGGTTGATGCAACGCGATACCGGCATGAGCTACCAGGCCTGGCGTCAGCAATGGCGCCTGATGCGGGCCATGGAGCTGCTGCTGCTCGGCCATCGCGTCGCGCATGTGGCGCAGGACACCGGCTTCTCCGCCGAGAGCCCGTTCATCGCCTTCTTCCGCAGCATGACCGGCACCACACCCGCCGCGTTCCAGCGCCACGCAAAAGGGGACGGAGGGGATTAAGTCGCTTTCGCCCCTTCGACACACGCCGTGGCAAAAACGACTTAATCCCCTTCGTCCCCTTTTTAAAGAAAAACCCCGGCCGGAGCCGGGATTTTTCATTTCAGTCGGATCGCTGATCAGCCGCCGCGCGGACCGCTGCGGCGCGGGCCGCCCGGACCGCGGTTGCCACCCGGACCACCGGGACCACGGTTACCGCCCGGGCCACGGTTGTTGCCACCGCCCGGACCGCGACCGCCCGGACGGGCGCCCTGTGCCGGCTTCGGGCTGCCATACGGGTTGAAGCCCGGCGTGGCGTGGTCGGACGGGAAGCTCGGGGCGTTGCCAGGATGACCGTACGGGTGCTTGTTGCCCTGGCCCTGCGAGCGGTTGCCCGCACCGGCCGGACGACCCTGGCCGCCTGCGCCGCCACGGCCTTCACCACCGAAACTGCCACGGCCCTGGCCGCCACCGGCGCCTGCGCCCGGGCCCTTCGGCTTGCCGTACGGACGGCCCTGGCCGCCTGCACCCGGACCACGGGCACCGGGGCCGCGTGCGCCCGGACCGGCGTTGCGATGGCCGCTCGGGCCGGTGCTCACGCCATCCGGCACGTACCAGGTGCGGAACGCGGCCGGATTGCCTTCCGGCAGCGAACGGTCGTTCTTCTGGGCACGCTGCTTGAACGGCTTCTGCGACTGCTTGGCTGCCGCTTCACCGCTGACCGTCAGGCCGCCCTTGAAGCCGCCACCCTTGCCGCCGCGACCACGGCCGCGGTCTTCGCGCACGTTGTCGAAGCGACGCAGCTCGCGGCCTTCGTCAGCGGTGTTGTGACCGTTGACGTAGGCGTTGCCGCGGCCACCTTCGCGCACGCGCACGGTGGTCTTGGCGGCACGGCGCTGGCCGATCACCGGCTGCAGGGTCAGTGCCGACGGTGCGCCTTCTTCCAGCTTCAGCTGCGCACGCAGGGCTTCCACCTGGGCGGTGCCCAGTTCCACCGAATGGCCGCGGGCCAGTTCGCGCGGCAGGCTCACCTTGCCGTAGCGGGTGCGCTTCAGGCGGCTGACCTGGCAGCCCTGCGACTCCCACAGGCGACGCACTTCGCGGTTGCGGCCTTCCTTCACCACGACGCGGAACCAGTCGTGCGAATCGGTGCCGCCGATGCGTTCGATCTCGTCGAACTTGGCCGGGCCGTCTTCCAGTGCCACGCCACGGGTGAGGCGGTCGACGATGGCGTCGGAGACCTTTTCCTCGCCTTCCGGTGCACGCACGCGCACCACGTACTCGCGTTCGACCTCGAACGACGGGTGCATCATGGCGTTGGCCAGTTCACCGTCGGTGGTGGCCAGCAGCAGGCCGGTGGTGTTGATGTCGAGGCGGCCGATCGCGATCCAGCGCGCGCCCTTCAGCGGCGGCAGCGATTCGAACACGGTCGGGCGGCCTTCCGGATCATCGCGGGTGGTCACTTCGCCTTCCGGCTTGTTGTAGACCAGCACGCGCGACGGCTCGGCCAGGGCGGTGGCGACGAAGCCACGGCCATCCAGCTCGATCTTGTCGCCGCTCTTGACCGACATGCCGGTCT
This sequence comes from Stenotrophomonas sp. INTA L402-1, assembly GCF_059295135.1. NCBI lineage: Bacteria > Pseudomonadati > Pseudomonadota > Gammaproteobacteria > Lysobacterales > Lysobacteraceae > Stenotrophomonas > Stenotrophomonas sp. INTA L402-1. The sequence goes on from NZ_JCAFWP010000041.1 coordinate 14,231, forward strand.
GCGCGACTTCACCGTTGACCTTGACCAGGCCTTCGGCGATGCGCTGTTCCAGCGCGCGGCGCGAGCCAAGGCCGGCCTGTGCCAGCACCTTGTGCAGGCGTTCTTCCAACTTGAACTGTTCGGAGGTGGCTTCACGCTTGAGCGAGAGCTTGTTCAACGACAGCTTGCGAGGGGTGTCACTCATCAGTTTTGCTCCGGCCGACGGTTTCGAGGTCGGCCTCTGGTTCGGAATCGGCTTGGTCAACAGCCACGGTCGTCATCGCGACGGCGTTGTCTTCGCGTTCGTTCACTGGCACCGCGCGCTCGCCCGGCGCGGAATCGGGGTGCCCATCATCGAGGGGCGAAGGTGCTTGCTCATCGGAAGCCGCCGCAGGGGCTGCGTCGGCGGAATCGGGGGTGTCACTGCCGGCCAGGCCGGCATCATCGTTCGCGGCAGCGCCTTCGTCGCCGGCCGAGATGTCAGGACCGTCGGCGCTTGCCGTTGCCGGTGCATCGCGGTCCAGGGACAGCTGGGGTTCCAGCTCGCCCAGGTCCTTCAGTTCCGACAGTGGCGGCAGCTCATCCAATCGCTTCAGGCCGAAATAATCCAGAAAGCCCTTGGTGGTGCCGAACAGCGCCGGCTTGCCGGGTACGTCGCGGTGGCCGACCACGCGGATCCACTCGCGTTCTTCCAGCGCCTGGATGATGTTGCTGCTGACCGCCACGCCGCGCACCTGCTCGATCTCGCCGCGGGTGATCGGCTGCCGGTAGGCGATCAGCGCCAGGGTTTCCAGGGTGGCGCGGGTGTAACGGGTCTTGCGTTCGGTCCACAGCCGGCTGATCCAGCCATGCACTTCGCCGGTGACCTGGTAGCGGAAGCCGGAGGCGACCTCGACCAGTTCCACGCCGCGGCCTTCGCAGGCTTCGCGCAGGCGTTCCAGTGCGCGTTCGATGCTGCCCGGCGGTGCCGGTTCCTCTTCCGGGAACAGGTCTTTCAGCTGGGCCAGGGTGAGCGGCTGGCTGGAGGCCAGCAGGGCACCCTCGACAATGCGGTTGATCAGCAATTGATCCATCGGCAGTCAGCGCTCACTCGTCTGCATTGGCGGCGTCGTTGTCGTCGAACTCGCTGCTGAACTGCAGCGGGGCGTTGGTGTTGCCGGCGGCCAGCGATTTCACGTAGATCGGCGCCAGCGGTTCTTCCTGGACGATGTCCAGCAGCTGTTCCTTGGCCAGTTCCAGCACCGCCAGGAACGTGACCAGCACGCCCAGCTTGCCTTCTTCAGCGGTGAACAGCCCTTCAAAACGATAGAACTTGCCATCTTCCAGGCGTCCCAGCACTTCGCCCATGCGTTGCCGCACGCTCAGCGCCTCGCGCTTGATGGCGTGACCGCTGAACAGCTCGGCGCGCTTGAGCACGTCGTGCAGGGCCAGCAGCATTTCCTTCAGGTCTACCGGCGGCGGCAGCTTCACCGTAGCGCGTTCGGGCATGAAGGCATGGGCCAGGCTGGTGTCGCGGTCCTGGCGGGGCAGGGCGTCGATGTCCTCGGCGGCCTGCTTGAAACGTTCGTATTCCTGCAGCCGGCGCACCAGCTCGGCGCGCGGGTCGGCTTCATCGCCTTCCTCGCTGACCGGGCGCGGCAGCAGCATGCGCGACTTCACCTCGGCCAGGATCGCGGCCATCACCAGGTACTCGGCGGCCAGCTCGAAGCGCAGCTCGCGCATCACGGTGATGTATTCCACGTACTGCCGGGTGATCTCGGCGACGGGAATGTCCAGGACATCCAGGTTCTGGCGGCGGATCAGGTACAGCAGCAGGTCCAGCGGGCCTTCGAAGGCATCCAGGATGACTTCCAGCGCGTCCGGCGGAATGTACAGGTCCTGCGGAATCTGCTGGACCGGTTGCCCATGCACCACGGCCAGCGGCATTTCCTGCTGCTGGGGGGCGGGCGGCCGGGTTGGCGGGTTCGCGTCGAGCGCGAGTTCGGAAGTCATCTAATGGACATCAGGATTGCAACGGACCAGTCGCGGCACCGGGTTCGCCGGGCCAACGCCACGGAGCCCCAGGGCACCAGACACGCCGGGATCGGCGCGATTCCACACATATCAAACAGCAGGACGCGCCGCAGGAAACGGCAGCGACGGAACTACGGGGAGGTCGTCTACGTGGCCCGGCCAGGTGGTCCGGTTTGAAGCAGCGGGACGGTCGTCGGGGGCTGCGTTGGCCGCAAAAACCGACGGGCTGCTGCATCCAGCCACGTGCAATGGAGTCTAGGGTAAGCCTTTGTTGCGCCAGTGTCCAGCCGGGCCGGGGCAGGGGCCGCATTGGCTAGAATCTGCGGACCCGACAACGCAAGCGAGGAAATGCCGGTGTGGTATGTGATCGAAGGGTATGACGGCCAGGATGTGCTGGCGCAGCGGCTGCAGGCGCGGCCGGAACACCTGGCGCGGTTGCACGCGCTGCGCGACGAGGGACGCCTGCTGCTGGCCGGCCCCTGCCCGGCGGTGGACAGTGAAGACCCCGGCCCGGCCGGTTTCAGCGGCTCGGTGGTGATCGCGCAGTTCGAGTCGCTGCTGCAGGCACAGGCCTGGGCCGACGCCGACCCGTACGTGGCCGCCGGCGTCTACACCCGCGTGCAGGTGCGACCGTTCCGGAAGGTGTTGCCGTGAACGCGGAACGGATCTCGCGAATGCGTGATGCGCTGCAGCATGCACTGGCGCCGAGCGTGCTCGAGATCGAGGACGACAGCCATCGCCACGCCGGCCATGCCGGTGCGCGCGATGGCCGCGGCCATTTCAACGTGCATGTGGTCAGTGAACGCTTCGCCGGCCTGGGCCCGCTGGCCCGGCATCGCGCGGTGTACGCCGCGCTGGGGACGATGATGGAGACCGATATCCACGCGTTGTCCATCCGCGCGCAGACCCCGTCAGAACAGGGCTGAGCCCTTGTCCCGCGCTGTCCTGGCGGGTTCCTGCGGGGGCTCGCTGCAGACAGATTTCCATGTCCATTTCGGGACATTCGCCTAACGGACTGTTTACAAGCCCAGATGGAAACGCTTACATTCCGCGCCAATGCTGGTAGGTCCAAGCCGTGGAGGGCGGCTTCGTGAACAAGGCAGCTATCACAATCAAAGATGTCGCTCGCGAAGCCCGGGTCTCCGTGGCCACGGTTTCCCGCGCGCTCAACGGGCATGAAAATGTCGCCGAACCGGTCCGCCAGCTTGTGCTGGAGGTGGCCGCACGGCTGCGTTACACCCCGCACGCCGCCGCCCGCAGCCTGAGCAGCCGCCGCACCAATACGGTGGGCGTGGTACTGCCTGACCTGTACGGCGAATTCTTCTCCGAACTGATGCGTGGCATCGACAATGTCGCCCGTAGCCGTCGCCAGCACCTGCTGGTGTCCAGCTACCACGGTGACCAGGAGCAGCAGGGCGCGGCCCTGCGCGCCATGCGCGGCCGCGTGGACGGCCTGCTGGTGCTCTCGCCCTATGCCGAGAGCCCCGGTTTCCTGACCGACAACCTGCCGCAGTCGTTGCCGACGGTGTTGATCAACACCTATCTGCCCGGGCAGGACCACCCGGTGCTGAGCATCGACGACCATGCCGGTGCGATGGCGATGACCCGCCATCTGCTTGACGCCGGCCACCGTCGCATCGCTTTCATTTCTGGCCCGGATCTCAACTTCGACGCGCGCGAGCGCCTGCGCGGCTTCCGTGACGCGCTGGCGGCTTTTGGCGGTGGCGCCGAGGGCATCGAGCTGCCCGGTGATTTCGACGAAGCTTCCGGCCATCGCGCCGGTCAGGAGTTGCTGGCAGCCGGAGCGCTGCCTGATGCCGTGTTCGCCGCCAACGACATGATGGCCCTGGGATGCCTGTATGCATTCACGCAGGCCGGTGTCCGTGTTCCGACCGATGTCGCCCTGGCGGGTTTCGATGACATTCCACTGGCGCGTTTCGTCCACCCGTCGCTGACCACCATGCAGGTCAGCATCGCCGAGCTCGGCGACCGGGCCATGACGCGCCTGCTGCAGTTGATGGACGGCACCTCCACGGACGGGACAGGGGACAAGCAGACCCTGGTTCCCCGCTTGATAGTTCGCGATTCCACCACTCCGCCATCGGGCCATTGAAGCCAGAGGCGTTCCTTCTTTTTTGATTGATCGCAGGGACCGCGCGAGCGGTTACCGCCACCCGGAGATTGAGTTGATGATGCACACCACCTTCCGCACGCCGGCGCGCCGGCTGCTGAGCACCGCACTGGTCAGCTGCCTGATGCTGGCTGCTGCTCCGAACGTCATGGCGCAGTCGGCCAATGCCAGCCTGCGCGGCCAGGTTTCCGGCGCCCAGGCCGGCGCCGAAGTGACCGCCACCAACCTGGCCACCGGCACCGTCCGTCGCGGCACCGTCCGTGCCGATGGCAGCTACTCGCTGATGGGCCTGGACCCGGGCACCTATGACGTGGTCGCCAACGGCCAGTCGCAGAAGGTCACCGTCACCGTGGCCTCGACTGCTACCCTGAACTTCGCCGGTGCCGCCAGCAGCACCCCGGGATCGACCGCGGCCACCAACCTGGACACCGTCAACGTTGTCGCACCGACCCTGCTGCAGGAAGTGCGCACGTCCGAAGTCGGCAAGACCGTCAGCCTGCAGCAGATCCAGACCACGCCGCAGGTCTCGCGCAACTTCCTGGAGTTCGCCGACGCGGTGCCGGGCATGATCTTCACCCGCGATGCCAAGGGCAACACCTCGCTGCGTGGCGGTGCCACCAACTCCGACGGCACCAACGTCTATATCGATGGTGTGGGCCAGAAGAGCTACGTGAAGGGTGGCGGCATCTCCGGCCAGTCCGGCAGCGCGGGCAACCCGTTCCCGCAGCTGGCCATCGGTGAGTACAAGGTCATCACCGGCAACTACAAGGCCGAGTACGGCCAGGTGTCCAGCGCCGCGATCACGGCTGCGACCAAGTCGGGTACCAACGAGTTCAAGGGTGAGACCTTCTACCGTTATACCAACGAAAGCATGCGTGCGATGACCCCGGCCGAACGCCAGCCGGGCAAGAGCAAGGAAGACTCGGCCGAGAAGGAATACGGCTTCGCGCTGGGTGGCCCGATCATCAAGGACAAGGCCCATTTCTTCGTCACCTATGAAGCCAAGCGCTTCGACCTGCCGGTGACCATCGCGCCGGATGGTGCGGTGACTGCGTCGGCCGCCAATCTGCCCGCTGACGGTGCCGCCGGCCTGGGCCCGGCCAGCCAGCCGTTCCAGCAGGACCTGATCTTCGCCAAGATCGACTTCGAGCCGACCGATAACGATCGCATCGAACTGACCTTCCAGGACCGCGACGAAACCCAGCAGCAGTTCAGTGACCAGACCGCCAAGGTGCACGGCAAGGTGGTGGACAACACCGACCGCCGTTACGCGCTGCGCTGGAACCACAGCGGTGAGCGTTTCTACAACGAGTTGATGGTCACCCATGAGGAGGCGTTCAACAATCCGCTGCCGCTGACCTACGGCAACGGTATCGTCTACACCGCGCCGGACTTTGGTGACAAGAACCGGAACACCCCGCAGGAAAAGACCCTCGTCCAGATCGGCGCAGCCGATGCGTTCGCCTCTCAGGTGAAGGGCCAGAAGGGCTGGGCGATCGAGGATAACCTGACCCTGGACGGCCTCCAGTGGGCCGGCGACCACACCATCAAGATGGGCGCCAAGTACAAGCAGATCGATCTGTACGCGTCCGATGCCGCGCAGATCAATCCGCAGTTCTTCTACACCATCGACAACCCTGCCTTCTCCTCCGGCACCCCTTACAAGGCGCAGTTCACCAAGGCCAGTACTGGTGTCACCGGCGTGCAGTCCGAGGTGCGCGCCAAGGTCAAGCAGATCGGCTTGTTCATCCAGGACGACTGGCAGGTCAATGACCACCTGCAGCTGAACATCGGCCTGCGCTGGGATTACGAGAAGAACCCGGTCTATACCGATTTCGTGACCCCGCCGGAGGTTGTGAACGCATTGTTCTCGCAGGACAGGCATGCGCCTCCGGGCCAGACCTATGCGCAGACGCTGGCGCTCAGTGGTTTGAACGTCAACGACTACATCAGCACCGGTCACAATCGCAAGAATTTCAAGAATGCCTGGCAGCCGCGCCTGGGCTTCTCGTATGACGTCAACGCCGATGAGCAGCACGTGTTCCATGGTGGCGCCGGCCGGTCCTATGATCGCGACCTGTTCGACAACCTGGCACTGGAAACCACCAAGCTGGCATTGCCGCAGCCGACCGTGTTCTTCCGCAACCCGGCCACCGGCAGCTGCATGTACGGACAGACCCCGTGCTTTGACTGGAACCCGAACCTGATGAACGGCATCGAGAACGTGCAGGCACTGCTGGGTTCCACCAGCAATGAAGGCATGGAAGTCGATCTGCTGAACAACAACATGAAGGTGCCGTACTCCGACCAGTTCAGCCTCGGAATGAGCAACCAGATCGGCGAGTGGCTGACCGATGCCACGATTTCACGCACGCTGACCTACGACGGCTTCGCCTACACGCTGGGCAACCGCTTCAACAACGGCAATTTCTTCGACAACCAGATGCTGTGCGGCGCTGACGAGCCGACCTACGGTCAGCCGTGGGGCTGCAGCATCCCGGGCTTCGGCAGCCTGATCATCGGCCAGCAGGGCATCAAGACCCGCTCCACCCAGATCCTGCTGTCGGCGCAGAAGCCGTACAGCAAGGAAAGCGGCTGGGGCACCTCGATCGCCTACACCTGGACCAATGCCCGCCACAACCGCAACATCAACGAGCACTATTCGTTCGATCGCGGCACCATCGGTGAATACCCGACCATCAAGTCCAACGGCGCGCCGCGCCACCGCCTGGTGGTCACCGGCTCGTATGACGGCTTCTGGGGCATCACCTTCGGTGGCAAGCTGACCCTGGCCACGCCGACCCCGGGCAACGACTGGTCCTGCATCGCCCAGGCCGGCAATTCGAACTGCATGCCGACCCCGGCTGCAGGCACACCGTCGGGCAACGGCCACTTCCTGCTCGGCGGCAAGATCTTCGGCTACCGCTCGCTGGATCTGCAGGCGACCAAGACCTTCAAGCTGGCCGGCGATACCGAGCTGTATGCCCGTATCGACATCATCAACGTGCTCAACTTCGACAACTTCTCCAAGCTGAACTACGTGAAGAGCGACGGCAAGCTGCTGGTCAGCTACAACGAGACCGGCGACATCATCGGTACGCCGCGCCAGGTCAAGGCTGAGGTCGGCTTCCGCTTCTAAGCCCGGATGTAGATGCACGATCCGATGCCGCCGGTCCGCCGGCGGCATCGGCAGGATGAAAAAAGGCAATGGCCGGCCCCGTGCCGGTCCATTGCCCATGCCGCTGCCGGCCAGGGGGCAGCGGCATGGGCAATGATCGCGGTGTCAAACCACGTTTTTCGTGGTTTTTTAAGAACGCATCTTGTAAACGATTTCAGATCATTGGACGGTATGCTTTCCCATCGATCAGACCACCGGAGAAATCGCGCCATGCAGGCACGCCATCTGTTGTCCGCCGCAGCGTTGAGCCTGGCCGTGGCCGCCTGCCAGCCGGCCCAGCAGGAACCTGCCAAGCCGCGGCCGCCGGTGATCCTGATCGAGGCCGACGCACCGCCGCGGCCGATGAAGCCGGTGCTGCCGCCGCTGTTCGATGACATCGAGCGCCGTACCTTCCAGTTCTTCTGGGATACCACCAACGAGATCAACGGCCTGACCCCGGACCGCTATCCGTCGCGGCCGTTCGCCAGCATCGCCTCGGTCGGCTTTGCGCTGACCGCCTATCCGATCGGCATCGAGAACGGCTGGGTCAGCCGCAACCAGGCGATCGACCGCACCCTGACCACGCTGAAGTTCTTCCGCGACGTGCCGATGGGGCCGCAGCGCACCGGCAAGGCCGGCTACAAGGGCTTCTACTACCACTTCCTGGACATGCAGGAAGGGCGTCGCTACGACAGCTGGGTTGAACTGTCCTCGGTGGATACCGCGCTGCTGATGATGGGCGTGCTGTTCGCACAGTCGTACTACGACGGCGACGATCCGCGCGAGAAGGAAATCCGGCAGATCGCCGACACCCTGTACAAGAAGGTCGACTGGCCGTGGCTGCAGCAGCGTGCGCCGCTGATCTCGATGGGCTGGTTCCCGGAGAGTGGCTTCATCGACCATGACTGGATGGGCTACAACGAGGCGATGATGGTCTACATCCTCGCCCTGGGTTCGCCAACGCACCCGGTCAGCCCGGATGCGTGGACCGTGTGGACACGCACCTACGACAACGACTGGGGCGTGTACCAGGGCCAGGAATACCTGTCGTTCGGCCCGCTGTTCGGCCACCAGTACAGCCACGTCTGGATCGACTTCCGCGACATCCAGGACGCGTACATGCGCGAGCGCGGCAGCACCTACTTCCTCAACAGCCGCTCGGCTGCCCTGGCCCAGCGCGAGTACGCCATCGCCAACCCGATGCAGTGGAAGGACTATGGCGAGAACGTATGGGGCCTGACCGCCAGCGACGGCCCGCAGAACACCACCCAGGAGTACCGCGGCGAGCAGCGCCAGTTCCGCCACTACTCCTCGCGCGGCGCCGGCCTGCGCGAGAACTTCGATGACGGCACCATTGCCCCCACCGCCGCGATCGCCTCGGTGGTGTTCGCGCCTGAGCAGGTGATCCCGGCCACGCTGGAAATGCACAAGCGCTACGGCGACTACATCTATTCCAGCTACGGTTTCCTGGATTCGTTCAACCCCAGCTTCAACTACGACATCCCGATCAAGACCGGTCGCCTGGTGCCGGATCGCGGCTGGGTCGCCAGCGATTACATCGCCATCGACCAAGGCCCGATCCTGACCATGATCGCCAACTACCGCGATGACTTCGTCTGGGAAGTGATGAAGAAGAACCCGTACATCCGCAAGGGCCTGGAACGGGCCGGGTTCAGCGGTGGCTGGCTGGCACCGGAAGGTTCGTTCCAGCCGCTGGAACTGCAGAAAGACGAAAAGGCCGCGGCGGCACGCGCGGTGGGTATCGCCGAATCACGCGCGGCTGCCGCGCAGGAACAGAAGAACAATGCCAACCGCAATACAGGCCAGGGCAAGTAACCCGATGCCGAACTGGATCGACCGCCTGCGCCGCTGGGCGCTGCCTGCCCTGGCCGTGTTGGCCGTGGCCGGCTGCGCCCGTACCGAACCGGGCACCACCACCGTGCGCTTCTGGGCGATGGGACGCGAGGCGGAGGTGGTCAGCGAGCTGATCCATGAATTCGAGGCCGAGAATCCGGGCATCAAGGTGGATGTGCAGAACATTCCGTGGACCGCCGCGCACGAGAAGCTGCTGACCGCGTTCGCCGCGGACGGCCTGCCGGACGTGTGCCAGCTGGGCAACACCTGGGTGCCGGAGTTCGCCGAACTGGACGCGCTGACGCCGCTGCAGCCGTTCGTGCAGCGTTCGTCCGTGGTCGACCCGAAGGACTATTTCCAGGGCATCTGGGATACCAATGTGATCCACGGCGAACTGGTAGGCGTGCCGTGGTACGTCGACACCCGCCTGATCTACTACCGCAAGGACCTGCTGGCCAAGGCCGGCTACAACCACCCGCCGCGCACCTGGCAGGAGTGGGACGAGCAGATGGCGGCAATCAAGCGCATGCAGGGCCCGAACCGCTATGCGGTGCTGATGCCGATCAACGAGTTCGAGCAGCAGCTTTCGCTGGCACTGCAGCAGCCCGATCCGTTGCTGCGCGACGACGACACCCGCGGCAATTTCGCCAGCCCGGGCTTCCGTCGCACGTTGGCGTTCTACGCCAACATGTTCGAGCAGGGCTGGGCGCCGAAGATGTCCGAGACGCAGATTTCCAACGTCTGGGATGAGTTCTTCCGTGGCTTCAACGTGTTCTACATTTCCGGCCCCTGGAACATCCGCGAGTTCAAGAAGCTGCAGCCGAAGGAACTGGAAGGGCAGTGGGGTACGGCCGCGCTGCCGGGTCCGGACGGCCCGGGCGCCGGTATTGCCGGTGGTACCAGCCTGGTGATCTTCCGCAAGTCGCAGCAGAAGGAGGCGTCGTGGAAGCTGATCGAGTTCCTGTCGCGACCCGAAATCCAGGCGCGCTTCCATTCGATCATCGGCGACCTGCCGCCGCGCCGCAGTACCTGGAACGCGCCGTCGCTGGCCAACGATCCGCTGGCCGCTGCGTTCCGTGACCAGCTGGAGCGGGTCAAGCCGACGCCGAAGGTGCTTGAGTGGGAGCGCATCGTGCAGGAAATGCGCATCGTCACCGAGAAGGTGGTGCGTGGTGGCCTGGCGCAGGACAAGGCCGTGGAAGAGCTGGACCAGCGCGTGGACAAGGTGCTGGCCAAGCGCCGCTGGATGCATGAACAACAACGCCTGCAGCAGCGCGTGCCGTCGCCGCAATCGAGCAGTGCCGTGGCCGCCGGGAGCGCGCAATGAAACGTACCTCGCTTGCCGGCTGGGTTTTCGCCGGTCCCTCGCTGATCGTGCTGGGCATGTTCTTCGGCCTGCCGGTCGCCTCGGCGCTGGCGCTGAGCGTGACCGACTTCGACCTGTATGCCTTGGCAGACAGCAGCAACCTGCGCTTCGTCGGCCTCGGCAACTACATCGATCTGCTGCAGACGCCGATGTTCTGGAAGTCGCTGTGGAACACCACCTACTTCGTGTTGATCGGCGTGCCGTTGTCGATCGGCGTGTCGCTGGGCGCAGCGATGCTGCTGAATGCACCGGCCGCGCGTTTCAAGGCGCTGTTCCGCACCGCGCTGTTCGCGCCGGTGGTGACCACACTGGTGGCAGTGGCGGTGATCTGGCGCTACCTGTTCCATACCAGCTACGGCCTGGTGAACTACGGCCTGGGCCACCTGGGCATCAGCCCGATCGACTGGCTGGGTGATCCCAACTGGGCGATGCCGACCATCATGCTGTTCGCAGTGTGGAAGAACTTCGGCTACAACATGGTGATCTTCCTGGCCGGCCTGCAGGCCATCCCGCATGACCTGTACGAGGCCGCCCGCATCGACGGTGCCTCGCGCTGGAAGCAGTTCCTGCACATCACCCTGCCGATGCTCGGCCCGGTGCTGCTGGTGGTCGGCGTGATCACCGTGTCCGGCTACTTCCAGCTGTTCGCCGAACCGTATGTGATGACCCGCGGCGACCCACTGCAGAGCACCGTCAGCGTGCTGTATTTCATGTTCGAGGAAGGCTTCAAGTGGTGGAACCTGGGACGCGCCTCCGCGGTGGCGTTCCTGCTGTTCCTGATCATCCTGGCGGTGACCACCGTGATGCTGCGTTTCGGCCGCAAGAGGCAGTTGGTATGAGTCGTGAAATCGGCCAGTCGCGCTGGTACCCGTGGTTGATCAATGGTGCGTTGCTGGTGCTGGCCCTGGTCAGCCTGGCACCGCTGCTGTGGATGCTCTCGGTTTCGTTCATGCCACAGGGCGAGGCGACCCATTTCCCGCCGCCGCTGCTGCCGTCCAGCATCACCACGCGCAACTACCATGAGTTGTTCGCGCGCACCGGCATGGGCGGCAACTTCGCCAACAGCCTGCTGGTGTCGGTCGGCATCACCCTGGGTTCGTTGCTGCTCAACACCATGGCCGGCTATGCCTTCGCCAAGCTGAACTTCGTCGGCCGCGAGCGCCTGTTCCAGGTGCTGATGGCGGCGCTGGTGATTCCGGCCCAGGTGGCGATGCTGCCGCTGTTCCTGCTGATGAAGCAGCTCGGTCTGGTCAACAGTTTCGGCGGCGTGATCGTGCCGGCGCTGGCCAGCGTGTTCGGCATCTTCCTGGTGCGCCAGTACGCGCGTTCCATTCCGGACGAACTGCTGGAAGCGGCCCGCATCGACGGGGCAGGGGAGCTGCGGATCTTCTTCCAGATCGTGCTGCCGATGCTCAAGCCGGTGCTGGTGACCCTGGCGATCTTCACCTTCATGGGCGCATGGAACGATTTCATGTGGCCGTTGATCGTGTTGACCGACCAGGAGCACTACACTTTGCCGGTGGCGCTGGCCACCCTCTCGCGCGAGCACATCATGGACGTGGAAATGATGATGGCCGGCGCGGTGGTCACCGTGGTTCCGGTGCTGGCGCTGTTCCTGGTGCTGCAGCGGTACTACATCCAAGGTCTGTTGCTGGGGAGCGTCAAAGGATGAAGCGAGCGATCGCCGTTGGACTGGGCCTGTTGTGGACCTCCCTGGCGATCGCCGCACCACCGGCGCTGCCGGCACCGAAGGTGCTGGACGACTTCGACGACATCGCAGCCTGGAAGCTGGTGCTGTCCGACCAGGTCAGCGGTTCGCTGCGGCCGGTCAGCGGCGCCGGTGGTGGCCGCGCGCTGTGCCTGGACTATGACTTCCACGATGTCTCCGGTTACGTCGGCATCCGCCGCGCGCTGGACATCGAATACCCGGTCAATTACCGTTTCGGTTTCCAGCTGCGCGGTGATTCACCGGGCAACGACCTGCAGTTCAAGCTGATCGATGCCAGCGGCGACAACGTCTGGTGGGTCAATCGTCCCGGCTACAGTTTCCCCAAGGCGTGGACGCCGGTCGAGTATCGCCGTCGCCAGATCGACAAGGCGTGGGGGCCGTCTCCCGAGAAAGAAATGGCACGCAGCGCTGCGGTCGAGTTCACGATCTACAGCAAGGTCGGCGGCCGCGGCACGGTGTGCTTCGACAAGCTGACCCTGCAGGGCCTGCCAGTCCAGGATGACTCGGCGCTGGTGCCGTCGGTGATCGCTGATACCGCCACCGCGCTGCAGGACCGCATGATCGACGGCAAGAGCGATACGTTCTGGATCAGCGGTGGCGTCAAGCAGCAGACCATCAGCCTGGACCTGCACAAGAGCCGCGAGATCGGCGGTGCGGTGATCGACTGGCTGCCGAACCTGGAGGCGCGCCGCTACACCGTGCGGACTTCGGAGGATGGCCGTGACTGGCGTACCGTGCGCGAAGTCACCAGTGGTGCCGGTGGCCGTGACTGGCTGGCGCTGCCGGATACCGATGCACGCTACGTGCGCTTCGATCTGCAGGATGGTCCGAACTGGCGCTACGGCATCCGCGACATCGCGCTCAAGCCGCTGGCCTTTGCTTCCACCCCGAACGCATTCCTGTCCTCGGTCGCCGCCGACCTGCCACGGGGCTCGCTGCCTCGTGCCTATGTGGGCGAGCAGCCGTACTGGACCCTGCTCGGCCTTGATGGTGGCCAGGAACAGGCATTGATCAGCGAGGATGGCGCACTGGAGCCGGCCAAGGGCAGCTTCAGCATCGAGCCGTTCATCCGCCTCGATGGCAAGCTTCTGGACTGGTCGAAGGTGGCCATCACCCAGTCGCTGCAGGATCACTACCTGCCGATCGCCAACGTCGACTGGGTGCATGAGAAGGTCGGCCTGGCAGTGACCAGCTTCGTGCAGGGTACGCCGGAGCGCGCGCAGCTGATCGGCCGCTACCGGCTGAGCAATCCGGACAAGGTCGCGCACGAGTACACCCTGGCGCTGGCGATCCGCCCGTGGCAGGTCAACCCGCCCACCCAGTTCCTCAACACCGTCGGTGGTTTCAGCCGCATCGATGCACTGGACGTGGGTGAGCAGCTGGTGCGGGTAAACGGTGAGCCGCGCATCTACCCGCTGCAGGTGCCGGACGCGCGCTTTGCCAGTACGTTCGACGGCAAGCTTGATGCGATGCATCTGGAAAGCGGCACGTACCCGGCGACCACAGCGGTGAAGGACAGCACCGGCATGGCGTCGGGTGCGCTGATGTACACGATCAAGCTGGAGCCCGGCCAGAGCCGTGAAGTGGCGGTGGTGCTGCCACAGACCGGTGGCTGGGCACCGCAGGCGCTGGACGTGGCCAAGGCGCAGGCGCAGGTGGCCGAGCAGTGGCGCAAGAAGCTGGGCGTGGTCTCGCTGCAGGTGCCGGCTGCGGGCCAGGCGCTGGTGGATACCCTGCGCACCGCGGTCGCGCACATGCTGATCTCGCGCGTCGGCCCACGCCTGCAGCCGGGCACGCGTTCGTATGCGCGCAGCTGGATCCGCGATGGCGCGATGATTTCCGAGGGCCTGCTGCGCATGGGCCGCAGTGATGCGGTGCGCGACTACATCAACTGGTATGCGCCGTATCAGTTCGAGAACGGCAAGGTGCCGTGCTGCGTCGATGCCCGCGGCAGCGACCCGGTGCCGGAGAACGACAGCCATGGCGAGTTGATCTACAGCATCGCCGAGTACGGGCGCTACACCGGCGACAGCACTTTCACCGAGCTGATGTGGCCGCATGTGCAGGGCGCCTACGGCTACATGGAGCAGCTGCGCGCCAGCGAGCGCACCGAGGAGAACCGCGCACGCAACCCGGCCTTCTACGGCATGATGCCGGCCTCCATCAGCCACGAAGGCTATTCGGCCAAGCCGATGCACTCGTACTGGGACAACTTCTGGGCACTGCGCGGCTACAAGGACGCGGCCCTGCTGGCGACCCAGCTGGGCAAGGTCGAGGCGATGCAGATCGCCGAGTCGCGCGACCAGTTCCGGGATGATCTGCAGGCCTCGCTGCTGTCGGCGATGCAGCAGCACAACATCGACTACCTGCCGGGCTCGGCCGAGCTGGGTGACTTCGACGCGACCTCGACCACCATCGCACTGGCCCCGGGCGGCGAACAGGGCAGGTTGCCGCAGCAGGCGCTGGAGGCGACCTTCGAGCGCTACTGGAAGGAATTCGTGGCGCGTCGCGATGGCAAGCGCGAGTGGAAGGACTACACGCCCTACGAATGGCGCAACGTGGCTGCGTTCGTACGCCTGGGCTGGCGCGACCGCGCCTGGCAGGCCACCGAGTTCTTCTTCAAGGACCGCGTACCGCAGGCCTGGAACCAGTGGGCCGAGGTGGTTTCGCGTACGCCGCGGAAGCCGTTCTTTGTTGGCGACCTGCCGCATGCCTGGGTGGCCTCGGACTTCGTGCGCTCGGCCTTGGACATGTTTGCCTACAACCGCGACATGGACGAGTCACTGGTGCTGGCCGCCGGCGTACCGACCGCGTGGCTGCAGGGCGAGGGCATCGTCGTGCAAGGCCTGCGTACGCCGCAGGGCCAGCTCAACTACCGCCTGCAGCGCAGCGACAAGCAGCTGGTGCTGGAGGTGCAGCCGGGCCTGGTGCCACCGGTAGGAGGCGTGGTGTTGCCGTGGCCATACGCCGGTGATCCGGGCGAGGCGAGTATCAACGGCGAAGCAGCCGAGTGGGTCAACAAGGAACTGCACGTGCACCAGCTGCCGGCGCGGATTGAGATCGACGTACCGAGCGCAGTGCGCCGAGCCGAACGCAAGGGGCAGTAACGATGAAGCAACAGGGGGCAGGGGTGCGCACGTCGGTGCGTGCCCTGGGGCTGGCAATTGCATTGGCAGTGCCGGGCGTGATGATGGCGGCCGAGCCGGCTGCCGCGAACGCGGCGCCCGACGTTGCCAGCGCAGCGGGCATGAGCATGGTCACCTTCAACCTGCATCATGACCGCGAAGACTGGCCGAGCCGGCGCCGCACCATCCTGGCCGAGCTCAAGCGCCTGCAGCCGGATGCGGTTGCCCTGCAGGAGGTGATCCAGCGCCGCAACGTGCGAAACCAGGCGCAATGGCTGGCCAGGCAACTCGGCTACAAGTACGTGTTCGTGTCCACCGATCCGGTCGGGGCACCCAAGCGCTACGGCAATGCACTGCTGACCCGGCGGCCGATCCTCGCCCGTGGTGATCATCTGCTGCTGCCGTTGGACGACTACCGCACCGTGGCTCACCTGCGCATCGACGTCGACGGCACGCCGGTGAACGTCTACGCCACGCATCTGAACGAGCGCAGCGATGAGAGTGGGCAGCGCATCCGTCGCACCCAGGTCGAGGACCTGCTGCGCTTCATCACCACGACGTCGGCCGGTGCGCCGG
Organism: Stenotrophomonas sp. INTA L402-1; assembly: GCF_059295135.1. Lineage (NCBI taxonomy): Bacteria > Pseudomonadati > Pseudomonadota > Gammaproteobacteria > Lysobacterales > Lysobacteraceae > Stenotrophomonas > Stenotrophomonas sp. INTA L402-1. The sequence goes on from NZ_JCAFWP010000041.1 coordinate 30,161, forward strand.
TGGTGATCGCGGGCGACTTCAATGCGCTGGTGGATGCCGGCGACCTGAGCGAGCTGCGCAGCCACTACGGCGACAGCTACGGTAGCGTGCACGTCAATACCGACCTGTCCGGGGTCAGTACGCTCAATCGTCACTACTACCAGGCGCCCTCGCGGATTGACCACATCTTCTTCCAGCAGGACGAGATGGTCGCGCGCGAGGCGAAACTCCTGTTTGACCAGCCCGACGACAGCGGTCGCTGGGCTTCCGATCACTACGGTGTGTGGACCCGGTTGCAGTTCGCACCGAAGCCCTGACGGAGCAGGCTCCGGTAGCTGCCAGCCTTGGTTGGCACGGGCGTGTCCGCGTTCGCTCCAACAACGGCGCCAACCAAGGTTGGCCTCTACCAGGGCGCTGCACGCGTCCGACGCACAAACAGAAACGGCGGGGATCATTGATCCCCGCCGTTTCGTTTTCACGCGATCAACGTGCGATCAGTTCGCCGGCGGCGTGCGCTTGGCGGCCTCTTCGTCTTCTTCATCGGCCCTGGCTTCCGCAGCCTGGGCTGCAGCGTCGGCATGGCCATCGGCGACCGGATCGATCGACGGCGTCACCACGGCTTCGGCCACCGGGGCAGCGGCTTCGATCGGCGCGGCTTCGACCGCCACCGGAGCGACCGGCTGTTCGACGATCGGCGCAGTCTCGACGACCGGCGTGGCTTCAACGGCCGGGGCGGCCTCCACCACCGCGGCAATCTCACTGGCCACCGGCTTGGTTTCAACCACCGCGGTTGCTTCAACAACCTGCGGCTTCGATTCCACCACCGGTGCCGCCTCGACCACGACCGGCTTCACCTCCACCACCGGAGCGGCTTCAACGACCGGGGCAACCTCAGCCGCCGCCGGCTTTGCGTCCGCTACCGGAGCCGCAACGGCCACCGGCTGGACCGGGGTCGCGGCGTCGATGGCATCGAGCATGCTGGTCTGCACCGGCGAGGATACCGCTTCAGCCTTGGCAGCGGCTTCCACCGGGGCCTGCGTTTCGGCCACGGCCGGCGCGGCGGTTTCGACCACGGCGCTGCTCACCACTGCGACCGGCGCGGCGACAACGGCAGCGGCGGCACGGACCGGCTTCGCGGCGTCGGCGGTCGGCTCGACGTCATCATCGAAGTCGAACTCCGGCTGCGAACGGGCCGGCTGCGCAGCAGCGACCGGCGCAGTGCCGGCAGTGCTGTCGACGCTCGGCTCGGCGCCGTCGGCGTCGTCACCGTCGTCACCATCGTCCTGGTCATCGCCCAGAGCGTCGCTGCCGGCGGCGTTCTCGGCGCCACCGCGACGACGGCGACGGCCACCGCGACGGCCGCGACGACGGCGGGTCGCGCCTTCGCCGGTCTGCTCGCCATTGGCGTCGGTTGCAGCCTCTTCACCGGCAACCGCAACCACCTCGGCTTCGCTGGCGGTGTTGGCAGTCGTGTCGACCGGTGCTGCGGCTTCTGCCGGAGCGGCGGCCACCGGAGCAACCGGCGCGGTCGCTTCCTGCGCGGTCACCGCATTGGCGGCGACCGCCGTGGCGGCCACGGCGGCAGCCGCGGTCACGGCTTCAGCAGGTGCCTCGGCCGCGTTGCGCTGCGGCTTCTCGGCCGGCTTGTCACCGTCCTGCTGCGGGCGCGGCTGCTTCGGCTGCTTCAGCTTTGGCTGCTGCGGGTTCTGGCCCTGCTGCTCGTTGCGCGGCTTGTTCTGCTGCTGCGGCTGCTGCTGGCCATCCTTCTGCTGCGGCTCCTTCTGCTTGCCCTGCTGCGGCTGCTGCTGGGCATTGCCGTTGTTACCGTTGCGGCCGTCCTTGCTGCGCTGCTCACCGCGCTCCTTGCGGTTGCCGCCGTCCTTCTGCTGCTGCGCGTTGCCGTTGCCGCCGTTGCCGCGGTTGTCGTCGCGACGGTCCTTGCGGTCCTTGTTGCGATCCTTGTTGCGGTCCTTGCGGCCGCCGTCCTGCTGCTGGCGGGCGACCGGAGCCGCCGGTGCCGGTGCCGGCGCCGGTTCGCCACCGAACACGCGCTTGAGCCAACCGATCACGCCGCCGCTCGGGGCCGCTGCAACCGGCGCTGCCACGACCGGGGCCGGTGCCGCTGCGGCCGGCTCCACTTCCTCGCGTACCGGGGCGGGGGAGGTGTGCTTGACCTGGGTCACCGCCGGCGGCGGGATGTTCAGCTGACCCTTGGTCAGCGCGTGCACCGGCAGCTTGCGCGGGGTGCCGCGCTGGTAGCTGGGCTTGTTGCTCTCTTCACCCAGCTCGTTCTCACGCAGGCGGGTGACGGTGTAGTGCGGGGTGTGCAGCTGCTCGTCGGCGACGATCACGATCGGCGCCTCGTGGCGCTGCTCGATCTCGCGCAGGGCGCTGCGCTTCTCGTTCAGCAGGTAATTGGCGATCTCCACCGGGGCCTGCACCAGCACCTGCCCGGTGTTCTCCTTCATCGCATGCTCTTCGGCGACGCGGATGATCGACAGCGACAGCGACTCGACGCTGCGCATGCGGCCGTGGCCGTCGCAACGCGGGCAGACGATCTGGCTCGATTCGCCCAGGCTCGGGCGCAGGCGCTGGCGGCTCATTTCCAGCAGGCCGAAGCGCGAGATGCGGCCGACCTGCACGCGCGCACGGTCGTACTTCAGCGCGTTGGCGAGGCGGTTCTCGACTTCGCGCTGGTGCTTGTTGGAGGCCATGTCGATGAAATCGATCACCACCAGGCCGCCCAGGTCACGCAGGCGCAGCTGGCGGGCCACTTCCTCGGCCGCTTCCAGGTTGGTCTGGAAGGCGGTGTCCTCGATGTCGCTGCCCTTGGTGGCGCGCGAGGAGTTCACGTCGACGGCGGTCAGCGCTTCGGTCTGGTCGACCACGATCGAGCCGCCCGACGGCAGGCGCACGTTGCGCTCGTAGGCACCTTCGATCTGCGATTCGATCTGGAAGCGGTTGAACAGCGGGATGTCGTCCTTGTAATGCTTGAGCTTGCGCAGGGTCTGCGGCATCACCTGCTGCATGAACTCGCGGGCGTGCTCGTACATCTCCTCGGTGTCCACCAGGATCTCGCCGATGTCGGCGCGCAGGTAGTCACGCAGGGCGCGCACGATCAGGCGTGATTCCTGGTAGATCAGGAACGGGGCCGGCTTGCTCAATGCGGCTTCAGCGATGGCGCGCCAGACGTTGAGCAGATAGTCCAGATCCCACTGCAGCTCTTCCGCATCGCGGCCGACGCCGGCGGTACGGATGATCACGCCCATGTCGTCGGGGATGTTCAGCTTGTCCAGGGCGTCCTTCAGGGCGGCCCGGTCTTCGCCCTCGATGCGACGGGACACGCCGCCGGCACTGGGCGAATTCGGCATCAGCACCATGTAGCGGCCGGCCAGCGAGATGAACGTGGTCAGGGCGGCGCCCTTGTTGCCACGCTCTTCCTTGTCGACCTGGACAACGATCTCCTGGCCTTCTTTCAGCAGTTCGCGGATGCCGGCCTTGTTGTGGTCGACACCGGCCTGGAAGTAGTCGCGGGAGATTTCCTTCAGCGGCAGGAAGCCATGGCGGCCGCCACCGTATTCAACGAAGGCCGCTTCCAGCGAGGGCTCGATGCGGAAGATCCGGCCCTTGTAGATGTTGGACTTCTTCTGTTCCTTCGACGGCTGCTCGATGTCGATGTCATACAACGACTGGCCATCCACGATGGCAACACGCAGCTCTTCAGCCTGCGTGGCGTTGATCAGCATTCGCTTCATTGTTGCGTTCCTCGCAAGCGGCTACCGCGCGGAACGCCATGGGGTTTCGCCTCTGGACACGGTTCGCCGCCCATTCGCGCAAGCGCGGGGAGGGCGGCTTGGGTTTCCAGCGCTACGACACCACGGCAGGCCGCGGGAGCGCTTCACTCTTATGGGTTTTGGGGTGTTACAGGCCGCAGGCAGCTGTCAGCCAGGCTGGAGCGCCACGCGGGACATGTTCAGCACGGTTGCGTGTCAGGCATCCGGCGATGGCCGGGAAGGCCGGTGAGCCGCTAACATGGCCGCCCCGCGGGCGGTGGTCGCGCACTGTGCCGGATTCGTCGGAAGCTGGGCTTCTGGCCCTGAGTAACTTCCAACGAAATCAATCCCTTATCTCGCCCCCCGAGTGTAACAGAATAAACAGCCTGATGACTGCCCAAGACCCCACCAAACCCGCTGGCGACAAGCCTTCCGTGCGCATGATCACCGTTCCCGCCGACCGTGCCGGCCAGCGCCTGGACAACTTCCTGCTCGGCCAGCTGAAGGGTGCCCCGCGCAGCCTGGTCTACAAGCTGGTGCGCAGCGGCCAGGTACGGGTGAATGGTGGCCGCGCCAAGGCCGAACGCAAGCTCGAGGCGGGTGATGAGGTGCGTGTGCCGCCGGTCCGTCTCACCGAAGAGGGAGACAAGGCCGGTCCGCCGGAGGCGTTCATGCGCCGCCTGGAGCAGGCCATCGTCTTCGAGGATGCCCGCCTGCTGGCCCTGAACAAGCCGACCGGCGTGGCCAGCCACGGCGGCAGCGGCATCAGTTTCGGTGCCATCGAGACCCTGCGCGCCCTGCGCCCAGGCCAGACCCTGGAGCTGGTCCACCGGTTGGATCGCGACACCTCGGGCCTGCTGATCGTGGCCAAGAAGCGCTCGGCGCTGAGCGAACTGCAGGCGCTGCTGCGTGAAGATCACGGCGCCGGCATCCGCAAGCGCTACCTGACCCTGCTGGCCGGGCGCATGCCCGACGGCGTGATGACGGTCGATGCGCCGCTGCACGTGGGCCTGCGCCAGGGCGGCGAGCGCCATGTGCAGGTCAATGCGATCGGCAAGGAATCGATCAGCCACTTCCGTGTGCTGGAGCGTCGCGGTGGTCATTCCTACTGCGAAGTCCGCATCGAGACCGGCCGTACCCACCAGATCCGCGTGCATGCCCAGCATCTGGGGCATCCGGTGGCCGGTGACGACAAATACGGCGATCCTGCGGTCAACAAGCGGCTTCGTGAGCAGATCGGGCTGAAGCGTCTGTTCCTGCACGCGGCCTCGCTGGAGTTCGCGCTGGACGACGGCAAGAGCCCGTACGTGCTGAACGCACCGCTGGCCGATGAGCTGGTCGAGGCGCTGGACCGGCTGCGCTGAAGCTGGCGCCGGGCCGTGCCCGGCGCTCCCGTTGTAGAGTCGAGATCCTATGTTCGCGGTCAAGCCTGCTGGAAGCAGGCTTGACCCACCTTCAGCATGGCCGGATCGAAGTCCCGGCCGCTTTTGAAGACACCCCAGGCGATCCTGGCCAGCTTTCT
>NZ_JCAFWP010000042.1:0-34015 GCF_059295135.1 Stenotrophomonas sp. INTA L402-1
AGATGTGTATAAGAGACAGGCACTACCCTTTGCGCCCATTCACCCACCTGAGTGAAATCTGACCGGTCCGGGCATTTTTGCTGCACTGCAAAATGCCATACGCTACCGTCTGGTCCTAGTATCAAACAATCGTTTGATTAAGGTCCGCCCGCCGATGGCCAAACCCGCCCACTTCTCGACCAAGGACCGGATCCTCGGCGCGGCCGAGGAGCTGTTCGCACAGCACGGCTTCGCCGGCACGTCGCTACGCCAGGTGACCAGCCAGGCCGACGTCAACATCGCCGCGGTCAACTACCACTTCGGCTCCAAGGAAAACCTGGTCAACGAGGTGTTCCGCCGCCGCATGGACGAGATGACCGGCGCACGCCTGGCGCAGCTCGAGCGCGCCCGCAGCGAACACCCCGGGCAGCTGCGCCCGGTGCTGGCCGCCTTCGTCGAGCCGGCACTGGCGCTGGCCCAGGACCGCCAGAACGGCGGCGCCTTCGTGCGCGTGATCGCCCGCGCCTACGCAGAGAAGAACGACAACCTGCGCAAGTTCCTGTCCGACCACTACGGTCACGTGCTGCGTGCGTTCGGCAAGGCGATTGCCGAATGCGCACCCGACCTGAGCAAGGAAGAGCTGTACTGGCGCCTGGATTTCCTGGCCGGCTCGCTCACCTATGCCATGGCCGACTTCGGGCTGATCAAGCGTCCCGCCGGTGTCACCGAAGCGGCGCATCGTGCCCATGCCGCCCACGAACTGATCCATTTCGCCGAAGCCGGGTTCCGCGCCGCCGCACGCGCCAGCGCCCTGCCCGCTTCCCTTTGATTCCACCCAGTAACTGCTGACCAACAAAGGCCCTACACCATGTCCAATTCCCTGCTAGTCCGCCGCGCCGCCGTGCTGGGTGCCGGCGTCATGGGTGCCCAGATCGCCGCCCACCTCACCAACGCTGGCGTCGACACCGTGCTGTTCGACCTGCCCGCCAAGGAAGGTCCGGCCGACGGCATCGTGCTGAAGGCGATCGCCAACCTGGGCAAGCTGAGCCCGGCACCGCTGGCCAGCAAGTCGCTGGCCGAAGCCATCACCCCGGCCAACTACGAGTCCGGCCTGGAGCAGCTGAAGGACTGCGACCTGATCATCGAGGCCATCGCCGAGCGCATGGACTGGAAGCAGGACCTGTACAAGAAGATCGCGCCGTTCGTGGCGGACCACGCGGTGCTGGCCTCCAACACCTCGGGCCTGGGCATCAACAAGCTGGCCGACGTGCTGCCCGAGCAGCTGCGCCACCGCTTCTGCGGCGTGCACTTCTTCAACCCGCCGCGCTACATGCACCTGGCCGAGCTGATCCCGGCCACCACCACCGACGCCGCCGTGCTGGAAGGCCTGGAAGAATTCCTGGTCACCACCTTGGGCAAGGGCGTGGTGTACGCCAAGGACACCCCGAACTTCATCGGCAACCGCATCGGCGTGTTCTCGATCCTGTCCACCATCCACCACACCCAGCAGTTCGGCCTGGGCTTCGATGAAGTGGACGGCCTGACCGGCCCGCTGGTCGGCCGCCCGAAGTCGGCCACCTACCGCACCTCCGACGTGGTCGGCCTGGACACCATGGCCCACGTCATCAAGACCATGGGCGACACCCTGCCCAACGACCCGTGGCATGAATTCTTCAAGTCGCCGAAGTGGCTGGACGCGCTGATCGCCAAGGGCGCGCTGGGCCAGAAGACCGGCGCCGGCATCTTCCGCAAGGTCGGCAAGGACATTGTGGTGCTGGACCTGGAGAAGCAGGACTACCGTCCGGCCGACCGCGCCGCCGCACCGGAAGTGGTCGAGATCCTGAAGATCAAGAACCCGGCCGAGAAATTCGCCAAGCTGCGCGAAAGCCAGCACCCGCAGGCGCAGTTCCTGTGGGCGACCTTCCGCGACCTGTTCCACTACAGCGCCTACCATCTGGCCGACATCGCCGAAACCGCGCGCGACGTCGACCTGGCCATCCGCTGGGGCTACGGCTGGTCGCTGGGCCCGTTCGAAACCTGGCAGGCCGCCGGCTGGAAGCAGGTGGCGCAGTGGATTGCCGATGACATCGTCGCCGGCAAGAGCATGAGCAACGCCCCGCTGCCGGACTGGGTGTTCGATGGCCGCGACGGCGTGCACGCCGCCGAAGGCAGCTACAGCCCGTCGCGCAACGCCAAGCTGCCGCGCTCGTCGCTGCCGGTGTATCAGCGCCAGCGCTTCCCGGATCCGCTGCTGGGCGAGAAGTTCGCGCCGGGCGAGACCGTGTTCGAGAACGACGGCCTACGCATGTGGCACGACGGTGATGGCATCGCCGTGGTCAGCTTCAAGACCAAGATGAACACCGTGTCCGACCACGTGCTCGACGGCCTGCAGGAATGCGTGTCACTTGCCGAAAAGAACTTCCAGGGTCTGGTGATCTGGCAGCAGAAGGAACCCTTCTCCGCCGGTGCCGACCTGGCCGGTGCGCTCGGCCTGCTGCAGGCCGGCAAGGTCGACCAGTTCGAAGAGATGGTCGCCAACTTCCAGCGCACCAGCCAGCGCATCAAGTACTCGCTGGTGCCGGTGGTGGCTGCCGTGCGTGGCCTGGCGCTGGGTGGTGGCTGCGAGTTCCAGATGCACAGCGCCAAGACCGTGGCCTTCCTGGAAAGCTACATCGGCCTGGTCGAGGCCGGCGTCGGCCTGCTGCCGGCCGGTGGTGGCCTCAAGGAACTGGCCGTGCGCGCCTCGCAGGCCGCTGGCCCGGGCGGTGACGTGTTCGCCGAACTGAAGAAGACCTTCGAAACCGTGGCGATGGCCAAGGTCTCCAACTCGGCGGTCAACGCCAAGGAACTGGGCCTGCTGCGCAGCACCGACAAGGTGGTGTTCAACAGCTACGAGGCCCTGCACATCGCCAAGGCCGAAGCGCGCGCCCTGGCCGAAGCGGGCTACCGTCCGCCGCTGCCGGCACGCCGCATCCAGGTGGCCGGCGACGTGGGTATCGCCACCTTCAAGATGATGCTGGTCAACATGCTGGAAGGCCGTTTCATCAGCCCGTACGACTACGAGATCGCCGAGCGCATCGCCACCGTGCTGTGCGGTGGCAAGGTCGACCGCGGCACCCTGGTGGACGAAGAGTGGCTGCTGACCCTGGAGCGCAAGCACTTCGTCGAACTGGCCCAGCAGGAAAAGACCCAGGCCCGCATCGCGCACATGCTCAAGACCGGCAAGCCGCTGCGTAATTGATCGCCCCTCCCTGCTTTCGGTGGGTGCCGACCGTTGGTCGGCACTCCCTGATGTGGCAGTCGAGCATGGCTCGACTCTACAAAACCTATTCGAGAGATCACTGCAATGACCAAGCAAATCCAGGACGCCTACATCGTCGCCGCCACCCGTACCCCGGTTGGCAAGGCGCCCAAGGGCATGTTCCGCAACACCCGCCCCGACGACATGCTTGCGCACGTGCTGCGCAGCGTCGTCGCCCAGGCCCCGGGCGTGGACGTCAACCGCATCGATGATGCGATCATCGGCTGTGCCATGCCGGAAGCCGAGCAGGGCATGAACGTGGCGCGCATCGGCGTGCTGCTGGCCGGCCTGCCGAACACCATCGCCGCGCAGACCGTGAACCGCTTCTGCTCCTCCGGCCTGCAGGCCGTGGCGCAGGCCGCCGACGCGATCCGCCTGGGCAATGCCGACCTGATGCTGGCCGGTGGCACCGAATCGATGTCGATGGTGCCGATGATGGGCAACAAGATCGCCATGGCGCCGAGCGTGTTCGATAACGACCACGTCGCCATCGCCTACGGCATGGGCATCACCGCCGAGAAGGTCGCCGAAGAGTGGAAGGTCTCGCGCGAAGACCAGGACGCCTTCGCCCTGGCCTCGCACCAGAAGGCCATGGCCGCGATCCAGAACGGCGAGTTCAAGGACGAGATCAGCCCGTACGAGATCGTCTCGCACCTGCCGGACCTGGCCGATGGCCAGCGCATCATCACCCGCAACAAGATCGCCGACACCGACGAAGGCCCGCGCCCGGATTCCTCGGCTGAAGGCCTGGCCAAGCTGCGCCCGGTGTTCCGCAACGGCCAGTTCGGCGGCACCGTCACTGCTGGCAACTCGTCGCAGATGAGCGATGGCGCCGGTGCCGTGCTGCTGGCCTCGGAACAGGCGATCAAGGACTACGGCCTGACCCCGCTGGCTCGTTTCGTCAGCTTCTCGGTAGCCGGCGTGCGCCCGGAAGTGATGGGCATCGGCCCGATCGCCGCGATCCCGAAGGCACTGAAGCAGGCGGGCCTGACCCAGGACCAGCTGGACTGGATTGAACTGAACGAAGCCTTCGCCGCGCAGTCGCTGGCGGTGATCCGCGATTGCGGCCTGGACCCGAACAAGGTCAACCCGCTGGGTGGCGCGATTGCCCTGGGCCACCCGCTGGGCGCGACCGGCGCGATCCGCACCGCAACCCTGCTGCACGGCCTGCGCCGTCGCCAGCAGAAGTACGGCATGGTGACGATGTGCATCGGCACCGGCATGGGCGCAGCGGGTATTTTCGAGGCGCTGTAAGGTTCAAAGCGTTGCCTCGTTGGGCTTCATGGCGTGGGCCGGGTCGGCAGGGCTGCCCGGGACACGCCGTGAACCCCCCTCCGGGGTCCGGCCCAGCCGCTGGCGGCTGTGCGTTCGGGCGCTTGCGAAGCGGTGCTTCGCAAGCAAAGCGCCCTCACCCCTGGGGGCTCGATGGCGCCTTGCTGGTGTGCGCTGTCCTGCGCACACGGCAAGACCGGGGTTGGGCGTCCTGCCCAACCCGCCCAAGGCATGCCTTGGGCCCATGGCGCAAACGGTCCCGGGCAGCCCTGCCGACCCGGCCCTTCCAGCCTCCCCCGGCGGAGGAGTGAGCAAAGGCAAGGGCAGTAGAGCCACGCCATGCGTGGATGCTCGCGGAAACGGAAAAGGCAGCCATTGGCTGCCTTTCTGCTTTTGCTCTTGCCTTTGATTCCGCCCTTCCCGTCCGCGCCCGCAGGAAACCTGACAGGCGGGGCGGGTGGGCCTTTGCAGGACCGTTCGCCGCATGGATGCGGCGACCGAGCCCCCATGGACGGGTTTACGGCGTGTCCTGCAAAGGCCCACCCGTCCCGCCCATCACGTATCAATCAAGGCGCAGCACGGAGCGCTTGATAGAACCCTTACTCCGCCAACATCGCCGTCAGTTTCTCCCGCGCCGGCCCTGCCAGCTTCGGGTTGTCCAGCGCGAAGCGGATCGTCGCCTCCACCAGCCCCAGGTGCGTGCCGCAGTCGAAGCGGGTGCCCTCGAAGCGGTAGGCATCGACCTCTTCGGTCTTCAGCAGCTGCGCGATCGCATCGGTCAGCTGGATCTCGCCACCAGCACCACTGCCGGTCTGCTCCAGCAGCTCGAAGATCTTCGGGCTCAGCACGTAGCGACCGACCACGGCCAGGTCGCTCGGTGCGTCCTCCGGCTTCGGCTTCTCCACGATCTGCGAAATGCGACCCTTGCGGCCGTCGAACGCGTCAGTGGCAACGATGCCGTAGCTGGCAGTCTTGTCGTGCGGCACGTCTTCAACGGCGATCACGCTGGCACCACTGGCCTCGTTGAGGTCTGCCATCTGCTTCAGTGCGCCGTCGCCGCGGTTCCAGATCAGGTCGTCCGGCAGCAGCACCGCGAACGGCTCGTCACCGATCACGGCCTTGGCGCACAGCACCGCATGGCCCAGGCCCAGTGCTTCGGCCTGGGTCACGAAGATCGCGCGCACGCCCTTGGGCAGCACATGGCGGATCATCTCCAGCTGCTCCTGCTTGCCGGCGCGCTCGAGCTTCTGCTCCAGTTCGTAGGCCTTGTCGAAGTAGTCGGCCACGGCATGCTTGTAGCGATTGGTGATGAACACCAGCGTATCGCAGCCTGCTTCGATTGCTTCATCCACAGCATATTGGATCAGCGGACGATCAATGATCGGCAACATTTCCTTCGGAACCGTCTTGGTTGCCGGCAAAAAGCGCGTCCCGAGCCCTGCCACTGGAAAAACTGCCTTGCGAATTCGCTTGCTCATTGGTGCCTGTTGGCCTCACGTGCCGGAAAGGGCACGACTTTAGCGGATGAAATGTAAGCATCCTGTTCGATGGGAGAGAACTCCGGCATCGTCGCGAACAGGATCTCCTGGATGCTGGTCGTGTCGTAACCAGCCACGGCATCGCGCAGGCGCGGGACATTGCCCAGCACCAGGTCACGCGAGAACGTACGTACACCGGCCTCGAGAATCTTCGGGTGCGCGGTGGAACGGTAGTCCTCGTCCGAATAGAACAGCGTCTCGTGCAGCTTCTCGCCCGGACGCAGCCCGGTGTAGATGATCGGAATGTCCTTGTACGGCTGCTTGCCGGCCAGGCGGATCATCTGCTCGGCCAGCACGCGGATCGGCACCGGCTCGCCCATGTCGAGCGTATAGATCGCACCATGCGATGCCGAAGCGGCCGCCTGCAGGATCAGCTGGCAGGCCTCCGGGATGGTCATGAAGTAGCGACTGACTTCCGGGTCGGTGACGGTCACCGGACCGCCACGCAGGATCTGTTCGCGGAACAGCGGCACCACGCTGCCGGCCGAGGCCAGCACGTTGCCGAAGCGCACCGTAACAAAACGGGTATGCGTGGACTTCTGGTCCAGGCTCTGGCAGATCATCTCCGCATAGCGCTTGCTGGCGCCCAGTGCATTGACCGGGTCGACCGCCTTGTCGGTGGAGATGAACACGAAATGCTCAACGCGCGCTTCCAGGCAGGCGCGGGCCACGTTCTCGGTGGCCAGGATGTTGTTGCGCACCGCTTCGCGCAGCTGCCGCTCCAGCACCGGCACGTGCTTGTAGGCAGCCGCGTGGAAGGCGGTGTCGACCGGATGCAGCGACAGGGCGTGGCGGATCACCGCCGGGTCACCGCAGTCGCCCAGCACCGCTTCGATCTCGACATCGGGGAAGCTGCGCCGCAGCTCGCCTTCGATGGTCAGCAGCAGCAGTTCGCTGATCTCGAGCAGGATGATGCGGCCGGCACCATGCCGTGCGCACTGGCGGCAAAGCTCGGAGCCGATCGAACCGCCGGCACCGGTGACCATCACCGTACGCCCGCCCAGCCAGCCACGGATCAGGTTCCAGTCCGGCATGATCGGCTTGCGGCCCAGCAGATCCTCGATCGCCACTTCCTTCAGCTGCCCCGGCAGCGACTGGCCCTGCAGGATGTCGCTGAGCTTGGGCACGGTGCGGAACGGCACACCGGTGCTTTCACAGATGGCGACGATCCGCTGCATGCCCGCCGCGTCCAGCGACGGAATGGCGATCACCAGCAGCTTGGCCGCCGTCTCCCGGACCACTGTCGGCGCATCGTCCAGGGTGCCGAGGATCGGCAGGCCCTGCAGCTTGGCGCCGCGCAGGTGCGGCGCGTCGTCCAGCAGGCCGACCGGCTCGAAATTACCGGAACGGCGCAGGTCACGGACCAGGGTCTCGGCGGCCTGGCCGGCACCCAGGATCAGCACGCGGCGCGCGGACGAGTCCGACTGCAGTGCCTGATAGTCCTTCCAGGCCCGGTACAGCAGGCGCGGCGCGCCCAGCAGCGCCGACAGCGCGAACGGATAGATCACCAGCACCGACATCGGCACGCCGTCGAAGCGCTTCCACATCAGCACCAGCACGATGGCGACCATGCCGATGAAGCTGGCCTTGAAGATGTTCAGCAGGTCGCTGACGCTGGCGAACCGCCACAGGCCCCGATAGAGGCCCACGCGCCAGAACACCATGCCCTGCAGCAGCAGCACCAGCGTGGTGTCAACGTTCCAGAGAGGGAGCTCGGGGGCGTTGGCCAGGATCGAATACCGCCCCGCGTGGAGCAGCTGCCAGCATGCCCAGACCATGAACAGGTCGTGGCAGACGATGGCCGAACGCGGCATCAGGCCGAGGATTCTGTCCCGCCAGGGTGAAGCCATAAGTCAGGTATTTCCTTTTGGGTGGCGCAATCCATTGCGCAGGAGGAGCCAGAGGACGCTCAGCGCAATGAACCACGCGATCGCCACGGCAGCCTCCCACCTCGGCTGCAAATTGGAGCAGACATTAAGCACTGTAATACTGAACAGGCCTAAAGCAAAGTACATCCCTGTTACCTGGGCGTGACTGGCTCCTGCCTGCACCGCGCGCTGGTAGACGTGCTGGGTATGGGGTTCCATCCAGCGTTGTCCGGAAATGATGCGCGCCAGCAGTGTGAAGCCCGCGTCCACAAGGAACGGCGATGCCGACACCAGCAGCAGGATCCAGTGGATGTCGGTCTTGACGCTGGCCAGTGCCAGCACTGCCGCCACCGCGTAGCCCAGCGCGCCACTCCCGACATCGCCCATGAAGATCCGGGCCCGCGGGAAGTTGAACGGCAGGAAGCCCAGGCAGGCCAGGCCCAACGCGACCGCCGCCAGCGAGTACGGCCAGGGCAGCAGCGGCGCCAGCCCCAGCGCGACCACGATGGCTTGGCTGGCCGCGATGCCGTTGATCCCATCCATGAAATTCCAGATGTTGATCAGCGAGGCGGTGAACAGCAGGACCAGTACGGCCAGCAGCCAGCTGCCACCGTGGACCTTGACCAGCGCGGCCAGCAGCGCGGCGGCGATGAAGTGCACCATCAGGCGGCGCATGGCCGGCAGCGGCCGGTGGTCGTCCCACCAGCCGATACCCGCCACCAGCGCCAGGCCAAGGCTGGCGACCAGCAGGCTCGGACGCGCTTCGGGCCAGGCCCACATGGCAATACCGGCGGTCACCAGCAGGCTGATGACAATGGCGATGCCGCCGCCGCGGGGTGTCGCCACGCTATGGCTGCGGCGCTCGCCCGGCTGGTCAAACAGTTGCCGGCGCAGCGCGTAACCCCGCGCCGCCCAGGTCAGTGCCGCACTCAGCAGGGCCAGGCCCAGCAGCGCGCCCATCACGAGCCACGGCATGGATCAGAGCACCGCGTAGTTCAGCAGCGGCTTGACCGTACCCCACTCCTTGCAGCTCGGGCACTGCCAGTGGTGGGTGCGCGCACCGAAACCACAACGGGTGCATCGATAGGCCGGATTGCGCACCAGCAACTGGTCGGTGATGTGCTTGAGGTCGTGCAGGGTCGCCGTGGAATCGGCGCCTTCAGCCAGGGTCAGGTCGATCAGCGCGGACTCGCCACGCACCGACGGGCGATCCTTGAGCTGGCGGCCCAGGTAGGCACGGGCTGGCGCCACGCCCTCCTGCTCTTCCATCAGGCGGGTCAGCGCCAGCACCGGGGCGATGCCGCGGTAGTGCTCGGTCATCTCCGACAGGAACGCGCGTGCGCCTGCCAGATCGCCGACCTTGCGGTAGTTCTGCATCAGCGCCGGCAGCAGCTCCGGCAGGTACTCCGGATCGTTGCGCGCGGCACGCTCGAAGGCGCGTACGGCCGCTTCCGGATTGCCGGCATCGGTTTCCAGGCGTCCTTCAATGATGCCGGCACGTACCGACATCGCATCGGCCTGGTAGGCCCGGGCAATCGCTGCCCTCGCCTCTTCCAGCTTGCCAGCACCGCGGAAGCGTTCGGCCAGTTCGCACTCGAACTGCCCGATCAGCTTGCCCATCGGCTCGCCGGTGACGTCCTCGAAACGGGTCGCGTTGTCGATCGCCTTTTCCCAGTCGCGCTCGGCCTGGTAAATGCCGATCAGGTGCTTGAGTGCCTGCGGAGCACGCTGATCCAGCTGGGCCAGTTCGGTGAACACGGTCTCGGCGCGGTCCAGCAGGCCGGACTTCATGTAGTCCTCGCCCAGTGCCAGCAGCGCCTGCACGCGTTGCGCATCGCTGAGGTCGTGGCGGTTGACCAGGCCCTGGTGCAGGCGGATGGCGCGGTCGACTTCGCCGCGGCGGCGGAACAGGTGGCCCAGCGCGACCTGGGTCTCGAAGGTTTCCTTGTCCAGCTCGGCGATGTGCAGGAACAGCTCGATGGCCTTGTCCGGCTGCTCGTTGAGCAGGTAGTTCAGGCCGCGGAAGTAGGTGCTGGACAGGCGGCTGACCTGGCTGTCACCGTGGCGTTGACCACCACGCCGTCCGATCACCCACCCGGCCAGTGCGGCCAGCGGAACGAACAGGAAGAACCAGAACCACTCGGTGACGAAATCCATCTTCGATCAGCGTCCATCAAAAGATTGGGGGGAAGCAACCGGTGCCGGCGTGGCGACAGCGGACTTGTTGGCGCGGCGCAACTGGCTGTAGAGCGGAATGACCACGCTCACCAGCACCAGGCCGGCACCGACGATGACACCCACCAGCAGCGCGGCGATCAGGGCCACGCCTACCGAGGTATGCAGTTGGGTAAACAGCAGGTTGATCGACATCGCGGTCATGTTGACCGCACCGATGATCAACCCAAGGATCAGAACCGCCAGCAGGACCAGCAGACGAAAAACCTTCATGCGACAGCTCCAGTGGCAGGAGTCCGTAGCTTATCCGACTCGCGGCTGGATTCGCACGCGGTGGCGCGACGGAAGGCTCAGGCCGGATCGGCGTCCAGCGGCAGCACACTGCTGACCCGCTCACGCAGTTCCTTGCCCGGCTTGAAATGAGGGACGTGCTTGCCCGGCAGGGCAACCGATTCGCCGGTTTTCGGGTTGCGACCCAGGCGCGGCGGACGATAGTGCAGCGAGAAGCTGCCAAAACCACGGATTTCGATGCGATCCCCGGCGGACAGCGATCCGCCCATCATTTCCAGCAACGACTTCACCGCCAGATCGACATCATCGGCCTTCAGGTGCGCCTGGCGGCGCGCAAGGATTTCGATCAGTTCGGATTTGGTCATTACCGGCTCACATCAGGGGTATCTCAGCCTGAAACGGCCCGGGCAATGCCCGGGCCGTCCAGGAAACAACGAACAGCGTAAGGCCGATTACTCGGACTTGTTGCCGTTCAGCTGTGCACGCAGCAGCGCGCCCAGCTGGGTGGTGCCGCTGGAAGCCGAAGAGGACTGGTATTCCTCCAGCACTTCGCGCATTTCAGCGTCGTCCTTGGCCTTGATCGACAGCTGCAGGGTACGGCCCTTGCGGTCCATGCCCACGAACTTGGCTTCGACCTTGTCGCCGACCTTCAGGTGCTGGGTGGCGTCGTCAACGCGCTCGTTGGCGATGTCGCGTGCCGAGACGTAACCTTCGATGCCGTCAGCCAGCTCGATGATCGCGCCCTTGGCGTCGACTTCCTTCACCACGCCTTCGACCTTGGAGCCCTTCGGATTGGCAGCCATGTACTGGCCGAACGGATCCTGCTCCAGCTGCTTCACGCCCAGGGAGATGCGCTCGCGCTCCGGATCGACAGCCAGGACGACGGCGTCCAGGGTATCGCCCTTCTTGAAGTTGCGAACGACGTCTTCGCCGGTGGTGTTCCAGCTGATGTCGGACAGGTGAACCAGGCCGTCGATGCCGCCGTCCAGGCCGATGAAGATGCCGAAGTCGGTGATCGACTTGATCTGGCCCGACACCTTGTCACCCTTCTTGTGGGTGGCAGCGAAGGTTTCCCACGGATTGGCGGCAACCTGCTTCATGCCCAGCGAGATACGGCGACGCTCTTCATCGACGTCCAGCACCATCACTTCGACTTCATCACCAACCTGGACAACCTTGGACGGGTTGACGTTCTTGTTGGTCCAATCCATCTCGGAGACGTGCACCAGGCCTTCGACGCCCGGCTCGATCTCAACGAACGCGCCGTAATCGGTGACGTTGGAGACCTTGCCGAAGACGCGGCTGTTGGCCGGGTAACGACGGCCGATGTTGTCCCACGGATCCTCGCCCAGCTGCTTCAGGCCCAGCGAAACGCGGTTGCGCTCGCGGTCGAACTTCAGCACGCGGACGTCCAGCTCGTCGCCGACGTTCACGACTTCCGACGGGTGACGCACGCGCTTCCACGCCATGTCGGTGATGTGCAGCAGGCCGTCGATACCGCCCAGGTCCACGAACGCGCCGTAATCGGTCAGGTTCTTGACGACACCCTTCAGGATCGCGCCTTCCTGCAGCTTGTCCATCAGCTGCTCGCGCTCTTCCGAGTGCTCGCTTTCGACGACAGCGCGGCGCGAGACCACGACGTTGTTACGCTTGCGGTCCAGCTTGATGAGCTTGAACTCGAGTTCCTTGCCTTCCAGGTAGGCCGGATCGCGCACCGGGCGCACATCGACCAGGGAACCCGGCAGGAAGGCGCGGACATCCTTGATGTCCACGGTGAAACCACCCTTGACCTTGCCGCTGATGCGACCGGTGATGGTTTCGTTCTTTTCCAACGCTTCTTCCAGCTCGTCCCACACCATCGCGCGCTTGGCCTTCTCGCGCGACAGAACGGTTTCGCCGAAGCCGTTCTCGATCGAGTCGAGGGCGACCTTGACGATGTCGCCTTCGGCGACGTCGATTTCGCCAGCGTCGTTACGGAACTGTTCGATCGGCACGATGCCTTCGGACTTCAGGCCAGCGTTGATCACCACGACGTCGCCGCGGACTTCAACAACGGTACCGCTGACGATGGCGCCCGGCTTCAGCTTGGCCAGATTGGCCTGGCTGGCTTCAAACAGTTCGGCAAATGATTCGGTCATTAGATTTACTCTGTTGGACACATGGGTCGGTGGCGTCCCCTTCAGGGGAATGGCGACCGCCCGCCTGTTGGTCGACCCCGGAAACGCAGGTCGTGTGTAGTAGGAAAACCGCCACGCATCATTGCGCGACGGAGCTGGTACAGCACTGCTATGCGCGACCACCACCGATGCTGCTGGCAGTGCTCCCGCGCGAACGGATCAGGCAGCCGGAACCGGAAGCAGATCCATCACTCTGGCAACGACATCTGCGATGCCGATGCCTGTGGTGTCGATGAGGACAGCATCGTCTGCCGGCTTCAGGGGCGCCACGGTACGCTGAGCATCACGGGCGTCGCGGGCCATGATCTCGCGCAGGAGGTCATCAAAGTTAACAGAAACCCCCTTGTCTTTCAACTGCTTATGCCGGCGCTCGGCGCGCTCCTCGGCACTGGCGGTCAGGAAGACCTTGTAGGAGGCGTCCGGGAAGATCACCGTGCCCATGTCGCGGCCATCGGCGACCAGGCCGGGCAGCTCCCTGAATGCGCGCTGGCGCTCCTTCAGGGCAGCCCGGACCTCGGGAATGGCGGCGATGGCCGAGGCCAGCGCGCCGGTGGTCTCCAGGCGCAGCTCGTCGGTGGCATCGGTCCCGTTCACCATGACCCGCATGGCTTCACCCTGCTCGACAAACTGAACGTGGGTATCAAAGGTGCAGCGGACCAGCGCCGAGGCATCGGAGGTATCGATGTCGGCCCAGCTCGCGGCCACGCCCACTGCCCGGTACAGCGCGCCTGAATCCAGGTAATGCCAGCCCATCCGGCGCGCGATGATGCGGCTGATGGTACCCTTGCCGGCCCCTGAAGGGCCGTCGATGGTCAGGACGGGAGCGAGTGGATTCATGGGGTTCCCAGAGCGTGTGAAGGGGTCATTCTAGCCCCTGTCAGACGCCCCCAACGGGATCTTTTGTGCAACCACTTGAAACCACGAGGAAAAGCCCGGTAGAATGGCGGGCTTGAACGAGCGTCAACTGCCGATTGTCTTTCGCATATCGCGGCCACGCTCCACCCGAACAACTACTGTTTACGCCGAGGTATGCCATGAAAGTCCTGTCCTCCCTGAAGTCGGCGAAGGCCCGTCACCGTGACTGCAAGGTCGTGCGTCGTCGTGGCAAGATCTTCGTCATCTGCAAGTCGAACCCGCGTTTCAAGGCGCGTCAGCGCTAAGCCCAGCAGCCTTCGCGGCTGCGGCTGGCCCTACGCGGGGCCGACCCGATGCAAAAAGCCGCCTTCGGGCGGTTTTTTGTTTATGCGGCTTTTTCCTGCCGTTTTTGCTGTAATCGCCTTTCTTGACCACTGGGGAGTAGATCGAGATGAAGCGTTACCTGTCCGCCTTGGCCGTGATGGCCACCCTGGCCGCCGCCACGCCGGCGCTGGCCGATACCCTGCTTGTCGACCGTGCCCGCGAGAAGCCGGCCGGTGCCCTGCCCGTGCGCGGCCAGAGCATGCAGCAGGTACAGGCGCAGTTCGGCGCGCCGAGCGAGCAGCTGCAGCCGCGTGGCGGGCAGAAGCGGCAATGGCCGACCATCAACCGCTGGGTGTACCCGCAGTTCACCGTCTACTTCGAGAAGCAGAAGGTGATCGACGTGGTGGCCAACCAGGCGGACCCGAACGAAATCGGCCCGAAACCGCCGATCCGTTGATCCCTTTACCCGCCCTGGGCGGGCCTGTGTAGCGAGACCATGAACCAGACCCTTCGTTTTCCTGCCGAGTGGGAAGCCCAGAGCGGCGTCCTGATTGCCTGGCCCACCGCCGACACCGACTGGGCCGACCGCCTGGGCCAGGTGGAAGAGACCTACATCGCGCTGGTCGCGGCCATCACCCGCTTCCAGCCGGTGCTGATCTGCGTGACCGACGACGATGTGGAGACCTATGCCGAGATGCGGCTGCGCTCCAACCGCATCGACATGGACAAGGTCCACTTCACCACGGCGGCCTACGACGATACCTGGTTGCGCGACTCCGGCCCGATCACCCTGCGCCGTGCCAACGGCGGCTTCCAGCTGCTGGATTTCCGCTTCACCGGCTGGGGCGGCAAGTTCGACGCCACCCTGGATGACCAGCTGGTGGGCGTGCTCGACCAGGCCGGCGTGTTCAACGACGCACCGGTGCGCAGCATTCCGTTCGCGCTGGAAGGCGGCGGCATCGAAACCGATGGCGAAGGCACCCTGCTGACCACCTGGAAGTGCCTGCACGAGCGCCACCCGGACCGCGACCGCGCCAGCCTGAGCGCCGACCTGGCCGACTGGCTGCAGCAGGACCGCGTGCTGTGGCTGGACCACGGCTATCTGGAAGGCGACGACACCGATGCGCACATCGATACCCTCGCCCGCTTCGCCTCGGCTGACAGCATCGTCTACCAGGCCTGCGACGACGAGAGCGACTCGCACTACGCCGAACTGCAGGCGATGGGCAATGAGCTGGCCGCGCTGCGTACCAAGGATGGCCAGCCGTACCGCCTGTTCCCGCTGCCGTGGGCACAGCCGGTGATCGACGAAGGCCGCCGCCTGGCGGCGTCGTACGCCAACTACCTGATCGTCAATGGCGCGGTGCTGATGCCGGCCTACGGCGACCCGGCCGACGACCTGGCCCGCGATGTGCTGGCGCAGGCGCACCCGGGCCGCGAGATCGTGCAGGTGCCCTGCCGCTCGCTGATCTGGCAGAACGGCAGCCTGCACTGCATCACCATGCAGCTGCCGGCCGGGTTGTTGAAGGCCTGAGGATGGGTAGTACCGGCCGCTGGCCGGCAACCATGCAATGCCTGATGGATTGACGGGGTTGCCGGCCAGCGGCCGGCACCACCAGCACCCATTCAGCGCGCGACACGCCGTCGCCGCCCATCCGCGCTAACATGCAGGTTTTCCCCCGCAGGAACGCCCCGCATGAACTCGCGCAGCCCCCTTACCGTCGCCCTGATCCAGGAGCGCAACCACGGTGATGCCGCCGCCAACCTGGCGGTGATCGAAGCACGCGTGGCCGAGGCGGCTGCGCAGGGTGCCAAGCTGGTGCTGCTGCAGGAACTGCATAACGGCCCGTACTTCTGCCAGCACGAATCAGTGGACGAGTTCGACCTGGCCGAGCCGATTCCGGGCCCGAGCACCGAGCGCCTGGGCGCGCTGGCGAAGAAGCATGGCGTGGTGCTGGTCGGCTCGCTGTTCGAGCGCCGTGCTGCCGGCCTGTACCACAACACCGCGGTGGTGTTCGAGAAGGACGGTACGCTGCTCGGCAAGTACCGCAAGATGCATATCCCGGACGATCCGGGCTTCTACGAGAAGTTCTACTTCACCCCGGGCGACATCGGTTTCAAGCCGATCGATACCTCGGTGGGTCGCCTCGGCGTGCTGGTGTGCTGGGACCAGTGGTACCCGGAAGCGGCACGCCTGATGGCGCTGGCCGGCGCCGAACTGCTGCTGTACCCGACCGCGATCGGCTGGGACCCGGACGATGTGCAGGACGAGAAGACCCGCCAGCGCGACGCCTGGGTGCTGAGCCACCGCGGCCACGCCGTGGCCAACGGCCTGCCGGTGCTGAGCTGCAACCGCGTCGGCCACGAGGCATCGCCACTGGGCGCGTCGGGCATCCAGTTCTGGGGCAACAGCCACGTGCTCGGCCCGCAGGGCGAATTCCTGGCCGAAGCCGGCACTGACGCCACCGTGCTGCTGTGCGATGTCGACCTGCAGCGCAGCGAGCACGTGCGCCGCATCTGGCCGTTCCTGCGCGATCGCCGCATCGACGCGTACGGTGACCTGCTCAAGCGCTACATCGACTGAGCCGGAGCCCGCGCATGGCCGTCCTCATCCGTGATGCCGGCCCGGCCGACATCGCCGCGATCACCGCGATCTACGCGGTGGAAGTGACCGACTTCGTCAACACCTACGAGTACGACATCCCCGACGCGACCGAGATGCTGCGCCGTATGCGCGACATCATCGATCGCGGCTTCCCCTACCTGGTCGCCGAGATCGACGGCCAGGTGGCCGGCTATGCCTACGCCAACACCTACCGCACCCGCGTTGCCTACCAGTGGACCGTGGAGAACTCGGTCTACGTCGATGCCGCGTTCCAGGGCCAGGGCGTGGGCACCGGCCTGCTGCAGGCCTTGATCGATGCCTGCGTGGCGCGTGGTTACCGGCAGATGGTGGCCGTGATCGGCGAACCGACCAACGCCGCGTCGATCAAGCTGCACGAACGCTTCGGCTTCGAGCTGGTCGGCGTGTTCCGTGGCCTTGGCCGCAAGCACGGCCGCTGGCTGGATACCGTGCAGATGCAGCGCGCGCTCGGCGATGGCGCCGACACCGCACCTTCCAATGAATGAACCCATGACCGAAACCCTTCCCGAAACCGGCGACGACCTGTTCGCCGGCCAGCCGGTGCGCGTCGTTGAACGCGACGGCGTGCGTTATACCCTGCTGGGCACTGCCCACGTCTCCCGCGCCAGCGTCGAGGCGGTGGAAAAAGCCATCGACAGCGGCCGCTTCGATGCCGTTGCCGTTGAACTGGACCCGCAGCGCCTGCAGGCGCTGAGCGATCCGGACACGCTGGCCAAGCTCGATCTGGTCGAAGTGATCCGCAAGGGCCGCGTGGCCCTGTTCGCCGCCAACCTGGCCCTGTCCGCGTACCAGCGCCGCCTGGCCGAACAGCTCGACATCGAGCCGGGCGCCGAACTGAAGCGCGCGGTGGAACTGGCGCGCGAGCGCAACCTGCCGGTACACCTGATCGACCGTGAAGTCGGCCTGACCTTCCGCCGTGCCTCGCAACGGCTGGGCTTCTTCGGCAAGCTGAAGCTGGTCGCCGGGCTTGGCGCAGGTCTGTTCTCATCCGAGGAAGTGGGCGAAAACGAGATCGAGAAGCTCAAGCAGGGCGACATGCTGGAGTCGAGCTTCGGCGAGTTCGCCAGCGAGAGCCCGGCGCTGTACGAGACCATCATCGGCGAGCGTGACCGCTACATGGCCACGCGCCTGCGCGAGGAACACGACCCGCAGCAGCGTGAAGTGCTGGCGGTGGTGGGTGCCGGTCACCTGGCCGGGCTGGCCCGCTACCTGGAAACCGACACCGAAGCACCGGCACCGCTGCGCGCCGAGCTGGAAGCGGTGCCGAAGAAGCGCAACATTCCGTGGTTCACGCTGGGCATCCTGGCCATCGTGGCGACCGGCATCGGCGTAGGTTTCTACCGCGGTGGCCTGGGCGTGGGCACCGAACTGCTGGCGACCTGGGCGATGTATACCGGCGGCCTCGCCGGCCTGGGCTGCCTGCTGGCCGGCGGCCATCCGCTGAGCATCCTCACCGCGATCGCGGTGGCGCCGTTCAAGCCGTTCCGCCTGAGCATCCCGACCGGCGCATTCTCGGCGCTGGTGGAAGCGCGCCTGCGCAAGCCGGCGTATGAGGACTTCCTGAAGCTGCGCGACGATGCGCAAAGCCTGAAGGGCTGGTATCGCAACCGCGTCACCCGCGTGGTGCTGACCTTCATGCTGACCAACATCGGCAGCATGCTCGGCCTGTGGCTGACCACGTTCAAGGTGTGGGGCAAGGTGGCGGGTTGATTGTTCCGTGTAGCGTCGAGCCAAGCTCGACTGCGCTCTGGTAGGTGCCAACCTTGGTTGGCACGCCATGCCCGGCAAAAAAAGGGGGAGGCCGCCCCACTACGACCGGCCTCCCCCACACCACAACACGTTGATGTGCATTACAGCCGGGCAGCGCCCGGCTCTACCATTTCCACTCCACGCGCGCGGCGGATCAACCGCGTCACGGCATTGCGCAGGTCATCCAGCACCGCATAGATGGTCGGCAGGAACAGCAGGCTGACCACCGTGGAGAACGCCAGGCCGCCGGCAATCGCGCGCGCCATCGGCGCGTACTCCGGGCCATTGCCGAACATCTGCGTATTGGTCAGCGAGATCGGCACCATCGCCAGGATCGCCGTGCCCATGGTCATCATGATTGGCCGCAATCGCTCGCGTGAGCCCTCCACCAGCGCCTGCGTGCGTCCCATGCCGCCGCGCCGCAGGTTGTTGATGTGCTCGATCATCACGATGCCGTTGTTCACCACCACGCCCATCAGCACCAGGATGCCGATGAAGGACATGATCCCGAACGAGGTGCCGGTGATCCAGAACAGCCAGAACACGCCGAAGATCGAGAACAGCACGCCACTCATGATCGCCGCCGGGAACAGCAGCGACTCGAACACCGCCGCCATCACCACGTAGATCATCACCAGCGCGATCAGCAGGTTGAACACCATCTGCTGCATCGCTTCGTCGTCGTTGCCGTAGTCACCGCCATCGAAGGTGAAGCCATAACCGGCCGGGAAGTTCATCGGCTTGAGCACCGACTCCATCGCCTTGCGACCATCCGGCGCGGTGACCTTCTCGGCCAGGTTGGCCTTGATGGTCAGCGTGGTCTGGCGGTTGGTGCGTCCGATCTGGGTGGCTGACGAACCGACATCGACGGTGACCAGGCTCAACAGCGGCACGCTGCGGCCATCGCCGGTACGCACGCTGAAGCCGGCCAGGTCTTCCGGGCTGCTCTGCTCGGCGCCGGCGAAGCGCACCCATACCGGCACCTCGTTGTCGCCACGGCGGAACTCGCGCATCGGTGCACCGCGCAGCGCCAGGCCGACGAAGCTGGCTACCTGTTCGGCATTGAAGCCGAACGCCGCCGCACGCTCGCGGTCGACGCGCACCTTCAGTTCGCCGCCCTTCTCACCATTGTCGATGCGCACATCGCGCAGCTCGGTGCGCTGGGCCAGCAGCGGCACCACTTCCTGGCCGATCTCCTGCAGCATCGAACTGGAGTCGCCGACCAGCTGCACCTGCACGCCCTGGTTGCCGCCACCGCCGCCATCACCGCCCTGGTTGCCGACGAAGTAGTCGGTGCGGGCCGACTTCGGCAGGCCCTTGCGCAGTTCTTCCTGCAGCGCCTTGATGTCCTTGGCGTACTTCTCGTCCAGGGTGACCACGGTGGAGCTGCCTTCCTGCTCGCTGTACCAGGAGTACACCTGCTTGACGTGCAGGCGCTCGCGGTTGGCGTCGATCCAGTTCTCCACGCGCGCCACTTCCTCGGACATCTGCCGATAGGTGTAGGCGCCCTTCCACATGTAGCCGATGAAGATGTCCTTGCCGCCATCCCCTCCGAACATGTCGACCTTGGTCAGCTTCATCGGCACCAGGCTGACCAGCACCACCAGCACGATGCCGAGCAGGCTCCAGCCGCGATGGTGCAGCGACCAGTCCAGCAGCCTGGCGTAGCGGCGCTGCAGCCGCGCGATCAGGCCGGTCTGCGAGTGCACCAGCTTGGGCGTGGCCATGCGCGCGGACAGCATCGGGATCAGGCTGACCGCGACCAGCCACGAGGCCAGCAGCGAGACCGAGATGGTGATCGCGATCTGCGCCATGAAGATGCTGATGTTGTTGGTCTCGCCGAACAGGTTCGGCACGAACACGATGCAGTGGCACAGCGTACCGGCACTGAGCGCGATGGCCACGTTGCGGGTGCCGATGATCGAGGCCAGCCGCGGCTGCCCCGGCATGCGCTCGCGTTCCTGGTAGATGCTCTCCACCACCACCACGGCGTTGTCGACCAGCATGCCCACCGCCAGCAGCAGGCCCATCATGGTCAGGATGTTCAGCGTCACCCCGACGAAGTACATGAAGCCCAGGGTGATGGTGAAGCAGATCGGAATGGCCAGGGTCACCATCAGCGTGGACGGCCAATGGCGCAGGAAGAAGAACAGCACCGTGATCGACAGGATCAGGCCGACCGCACCGGCCTCGGCCAGTTCCAGCAGCGAGGAGGTCACCGCCTTGCCCTGATTGTCGATCACCTTGATCTGCACGTCGCGCATCGACGCTTCGGCACGGATCGATTCAACCTCGGCCAGTGCCGCGCGCGACACCTCCACCAGATTGGCACTGCGCTCCTTGAAGATATCCAGGCCAACCGCCGGGTTGCCGTCCAGGCGGCGCCCGTAGTTCATCCGCGCCGGCTTCAGGCGCACATCGGCGATATCGCCCAGGCGCAGGCCCTTGGCGTTGATCACCAGATCGCGCATTTCCTGCAGGTCGGTGATCTCGCCCACCGGCTGCACGCGCACGCGCTGGCCGTTGTCGTCGATCTGCCCGGCCGAGATCGAGAAATTCAGCGTACGCAGGCGCTCGCTCAGTTCATTGATGCTCAGGCCGTGCGCGTTGAGGCGGTTCGGATCGATGGCGATCTCCACCTCGTTCGGCGGCGCACCGGTGATGTCGACACGGGCCACGCCGGGAATGCGCTCGATGCGCCGCTTGAACTCGCGGTCGAGCATGTCATAGGCGGTGGTCAGGTCGGTGGTGCTGGCCAGGCGCACCTTCAGCACCGGCTGGTCGCTGCTGGACCACTTGAACACGTTGTAGCGCTGCAGGTCGTCGGGCAGGTCGCTGCGGATCGCATCGATGCGCTCGCGTGCATCGGAGGCGGCGATGGCGATGTCGCGGTCCCAGTCGCTGAACTCGATGAAGATCAGCGCCGCTTCGGAGGTGGCCGACGAGCGCATGCGCTTGATGCCGGTCATCGTCGCCAGCGACTCCTCGACCGGACGGATGATGGTCCGTTCCACTTCCTCCGGGGTGGAGCCGGTGTACGGAATCTGCACGAACAGGAACGGCGCGGAGATGTCCGGCAGCGCTTCCAACGGCAACCGGAACGAAGCGATCAGGCCGATCACCACCAGCGACACGAAACACATGATGGTGGTGACCGGACGGCGGATGGAGAACTCGGCCACACTCATGCCGGTTCCTCCGCACCCGCCGCACTGTCCGCTGCACCCGGCTCGATCTCACCGGCATGCTTGCGGCCACGTTCGCGGTAATACGCATCGCCACGACGGTCCATCAGGTCGTACACCACCGGGATCACCAGCAGGGTCAGCAGGGTCGACACCAGCAGGCCGCCGATCACGGTGATCGCCATCGGCGCGCGCACTTCAGCGCCCTCACCCATCGCCACCGCCAACGGCAGGAAGCCGAACAGCGTGCACAGCGTGGTCATGATGATCGGCCGCAGGCGCGAGCGCGCGCCTTCCACAAGCGCCTCGTGCTTTGCTACGCCGGCCTCGCGCAGCTGGTTGACCTTGTCGATCAGGATGATCGCGTTCTTGGTGACCAGGCCGACCAGCAGGATCAGGCCGATGAACACCACCACCGAGATGGGCTTGCCGGTCAGCATCAGCGCCAGGATCGCACCGACCAGCGCCAGCGGGATGGTGAACAGGATCACGAACGGGTGCAGCAGCGATTCGAACTGCGAGGCCATCACCAGGTAGACCAGGAAGATCGCCAGGCCGAAGGCGAAGATCAACGACTTCGCCGCCTGCGCCAGCTCCTCACCCTGGCCACCGATGTGCAGGCCGACACCCGCACCCAGCGGCTGCTCGGCGACCATCTGCTGCACTTCGCGCATGGCCGCGCCGAGGTCGATGTCGCGCAGGTTGGCCGACACCACCGCCACCCGGGTCTGGTCGGCGCGATGGATCTCGCTGGGGCCGGTGGTAGCCACCACCTCGGCCACCGCGTCCAGCGTCACCGGACGGGTACTGCCCGGATTGACGATCAGCCGGCGGATGCTCTCCACGCTGGCGCGGTCGCCTTCCTGTGCACGCACCAGCACGTCGATCTTGCGGTCACGGAAGCTGTAGCGGGTGGCGACATCGCCGCGCACCTTCTTCACCACCACGTCGGCGATCTGGCGCGTGGTCAGGCCCAGTGCACCGGCACGCTCCTGGTCGAAGCGGATCTGGATTTCCGGGAAGCCCTCTTCCACCGTGGACTTCACGTCGGCGTAGTGCGCGTTGCCGCGCAGCAGCGCCGCCAGGCGCTGGCCGGCCACTTCCAGCGTGGCCATGTCCTGCCCGCGCAGCTCGATTTCCAGCGGCGTGGAGAAGCTGAACAACGCCGGCCGCGCGAAGTCGACCTGTGCCCCCGGATGCTGGCCCATGGTGTCACGCAGGCGCTCGGTGATCTCGGCCTCGGTGCGTGCATTGCCACCGCCTTCCATCACCACGGTCAGTTTGCCGATGTTCTCGCCGCTCTCGGTGGGGCTGGCATCCAGGCGGGTGCCGCTGCCGCTGACACCGTACAGCGACGCCACGCCCTCGCCCTTGCCGTGCGCCAGCTGCAGCTCGCGTACCAGTGCATCAGTCTGCTTCAGCGGCGTGCCGGCCGGCAGCTTCACCGTCATCTCGAAACGGTCCTGCGCCAGCTGCGGGATCAGGTCGGCACCGAGCATCGGCACCAGCGCCATGGTCGCCACGAAGATGATCGAGGCGACACCCAGCACCTTGCCCGGATGCGCCAGTGCGCTCGGCAGCAGGCGCAGGTAACCGCGCTCGGCACCGGCATAGGGCTTCATCGCCAGATCGCTGGCCTTGCGCATCACCGGGCCCACCACCGCCACCACGCCACGCCACGCCCGCACCACCAGCCAGGCCAGCGCGTAGAAGCTCCAGCGCGCAGTCGCCACGGCACCACGACGGCCCAGTGCCACCGGCTTCTGCCAGCGGTTCTGCGGTTGCCACGGTTCGTTCGGCGCTTCTTCCGGGAACGCCAGCGGCGGCCGTCCCTTCAGCGAGCTCAGCATCGGGATCAGGGTCATCGACACCAGCAGCGAGATCGCGATGGCGATCGCCACGGTCAACGCCTGGTCGCGGAACAGCTGGCCAGCGATGCCATCGACGAACACCAGCGGCAAGAACACCGCGATGGTGGTCAGGGTGGAGGCGACCACCGCCATGCTCACTTCGCGGGTACCGGCGATGGCCGCCTGCAGGATGCCCAGGCCACGCTCGCGGGCCTTAGCGATGCTCTCCAGCACCACGATCGAGTCATCCACCACCAGGCCGGTGGCCAGTGCCAGACCGCCCAGCGACATCACGTTCAAGCTCAGGCCGAGCTGGCCCATGAAGAAGAACGTGGCGATGATCGAGACCGGCAGCGACAGGCTGATCACGAACGTGCTCCAGCCATCACGCAGGAACAGGAAGATGATCAGGATCGCCAGCAGGCCGCCGATCACTGCATCCTTCTTGACGTCGGCGATGGCGTGCTCGATGAAGCGCGACTGGTCCTCGATGGTGGTCATCTCGACATCGGACGGGAACGTGCCCTTGATCTGCTCCAGGCGCTTGCGCAGCGCTTCGGCGGTGGACACGGTATTGGCGTCGCCTTCTTTGTAGATCGCCAGTTCGACCGATTCCTTGCCGCCCAGGCGGATCACCGCTTCGCGCTCCTTGTAGCCCTGGCGCACGGTGGCCACGTCCTTCAGGCGCACCGGCACACCGTTGGCGACCACGCTGGAACCACCGCCGGACGATGCGCTCTGCGCCGCCGATGCCGCCGCGATGGCTGCCGCCGAACCGGTCGACGCGGCGATGTTGAACATCTGCTGCAACGCCGAGTCGGCCGCGCTGCCGTTCGACGCCTGGGTGGTGACCAGCAGGTTGCGGATCTCCTCCAGATCGGCGAACTGGTTGACGGTGCGCACCAGGAAGCGCTGCGAGCCCTCCTCCAGGCGGCCGCCAGAGATGTTGATGTTCTCGTCCTTCAGGCGCTTGATGACGGTGTCGATCGGCAGGTTCAGCTGGGCCAGCTTCTGCTGGTCGATGTCGACCTGGATCTCGTCTTCCAGGCCACCGCCGACCTTGACCGCCGCCACGCCGCTGACCGGCTCCAGCTTCTTCTTCAGGTCTTCATCGGCATAGCGGCGCAGGCCGGTCAGCTCGCGGACCGCATCGGCATCGCTGGTCGGCGCCACCTTGTTCGACAGCACCAGGCGCATGATCGGCTCGGTGGACGGATTGAAGCGCAGCAGCACCGGGGCCTTGGCCTCCAGTGGCAGGTTCAGCGCTTCCATCTTGTCGCGCACCTCCAGGCTGGCCTGGTCCATGTTGGTGCCCCAGGCGAACTCCAGCACTACATCACTCTGGCCGGTGCGCGAGACCGACTTCAGCTTGCGCAGGTTCTTGACCACGCCGACCGCTTCTTCAACCGGCTGGGTGATCAGGGTTTCGATTTCGGTCGGCGCCGAACCGGTGTACTCGGTGCGCACGGTCAGCGTCGGGTAGCTCAGGTCGGGCAGCAGGTTGACCTTGAGGTTGCCCAGCGCGATCAGGCCGAACAGCAGCAGCGTGACCGTGCACATGGCGATAGTCACGCGACGGCGGGTGGCGAATTCCACCAGGCCGCCGCGCATGCCGGCGGCGGCGCCGTCGCTCGCCGGCGAGGCACCGTGGTCGTGGCCCGGGGCGGTCATTGCGTGCTCCCGGCCTTGTCTGCCGGCTTGGCGGCCGCTGCGACCGTCTTCGGCTTTGCCTTCGGATCGGCGATCACCTGCACTGCGGTGCCGTCGCGCAGGGCGACCTTGCCGGCGGTGACCACCTGATCACCGGCCGCCAGGCCATCACGGATCTCCACCCACGGGCCCTCGGCGTAACCCAGCTTGACCGGAACGCGTGCGACCTTGCCTTCGCGCACCCGGAACACCGCCGGCTCACCATCGTCGAGCAGCGCCAGGCGCGGCACCACCAGCGCATCGGCACGCTGGTCGTAATCGATGCGGATGCGCCCGAACATGCCGGGCTGCAGCGCATGTGCGGCGCCATCGAAGGCGCTGACCACGCGAAACGTACCGCTGCCCGAATCCACCACCGGCGCGATGCGATCGACGGTGCCGGTGAAGCTCTGGCCCGGCAGCGCATCGGCAGCCAGCGTCACCGGCTGGCCGGCGCGCAGGGTGGCCAGCTCGCGCTCGGGCACGTTGAGGGTGGCTTCCAGCCGCGAGTTGTCGACGATGCGGAAGATCGGCGTGTTGATCTGCACGAAGTTGCCGGTCTTGATCGAGCGCGACGCGATCACGCCGGAGATCGGCGCCACCACCGTGGTGTAGGACAGTTCCAGCGTGGCCAGGCGGTACTGCGCGCGTACGTTTTCCAGGTCGTAACGCAGCTGGTCGACGTCGGCGGCGCTGACCATCTGCTGGCCCACCAGTTTCTGCGCGCGCTGGTAGTTGTTTTCCAGCTTGCGCATCTGCGCTTCGCTCTGCGCCACAGCCAGCCGAGCGCGGTCCGGGTCCAGCCGCACCAGCGGCTGGCCGGCGGTGACCCGCTGGCCTTCTTCGACCAGCACCGCCAGCGCCACGCCGGAAGTCTTGGCCACCACCTGCGACTCGGCGCGTGGTTCCAGCGCAGCGGTACCGGTGTAGCTGGCCGCGACAGCACGGTGGCTGGCCACGGCCACTTCGACCGGGACCGCATCGACCTTCTTCTCCTCCTTGGTCTCGGCGGCCTTGGCTTCGGAATTGGGCCCTGCGGCGCAACCGCCCAGCAGCAGGGAGGTGGAGATCAGCAGTGCGGCAGCGCAGATTCCGCTGCGACGGCCGGACAGGAAGGTTGGGTGCGACATCGTCAGATCCCTGGAGGATGCGTGGACAGGTGTGGTAGCAAAGTAATGCACCACTTCACGGCAACACCATATCCCAAAGGTCATGGTGTCTTCGTGCCGCTGGTCGGCCCGCCCCCCATTTCAGCTAGATGAAACCTGGGGCTATACTCGGGTCGTTCCGTACCCCACGCCGGAACGACCAGACCCGAATCCCCGGAAACGACACCATGCGCCCGCAGCCGCTCGCCGCTTGTCTCGCTCTGGCCGTCCTCCTGCCCCTTGGGGCCGCCGCACAGCCCGCTCCTGCTCCTGCCACACCCGCCCCGGCTCCGGCGCCCGCCGCCGCGCCGCAGGCCACCGCTCCCACCGGCAACTTCGACAATGGCCGTGTCCTGGCCTACACCTGCCAGGGGTGCCATGGCATCACCGGCTACAAGAACGCCTACCCCAGTTACCGGGTGCCGAAGATCGGCGGCCAGACCCAGCAGTACCTGGCCCAGGCCCTGACCGAGTACCGCCAGGGCAAGCGCAGGCATCCGACGATGCAGGCGCAGTCGATGAGTTTCAGCGAACAGGAGATCGCCGATCTCTCTGTTTACCTGTCCACCGTCAAGTAAGGCCCGCCCATGTCGAAAGCCGCGCATCCGATGCGTCACGCCATCGCCCTGTCCGTTGCCCTGCTGCTGGCCGCCTGTTCACAGTCGCAGGTGGAAAACAGCGAGAAATCCGCCGCCGACCCGGGCCATGCCAGCGGCGAACACGGTTCTTCATCCTCTGCCGGCCTGCCACCAGGCCGCGAGGCCGCCGGTGAAGCCCGCGCCAAGGTGAAGAGCAAGGCCACCAACCAGAGCTGCATCGACTGCCACGGCGCCGACGGCAACGCGCCGATCGATGCGACCTACCCGAAGCTGGGTGGGCAGTACGGTGATTACCTGGCGCATGCGCTGCAGGCCTACCGTGCCGGTGACCGCCAGCATGCGCTGATGACGCCGCAGGCGAAGGACCTGAGTGATCAGGACATCGCCGATCTGGCCGCGTACTTCGGCAGCCGGCCGAGCCAGCTGCGGGATCTGCACGGGGTTAAATGACCACGCTGCGCGGATCATGACTGCTGCAATCTGAGGCGTTCATGGGCGTTACTTTTCTTTGCGCGCAAAGAAAAGTAACCAAAAGAAACGCTCCGCCGTCCGCGAGCCGATGCTGCGCACCGGCACCCTGCGCTCCTCGGCCCACCGAGGGACGGCGCGGGAACTCGCTACGCTCAGACACCCGCGCCTCTTCGCCCTCGCCGGACCTGCGGTGCTCGGCTCGCTTCAAGGCGGAATCAGATCAAAAGCCACAGCCGCCCGCCGGGCGAGACGGCCGTGGCAGACGCTCAGCCTTCCAGCTCTTCCCAGCGCGCGTACGCCGCATCCAGCTCGGCCTGCACCTTGGCCAGCTGCTGGGTGTGCGCCGCCACTTCAGCGCTGCTGCGGGTGTAAAACGACGGGTCGTTCATCGCCGAGGTCAGCCCTTCGACGTCGCCTTCCAGCTTCTCGATGGTCTTCGGCAGCTGCTCCAGCTCGCGTGCTTCCTTGTAGGCCAGCTTGCGCTTGGGCGCGGCCGGCGTAGCGGCCGCTGCAGCAGGTGCAGCTGCGGCTGGCTTGGCGGCAGCCACCACCGCCGGCGCGGCGGCAATGCTGCTGGCGTACCGCTGCCAGTCGCTGTAGCCACCCACGTACTCACCGATCACGCCGTCGCCTTCCATCACCAGCGTGGAGGTCACCACGTTGTCAATGAAGTCACGGTCATGGCTGACCAGCAGCAGCGTGCCGGTGTACTCGCCCAGCAGCTCTTCCAGCAGCTCCAGGGTTTCCACGTCGAGGTCGTTGGTCGGTTCGTCCATTACCAGCAGGTTGGACGGCTGCGCGAACAGCTTGGCCAGCAGCAGGCGGTTGCGCTCGCCACCGGACAGGCGGGTGATCGGCGCACGCGCACGTTCCGGGGTAAACATGAAGTCCTGCAGATAGGCATGCACATGCTTGCGCTTACCGTTGAACTCGAGGAAATCGCGGCCTTCGGCCACGTTCTCGATCGCGCTCCAGTCTTCGCGCAGCACCGCGCGGTACTGGTCGAAATACGCGATCTGCAGATTGGTGCCCGCGTTGACCTCGCCCTTGGCCGGCTGCAGTTCGCCCAGCAGCAGCTTCAGCAGCGTGGTCTTGCCGCTGCCGTTGGGACCGATCAGGCCGATGCGGTCGCCACGCAGGATGGTGGTGGTGAAATCGCGGACCATGGTGCGCTCGCCGAAGGCG
This sequence comes from Stenotrophomonas sp. INTA L402-1, assembly GCF_059295135.1. NCBI lineage: Bacteria > Pseudomonadati > Pseudomonadota > Gammaproteobacteria > Lysobacterales > Lysobacteraceae > Stenotrophomonas > Stenotrophomonas sp. INTA L402-1. The sequence continues at coordinate 28,301 of NZ_JCAFWP010000042.1, forward strand.
AACGAAATGTCCTTGACGTCGATGACCTTCTTGCCGGAGCTGACGCCCTGCGCGGCTTCCATCTTGACGTTGCCGCTGAGGTCGCGGCGCTGCGAGCGTTCGGTACGCATCGCCTTCAGGCGACGTACGCGGCCTTCATCGCGGGTACGGCGCGCCTTGATGCCCTGGCGGATCCAGACTTCTTCCTGCGCCAGCAGCTTGTCGAAGCGGGCGTTTTCCTGCGCCTGCGCATTGAGGCGTTCCTCGCGACGGCGCTCGTAGTTGGCCCAGTCGCCCGGCCAGCTGGTGACCTGGCCGCGGTCGATCTCGACGATGCGGGTGGCCAGCGCACGCAGGAAACGACGGTCATGGGTGACGAACACCACGCTGCCGCTCCAGCCCTTCAGGAACGCTTCCAGCCAGTCGATGGCTTCGATGTCCAGGTGGTTGGTCGGTTCGTCCAACAGCAGCACGTCGGGGCTGGACACCAGCGCGCGGGCCAGCAGCACGCGGCGCTTCATGCCGCCGGACAGGCGGCCGAACTCGGCCTCGCCATCCAGGTCGAGCTTGGTCAGGGTTTCGCTGACACGCTGGTCCAGGCCCCAGCCGTTGGCGGCGTCGATCTTGGCCTGTACGTTGCCAAGGGCTTCGCCATCGAATACTTCGGCATGGCTGAGGTGGTGGAACTCGGCCAGCCACTGGCCCAGTTCGCCGAGGCCGTCGGCGACGACGTCGAACACCGAGCCAGCAGCGCCGTGCGGCACTTCCTGCTCCAGGCGGGTGACACGCACGCCCTGCTGCACGCGGACTTCGCCGTCATCGGGCTTGTGGTCGCCGGACAGCAGCTTGAGCAGGGTGGATTTGCCGGCGCCGTTGCGGCCGATCAGGGCGATGCGTTCGCCCGGCTCGATCGACAGTTCGGCCTTTTCCAGCAACAACGGGCCGCCGACGCTGAAGTCGACGTTCTGTAGGGTAATCAGAGGCATCCGGCCATTGTACCGGTTGGGGGCGTCGGCCGGGCTGCACCCGGCACCCGCAGAGGCAACGGCCGCAGCCAAAGCAACGTCAAAAGCTGGTTTCCTGTGGGATGGCGGGGTGGGTCCGGTTGCGGGGGACGCTGCAAGTACGTCCATGTAAGCTCGGTCGCGCTTGCTCGTGTGCGCTGTCCTGCGCACACGGCAAGACCGGGGTTGGGCGTCCTGCCCAACCCGCCCGAGGCATGCCTCGGGCCCATGGCGCTCACGCCCCCGCAACCGGACCCACCCCGCCTTCGACAGTTTCCCGCTGCTGTTGGTGGGTGCCGACCGTTGGTGGGTGCCGACCGTTGGTCGGCACGGAGTCGGATCCCGTTGCTGCGCAACGGGCTCTGACCCTTTCGTGGAGTTCGCGCTGTGGAAGACGGATCTCGGCTACTGCACTTCCCCCAACAACGCCTGCAACCCGGGCAGCCATTGCTTGCCAGGATGGCGTACAAGCCACAGGGTGCGCTGCAGGGGGGGCAACGGGGTCTCAAGCACGCGCAGGCGGCCGAGGGCCAGCGGCTCTTCCAGCGCATGACGCGAGAGACAGGCCAGACCGAGCCCGGCGATGGCAGCCTGCTTGATCGCTTCGGTATTGCCCAGCTGCAGGGTCTGGGCGAAGCCGCGCAGGTGCGGCAACAAGGCCTGCTCCACCGCTTCGCGGGTGCCAGAGCCGGGTTCGCGCAGCAGCCAGCGCGCGCGGCGCAGTTCGTCCAGCGACCAGCGCGCGGGGGCATCGGTGGCAGCGACGATCACCAGCGGGTCCTGCTGCCAGGCGGTGACCTGCAGGCCGCGCTCGTGGCACGGGCCTTCGATCAGGCCGGCGTCCACATCCAGGCGCTGCACGGCAGCAACCACGCCGGCACTGTTGTCGATGCGCAGGTCGACCTCGGCCTGTGGCGCCTGGCGCAGCAGATCGGCGATGCGTGGGGGCAGCAGGTAATTGCCGATGGTGGTGCTGGCGGCCAGCACCAACCGCAGCGGTGCGCCCTGCGACGGGTCGCCGCCGGCGGCCAGCTGCCGCTCCAGATCGGCGGCGTTGACCAGCAGGGTGCGCGCCGGCTCCAGCAGCGCGCGGCCATGTCCATTCAGGGCCAGGCGGCGGCCGATGCGGTCGAACAGCGGGGTACCGAAGTGCGCCTCCAGTTCCTGCAGCGCGGCACTGCTGGCCGACTGTGAAAGGGCGATGGCCTGGCCGGCGGCGGTGGTGCTGCCGTGATCGGCGATGGCGACGAAGACCTGAAGCTGGCGCAAGGTGAGGCGCATGGCTGTTACCCGCTTGATAGGTAGGTTTCACCCATATTATTCGTTTTACAGGTCGATCAAGCAGGCGCACGCTTGCCCCATCCCTCCAGACCTGCCCCTGCCATGAACGCCCCCGCTCTCTCCTCCTGGTCCCTGCCCGCCCTGCGTCAACGCTGGCAGCCGCGCCTGCCCGGCCTGCTGCTGGTGGGCCTGATCGCGGCGGCGTCGCTATACCTGGCCGAGCTGCCCTGGCTGCAGGCGCACGGTCTGAGCGCGCTGACCGTGGCCATCGTCACCGGCATCGTGGTCGGCAACACCCTCTACCCGCGGCTGGCGCCGAGCAGCGCGGCCGGCGTGGGCTTCTCCAAGCACTGGCTGCTGCGCGCCGGCATCGTGCTGTATGGCCTGCGCCTGACCTTCCAGGACATCGGCCATGTCGGCGTCACCGGCGTGCTGATGGACGTGCTGGTGGTCGCCAGCACCTTCGGCCTGGCCTGCTGGCTGGGCATGCGCGTGTTCAAGATGGAACGCGAGGCGGCGATGCTGATCGGTGCCGGCAGCGCGATCTGCGGCGCGGCGGCGGTGATGGCCGCCGAACCGGTGGTGCGCGGCCGTGCGGCGCAGGTCACGGTGGCGGTGTCGACGGTGGTGGTGTTCGGCACGCTGGCGATGTTCCTGTATCCCGCACTGTATGCGCTGGTGCAGTCGCACGGCTGGCTGGCGATGGACGCGCAGCAGTACGGCCTGTTCACCGGTGCGACGGTGCATGAAGTGGCACAGGTGGTGGCGGCTGGCCGCGCGGTCAACGAAGCGGCGGCCGATACCGCAGTGATCACCAAGATGGTGCGGGTGATGCTGCTGGCACCGTTCCTGGTGGCGCTGTCGCTGTGGCTGGCGCGTGGCGGCAAGGCCAGCGCCGATGGCAGCAAGGCGCGCATCGTGGTGCCGTGGTTCGCTTTTGGTTTCGTGGCGGTGGCCGGGTTCAACTCGCTGCATCTGCTGCCGGCCGGCCTTCAGGCGGGGCTGGTGCAGCTGGATACCGTGCTGCTGGCGATGGCGATGGCCGCGCTGGGCCTGACCACCCACGTTTCGGCGCTGCGCCAGGCGGGACTGAAGCCGCTGCTGCTGGCGCTGATCCTGTTTGCGTGGCTGCTGTTCGGCGGGCTGGCGATCCACCAGGGTGTGCTGGCGGTGCTGGGCTGAGCGGGAGCGTGCCGACCAAGGTCGGCACCCACCAGTAGATCCACGCCATGCGTGGATGGCGGCTCCAATTGGGGGGCAGAGCCCTTTCCTGCGGAAAGGGATCCGACCCCACCCCATTAGGCGGGAGCGGCCGCGCGGACGGGTACAATGCGCCATGACTGACTTCTCGACCCTGCCGCTGAGCCCGGCCCTGCAGCCCGGCCTGGATGCCCTCGGCTACACCACCCTCACCCCCGTGCAGGCGCAGAGCCTGCCCGCCATCCTCGATGGCCGCGATGTGATCGCACAGGCGCCGACTGGCAGCGGCAAGACCGCCGCCTTCGGCCTCGGCCTGCTGCAGGCAATCGACCCCAGCGTTATCCGCGTACAGGCGCTGGTGCTGTGCCCGACGCGCGAACTGGCCGACCAGGTCGGCAAGCAGATCCGCAAGCTGGCCACCGGCATCCCCAACCTGAAGCTGCTGCTGCTGGTCGGCGGTGTGCCGCTGGGTCCGCAGCTGGCCTCGCTGGAAGGCCATGACCCGCACGTGGTGGTCGGCACGCCCGGCCGCGTGCAGGAGCTGGCACGCAAGCGCGCGCTGAATCTTGGCGCGGTGCGCACGCTGGTGCTGGACGAGGCCGACCGCATGCTCGACATGGGCTTCGAGGAGCCGATTCGCGAGATCGCCGGCCGCACCCACAAGGACCGTCAGAGCCTGCTGTTCTCCGCCACCTTCCCGGACAGCATCCGCGCCATGGCGCGTGACCTGCTGCGCGAGGCAGTGGAAGTGACCGTGGAAGGCGCCGACCAGGCACCGGCCATCCGCCACATGTTCTGCGAGGTGGAACCGGCGCACCGGCAGAAGGCGCTGGCTGGCCTGCTGCTTAAGTACACGCCGGAATCGGCCGTGGTGTTCTGCAACACCCGCAAGGACGTGGACGAAGTGGCCAACTCGCTGCAGCAGTTCGGCTTCTCTGCACTGGCCCTGCACGGCGACATGGAGCAGCGCGACCGCGAGGAAGTGTTGTTGCTGCTGGCCAACCGCAGCTGCAACGTACTGGTGGCCAGCGATGTGGCCGCACGCGGTCTGGACGTGGAAGAGCTGGCGGCGGTGATCAACTACGAGCTGCCGACCGACGTGGAGAGCTACCAGCACCGCGTGGGCCGTACCGGCCGTGCCGGTGCCAGCGGCCTGGCGATCAGCCTGGTTGCCGGCCGCGAGAAGACCCGTGCCGAAGCCATCGAAGCGCAGATGGGTCAGCCGCTGGACTGGCAGAAGACGCCGCTGGCGACTTCGCGCCCGGCCGAGCTGCCGCAGGCCGCGATGCGCACGCTGCGGATCGACGGCGGCAAGACCGACAAGCTGCGCCCGGGCGATATCCTCGGTGCACTGACCGGCGACGCCGGCCTGTCGAGCAAGTTCATCGGCAAGATCGCGATCTTCCCGACCCGCTCCTATGTGGCGATCGCGCGTGAGCAGGCCAACAAGGCCGTGGCCAAGCTGGAAGCCGGCAAGATCAAGGGCCGACGTTTCCGCGTGCGGATGATGTAACCGGGTGACCTGTAGAGTCGAGCCATGCTCGACTCTGTGGGAACAGCGAACGGCAACAGCGCTGCCAACCAAGGTTGGCAACTACCGGCTCCCGGCCATTCGCTCTGGTAGATGCCAACCTTGGTTGGCACCTACCCTCTAATCAGAACACCAGTTCGGTGTACAGCGGCAGATCCGCTTCCCAGCGTGCGCGGCCGCCAAGGCCGTCGAGCTCGACCAATACGCCGGCACCGACCACGTCAACGCCCAGGCGGCGCACCAGCGACAGCGCCGCAACCAGCGTGCCGCCAGTGGCCAGCACGTCGTCGATGATCGCCACGCGGGCACCGGCCGGCAGCGCATCGGCGTGCACTTCGATGCAGTCGCTGCGGTATTCCAGCGTGTACTCCTCGCGCAGCACCTGGCCCGGCAGCTTGCCCGGCTTGCGCACCGGCACGAAGCCGACGCCCAGTTCCAGCGCCATCGCGGCACCGAGGATGAACCCACGCGATTCGATACCGATCACCGCGTCCAGCTTCTGGTCGCGCCAGCGGTCGGCCATCGCGGTGATGGCACCGCGGAAGTCCTCGCTATGGGCGAGCAGCGGCATGATGTCCTTGAAGAGGATGCCGGGCTTGGGGAAGTCGGCGATGTCGCGCAGGCGGGAGGCCCACTGCGGAGCGACGATGGCGTCGGTCATGTCACGTTGGCTATCTGATGGCGGCATAGGGTACCTGTTCCTGTCTCTTATACACATCT
>NZ_JCAFWP010000043.1:0-33897 GCF_059295135.1 Stenotrophomonas sp. INTA L402-1
GTCCTCTGGTGGTGGGGGGGGTGTGTTTTTTAGCCGGGGGGGGGGGGGGGGGGGGGGGGGGGGTGGCCCGCGGGCGGGGCCCCCCCCCCCCCCCCCCCCCCCCCCCCCACCCCGCAATCCCACGGAATGCCCGCTGTTGCTGTTGCTTCTGAGGTTGCCGGCCAGCGGCCGGCACTACCACGGGTGCAGGGCGCAGCCCTGCAAAGAACCCTATCCTCGTGGTCGGCTGCGCGAGGGCACCAGTGCGAACGTGTCCACCGCAAGCTTTTCGGCGTGGTTCAACCACGCGCGGATCTCCAGATCATCCACTTCGTGGTCCAGCCCGAATGACACGTTGATCTTGCCATTGGCATCGGGTTGCACCCACTGCTGGGCCAGCACCACCTTGCGTTGTGAGGACACCGCCTCGATCCAGAAGCCGCGATCCGGGCGCGTGCTCGCCACCAGCTGCAGCATGTACTGGCCGGCACGGGTGCGGCGGCCCTTCTGCGTGATCATGTGCGCCTGGCGCACGCTCGGGCGCGGGCCCTGGAACGCATCCAGCGGTGCATCCACGGCAATGCCGCCACGCAGGTCATTGTCGCGGTACAGCTTGATGCCGTTGTCACGGTTGACCAGCAGGGCGCACCAGTCACCGTCGGCCGAGCCGTCCTCGAACGCGGTGCAGCGGTCGACGTAGGCCAGGGTGTTGTCCGGGTTGGCATCGTCGAACTGGCGTGAGGTGTTTTCCAGGTACACGGACTTCAAACTCCAGTCCTTGTCGTACTCCAGCAACACCGGTGGCTGCACGTGCTGCAGGCCGACCACCACCTGGTCGTCGCCATCGATCTTCAGCTCGCGGGTCGGTTCGCCCAGCCACAGTGAACGCGCGAAGGCCAGGTACTGCGGGTAATCGCGGCCACCATCGCGCCGGGTGGCCACGCTGGCGCTGGGCGCGCGCTGGCTGTCGATCAGCGAACGGCCGAAGCCCATCGTCTTCAGGTTCCGGTCCAGCAGGCTGAGCAGGGTCGCACCGGAATCCAGCGTGGTGCCGGCGTCGGCGCTGAGCTGCTGCGGGGCAATGCCTTCCCCCAGGAACAGCAGCAGGTTCTCGCGCTTCTGCTGGGTCAGAATGTGGGTCAGATCGTTGGGCATCGCCAGGTGGTCGGAGGCGATCACGATCAGCGTGTCCTTGCCGTACGGGCTGGCCTGGATGCGCTGCACCAGCTGCGAGATCAGCCGGTCGCTGCACTTGAGCGCGTTGAGCATGTTGATGTTGCCGTACTGGCTCTGGTAGCGCTCGCCCTTGCACGACACCGGCAGATGACCGGCCGGGTGGTGGGTGTCCATGGTCAGCGTGGTCAGCATGAACGGCGAACCGGCGCGCGAGAGCTGCTCGAAGCGCTGGTAGGCGGTATCCAGCAGCACGTCATCGTGCACGCCCCAGGCCGAGTAGTGGATGCGGCCGATCTTCTTCTGCTGCTTGAACCACGCCAGGTCATGCACTTCATCGAAACCATGGCTGGCCAGGAACTGGCCCTTGCCGGCGAACTGGCCGTTGGCACCGCCCAGATAGTGGTTGGTATAGCCCTGCTGCTTCAGGTAATCGCCCAGGCACACGGCCTTGGGCAGGAAGCTGCCCATGCGGTCCATGCTGTTCTCATCGCCCTGCGAAGTGGTCAGCGGCACGCCGCACATCGACGAGACCAGGCCGGCGATGGTCCAGCCGCTGCCCTCGGCCGAGGCCAGGTTGCGCACGTCCAGCGACTCGGACGCCAGGCGGTTGAGGTTGGGCATCAGGCCGGGAAACACGGCCTCGTCCAGGTAGGTGCGTTCCAGGCTTTCGCCGTAGATCCAGACGATGTTGCGCGGGCGCTGCAGCGGCTGCGTCGGCACCTGGTACTCGGGGGCGATGCGGGCGAAGTCGACCGGGCGCAGCTGCTGGTACAGGCGCTGGCCGTCGCGGGCCAGCGGACTGATCATGATCGTGGCCACCCACACGGCCGCGAAACCGGCGAACAATGCGCCACCGTGGCCGGGCCGGCGCCAGCGCTTCACCCGCGTGGCGAACAGCGGCAGCAGCGAGACCAGCGCCAGCACGATGAAGCCGGCGATATAGCCCTTGAAGTCGGAGACACCGGCGCCTTCCATGTCGGCGCCCAGGTGGTACAGGGTGGCGGCATTGAGCCCATCACCGGACAGCTTGTCGATCAGCCACCACGCGCTGAGCATGAGCAGCAGCAGCGAGAATGCACCAGCCTTCCACCACACCCACTTGTCGGACGCGAGGAACAACCAGCACAGCAGCAACAACGACAGCAGCAGTATCCAGAGCATAGGCAGCTTCGGCAGTGACGGGGTGGTGGTGATGGACGTCGTACCGACGCGTGTCCATCCGACCGACGCTGCCACAAGCACATGCACATGACAGGCCGATGACCCGATAGTGCATGCACGAACCTGACTGAAATGTTTGTTGAAATAACACGCGCGCAATCTCGCTCAGAAGGTAAAACGAGCGTGAAGGGCTTCGTTGGATTACATTAAAAACCGCATGAATACGGCGGTTTTCGCTGATGCGCTAGCGATGCCCGCGTTCTTCGCGTGCCCGCGCACGACGGTCGAACAGCAATGCACTGGTCACGATGCCAAGGCCGAGCACCACGCCGATGAACAGCAGAATCAGCGCAATGAGCGGGTAGCCGAACAGGTGCCAGCCGGTGTCGATCTTCATCATCATCGCCGCAGCCATGATCAATGCGGCACTGATGATGCCGGCAGCCACGCGGTTGGCGATCTTCTGCAGGTTCTCCATCAACCGCGATTCTTCCAGGCCGGTTACCTTCATCTGCAGGCGGTTTTCGGCCAACAGCGCCATGATGTCCGACAGCTTGCGCGGCCCATCGCGCAGCAGCTGCTGCAGCTCCATCGCCTCGCTGGCGAGGTTGGCGGCAGACAGCGATTTCTTCAGGCGCGCACGCATCACGTGCTGCAGCTGGCGCTCAACGATGCGGCGGGTTTCCAGCTCGGGTGCCAGCAGCCGGCACACGGTTTCCAGATTGAGCAGCGCCTTGCCCAGCAGGCTCAGTTCCGGCGGCGTGCGCAGGCCGCAGGCGGTGGCGATGCGCACCATGTCCAGCACCACGCGGCCTTCGGAGAAGCTACCGCTGGCGGCGTAGCGCGCGATCAGCTGGCCGGTCTCGCGCAGGTAACGCTCTTCGTCGAAGGCCTCCAGCCGCGTGCTGATGCTGATCAGATCGTCGGCTACTTCCTCGCCACGGCCATCGACCGCCGCGAACAGGATCTTCAGCAGCCGCTCGCGCAGACGCGGCGGCATGTGCGCGACCATGCCCAGGTCGAAGATCGCCAGCCGTCCATCGGGCATCACCCGCAGGTTGCCCGGGTGCGGGTCGGCATGGATCTCGCCATGCACGAAGATCTGGTCCAGGTAGCCGCGGATCAGCGCCGCCGCCAGCGGGTCCATCGATTGTTCGGTGCGGCGCACATCGGGAATCGCATCCACGCGCACGCCGGTGGCCAGTTCCATGGTCAGCACGCGCTGGCTGCTGTAGTCCCACAGCGGCTGCGGAATCCACAGGCGGCGGAACGGCTTCAGGTGCCGGCCGAAACGGGCCAGGTTCTCGGCCTCGGCGTGGTAGTCCAGCTCCTGCATCAGGGTCTTGGCGAACTCGTTGAGCCAGTCGCGCAGGCGCACCCGACGGCCGACCTGGGTCAGGTGATCGGCGGCCAGCGCGAAGCTGCGCAGTGCCTCCAGGTCCGAGCGCAGCTGCGCGGCCACCTCGGGCTTCTGCACCTTCACCGCCACCTGGCGGCCATCGTGCAGCACCGCGCGATGCACCTGCGCGATCGAGGCACAGCCCAATGGCTCGGGATCGAACGCGGCGAACAGCTTGTTCACCGGCGCGCCCAGCTCCTGTTCGACGATGGCATGGATGCGCTCGACCGGAATCTCGGCCACCTTTTCCTGCATGCGCTCCAGCGCCGTGGCGAACTCAACCGGCACCATGTCCGGGCGGGTGGACAGCATCTGGCCTAGTTTGACGAAGGTCGGTCCCAGCGCTTCCAGGTCGCTGACGAACTGTTCCGGGTTGCCATCGGCGGGGACGTCGGCCTGGTTGCTGGCGGCGTCCAGGTTCATGCCCGAGAACACGCCCGAATGGCGGTAGCGCATCAGCAGGCGCAGGATCTGGCTGCGCCGGTTCATGCCCTTGACCAGCGGGGGATTGCCATTGGCGGTGGGCGGATTGCTCAAGCGGAACTCCCATGCGGCAAAGACGGTAGTGCCGGCCGCTGGCCGGCAATGTCCGGATTACGCAGTGTCGCCGGGGGGCGGTAGGCATGCGGTGAACCCGATCTCTTCCGCAGTCCACGCCGGATCGGTCAGAATCCGCTCATTCCCTCACTTGGACGCCCCATGGCCGGTGCCAGCCTGTTCGCCCTGCTCGACGATATCGCCTCCCTGCTGGACGACGTCTCGGTCCTGACCAAGGTTGCGGCGAAGAAGACCGCCGGTGTGCTCGGTGACGACCTGGCGCTGAACGCGCAGCAGGTCACCGGAGTCAACGCCAACCGCGAACTGCCGGTGGTGTGGGCGGTGGCCAAGGGCTCGCTGGTCAACAAGGTGATCCTGGTACCGGCGGCGCTGGCGATCAGTGCACTGGAGGCGTGGCTGCACAGCCGTGGCTGGAACGTGCCGCTGATCGTGCCATTGATGATGATCGGCGGTGCCTTCCTCTGCTTCGAGGGCGTGGAGAAGCTGGCGCATCGCTTCCTGCATTCGGCTGACGACGATGCCGAGCATCAGGCCGAACGCCGCAAGGCGCTGGCCGATACCCAGGTGGACATGGTGGCGTGGGAGAAGGACAAGGTAAAAGGCGCGATCCGTACCGATTTCATCCTCTCGGCCGAGATCATCGTGTTGACCCTGGGCGTGGTCGCCACCGCGCCGTTCACCAACCAGGTGGTCACGCTGGCCGTGGTTGCACTGGCGATGACGGTCTTCGTCTATGGGCTGGTCGCGGGCATCGTGAAGCTTGATGACGTCGGCCTGTACCTGTCGCGCAAGGGTGGGGCTGTGGCCGCCGTCGGTCGCGGCCTGGTGGCCTCGGCGCCGTGGCTGATGAAGTTCCTGTCGGTGGCCGGCACCATCGCCATGTTCCTGGTGGGCGGCGGCATCCTGGTGCACAACGTGCCGGCACTGCACCACGCGGTGCAGGCGCTGGGTGGCGAAGGGCAGTGGGGCTGGCTGATCAGCGCTGCGGCCAATATGGTGGTGGGCATCATCGCCGGCGCCATCGTGCTGGCGGCAGTGACCGGCTTCCAGAAGCTGCGCGGTAAGTAAGCGGCGGCCCATTGCCCGGTGGAGGCCGACCTTGGTCGGCGCATTGTTTCCACGTGTGCCAACCAAGGTTGGCACCTACCGAAGCGCCGTCTTTTGCGCTGGTAGAGGCCGACCTTGGTCGGCGCTTTGTTCCGGCGTGAGCCAACCAAGGTTGGCACCTACCAAAGCGCTGTCCCTTGCGTTGGTAGAGGCCGACCTTGGTCGGCGCTTTGCCCCGGCGTGTGCCAACCAAGGTTGGCACCTACCAAAGCGCTGTCCTTGGCGTTGGTAGAGGCCGACTTTGGTCGGCGCTTTGCCCCGGCGTGTGCCAACCAAGGTTGCCACCTACCGAAGCGGTTCGCGGTGGGCCGGGCGATCAACCCGCCTGCACCCGGTTCTTGCCCTGCCGCTTGGCCGCATACAGCGCGTCATCCGCGCGCCGCAGCAGCGCTTCGGTGTCATCGCCGGGCTGCCATTGCGCCAACCCGGCACTGAAGTGCACCGGCACGCGCTGGTCCTGCACGGTCAGCACGCGGTGCGCCAGTGAACGCTGCAGGCGCTGCACGGTGGCCATGCTGTCGGCACCCTGGGTCTCCGGCAGCACCAGCACGAACTCGTCGCCACCCAGCCGCGCGATGCCATCGGTGGCGCGCAGCAGCAGCTTGCACACGGCTACCAGGTGCTGCAGCAGAGCATCGCCACCGGCATGGCCATGTGCATCGTTGGTCTGGTGGAAATCATCCAGGTCGATCACCGCCACGCCCAGCGGCGAGTTGTTGCGCGCGGCGCGGGCCAGCTCGCGTTGCAGCAGTTCGTCCAGGCCACGTCGATTCAGCGCCTGGGTCAGCGGATCGATACGCGCCAGGTCACCAGCGGCACGCAGTTCCTGCTCCAGCTCGGCAATGCGCTGCTCTGCACGCTCCACTTCCTGCCGCGCGTTGGCCAGGTGATCGCGCGCCTGTGCGGCCTGCTGCTGCACCTTGCCGGTATCGCGCATCACGTCCTGCAGCAGCTGATTGAGGTCGGCGATGCTGCGCGCTTCGCGCAGCTGCAGCGCATAGCTGCCAATGCGGTCGTGGTATTCGCCGGTGCTGGTGGCCATGCCGTCCATACGCTCGATGAACTCGCCCATCAGCCCGCGCATCGCCGCCTTCGAATCGTCGATGCCCTGGCGCAGCAGGCCCTGCTTGTAGATCACTTCGCGCAGCTCGGCGCGGGTGCGCTCGACCGCCTCAGCTTCCAACGGCCCGTCCAGCAGCTGGCGTACTGCGGCGATCTGGCCCTGCAGCCAGCTGCGGTCATCCAGCAGCTCGCTCACGTTCTCCAGCAGCAGCGCGAACAGCTCAAGCAGCAGCGCCTGCTGCTCCTGCCAGCTCTCGGCACGCACGCCGACCTGGTGGCCGAGCTCGCGCACGCCCTGTTCGATCGGTTCCAGCGCCGTGCCCGGTTGCCACTGGCGCAGCTGCATGGCCAGCGTCTGCGCCTGCTCGCGCAGGTCCGGATCGTGCTGCAGCAGGGCCACCACCGCGCCGCCCAGCAGCAGGCGCAGCTGCTCGGACAGGCGCAGGCTTTCCGGCTGCCCATCCGGCGAATGCTGTTCGATGGTGCGGATGTACTTGTCGATCAGCTGCCGCATCGCGCGCCCATAGCGCGGCCAATCGGCGCTGGCCTGCGCCGACTGCAGGCGGTCGCCCATGTCGCCCAGTTCGCCGGGCAGGGTGGCCATGCCATTGGCGAACGCGGCCAGCAGCGGCTCCGGTGCGTCGGCCCCGGCGAACAGCTGCTGCAGGGCCACGCCACCGCCACCCTGCAGCACCACGCGGTCGCCCAGCCCATCGTCCACCACCGCGCGCACGCGTGCCGGCGGCCCAAGGGCGGTACCGGGGGCAGGGCGGTGGTCGGGCTGGTCCGTCATGGAGCGAATCCTGGGGCTGGCAGGGACTGGTTCCAGCATATCGGCGCGGCCGCCGACGGCTTGAACGGCTAGGATGGGCGACAGGATGCCGCAGTGGAGGTGGTGATGCGCGTGATGTTGCTGGGGGCGACCGGGCTGGTTGGCGGGCTGACCCTGTCCAGGCTGCTGGACGACCCGCGCTGTAGTGCCGTGGTCGCTCCCACCCGCCGCCCGCTGGGCATGACCCACGGGACGCTGGAGAACCCGGTGCTGGCCTTCGACGCGTTGCCCACTTCGCCAGCATGGGCGCGCGTGGACGCGGTCATCTGCGCGCTCGGCAGCACCATTGCCCAGGCCGGCAGCCGCGAGGCTTTCCACCGCATCGATCATGACTACCCGCTGGCGTTCGCGCGGCTCGCACAGGCACAGGGTGCGCAGACTTATGTGCTGAATTCCGCGGCCGGTGCCAACCCGCAGTCGTCGATCTTCTACAGCCGGGTGAAGGGTGAATTGGAGCGTGACCTTCGTGCGCTGGGCTTCCATTCGTTGACCCTGGTCCGCCCAGGGCTGATCGGGGGCGAGCGCAACGAGGTGCGTCGTGGCGAGCGCCTGGCGCTGATGGTGCTGGGTGCTTTGGGGTCGATGTTGCCACGGGCGTGGCGGATCAACCCGGCCAGCGAGATCGCCAAGGCACTGGTCGAGGCCGCGCTGGCCCCGCGGCCGGGTGAGCACGTGGTTGCATCGAGCGCACTGGTCGGCTGATGTCACGTGCGCTGCGCCTGACCCAGTTGCTGCAGCTGCTGCGCCGCCATCGGCGACCGGTGGCCGGGCAGACGCTGGCCGAAGCGCTGGGCATCAGCCTGCGCACGCTGTACCGCGATATCGAGACCCTGCGTGAGCAGGGCGCTGACCTGCGTGGCGAGGCCGGCGTTGGCTACCAGCTGGCGCCGAGCGACACCCTGCCACCGATGACCCTGCCACCCGCCGAGATCGACGCGCTGGTGCTCGGCCTGCGCTGGGTCGCGGCGCGTACCGAGCCGGCGCTGGCCGAGGCAGCGCGTGATGCCCTGGCGCGCATCGCGCATGTGCTGCCAGCAGCGCGCCGGGAAGCCTTGCGTGACAGTGGCCTGCGCGTTGGCCCTTCGCGCGCTGCGGCCAAGGTGCCGGCTGCGCGTCTGCAGGCCGTGCGCGAAGCAGTGGGTTCACAGCAGCGCCTGAAGTTCGGCTACGAGGACGCGCACGGCCAGCGCAGCGAGCGCATCGTCTGGCCGTTCGCGCTGGGCTACTTCGATGAGGTGCCGATGCTGGCGGCGTGGTGCGAGCGCCGCGAGGATTTCCGCCATTTCCGTCTGGACCGCATCCGCCAGGCGCGTGTGCTGGAGGATCACTACCTCGTGCCACGCGCCACCCTGCTGCGACGCTGGCAGAAGGCGCAGAGCATCGCACCGGACTGGCTGGACCGTTCGTAGCCACAATGAGGAATGGCGCTGTGCATCAACGTGGTGGGCTTACACAGCTGGTTGGCTATGTGCCGGGGGAGACAGGGGTGGTACAGGTAATCGTCGACTCTATGGCCTGGGTTACGAGGCCCGACGCATCTTCCAAGAATGTCCTGACTCTCGAAACTTGGGGTTCACCAGGTTTACTGGGTGTACAACCCCAAGTGAAGGTGATGGGGGATGGAATGTTCTTATCGACTTTGGCGCGCCCCCCGACGCAGATCCATCCGGCGGGACACGTCACGATCTCCAGGTTGATGTATACCGGAAACCTCGGATACCCACTGAAGTTCATCGTGGCAGTAACACTGGCGCCTGTTCCAGACACGTTCGGAACGCTGTCCAGCTGAAATGGCTTCGTCAGGGTAGCGACGCCCAGGGTGGACATTCTCTCTATGGGCATGAAGAAAAGGTCATTCTCCCAAGGAGAGCCATCGTTTCCCCTGCCATGAACAAGGCCGTAGGCGGAGTTGCCGGCATAGACGGGACCACCACTATCGCCGCCTTTGTTCATCACGGTTCCATCAAGGCTGACGACTTGGACGTAGGTGCCGGCTTCCCCCTTCCAGTTGGCTGCGAACTCTGCGTCTTTGATGGATCCGCATGTGCGACCGGTCGTTACGCCGAACTTGCAGACCGTTGTGCCTGGTGTCATGTCGGCAAGTGATGCCTCATCGGTTATCGCCAGCTTTTCCCCATCGACAATGATTTCGTTCGACTGGGAGAAGATGACGCCGCCACGCTGCTGTGCACCCCACTGAACGTCGTAAGATCCTTTGTTGCGTTCACTCTTGAACAGAATGCGAGCGGTTGGGTTGCGTTGATAATTGTCGTTGTCACAGTGACCGGCAGTGGCCAAGCCTAGTTCGCGAGTTGCAGTTTCGACCACGTTGAAGCCTGCTGTGCAGAGTTGCTGCTGGTAGCCCTCCAGTCGCCGCCCGCCCGCCACACTGTTTGTTGGCTCTATGAAACCTGTGGTCTCTTTTACGCGGATGAAGTCGACGACGGAGAGAAGATTGGAAAGTCTGGCGCGTACGGCATCGGGATCGCGTACATATACCTCGACGATGGAATTCTTTATGTCTACCGTGGCCGCAAATTCGATGCCCGCCTTGACGAGCTGCTCGGACACTTCCGCCTGGGTGGCGCGGAGAAGCTCGAGAGAGCGTGGCGAATTTTCCGCGACGTAGAGGCGATCTTTGGTATAGGCAGATAGTTGGCCCGAGGCATCGCCAGTGAACTTCACGACGATCCTGAATTCAGGGGAGTGTTCGATGTAAAGGCCGGCGAACGTCTCAGGCTTCTCCCTCTGAAGCCGTGCGCTGAGTTTACCGGCGGCCCGTTCCGCATCCATTCGTTGCGCGGCTTCGAACGTGCCTATGTGCATGGTTTCCGCGTAGTGCTGTATTGCCACATCCTTGGGGGCGTCGTCCGCAAAGGCGGGAGAAGCGGTGATGATGGCTGCCAATAACGGGAGATATCTGCGTATTGTGGTCATGAACTTTCCTTTTCATGTGTATTATGTGAAGTTGCGTTCCGTCTGCATTTGACTCTAAATCACTTCTGTCTGTTGCAACTGGTAACTGCGTCTCCCTTTGATTGGTCCGGGGGGCTCCAAAAGAGCGAAGGTCCATCGCCGACGACAGCTCCCATCATGACTTGGCTTTGCGATATGTCGCGAGATCACAGTGGGTCGCCTGTTTTTCCATCCGATGGCGGAAGTGCCCGCAATACGCGAGATGTTCGAACGACGATCGACTCTACCCGGTCGACTTCATCTGCTTGATCTACTGACAGAATCTGTCAGCAGACGTGTTCCACCATGATCGCTCCCAACAACGGAGGTTCCCCATGTTCACGCCCAGCACCCTGCTGCAGTACGTGCGCGACGTCGCCACCAGCGCCACGTTCTACAGCGGCATTCTCGGCAAGCCACCGGTCGAGCAGTCGCCCGGTTTCGCACTGTTCCTGCTCGGCGATGGCGCCGCACTCGGCCTGTGGCAACGCGACGACGTGCAGCCGCCGGTGTCCGCACAGGCCGGTGCCGCCGAACTGGCAATGGTGGTCGGCAACCCGGAGGCCGTGCAGCAGATGCACGATGCGTGGCGCGGGCTCGGCGTGCGGATTCTGCAGGCACCGGTGACACTGGAATTCGGCCACACTTTTGTCGGGGCAGACCCGGATGGACACCGTCTGCGTGTGTACAGCCGTGCCGAAGGCATGGTCGCGCGCGATTGATTCAGAGAGGGAGCCGGCATTTGCCGGCTCCTGGACCTACCCTTGCTTCTGCGCTGCTTCGATGACGATTGAAAATGTCTCGTCGTCTTCCGAATCCCACTCAATGGCCAGCTGGGCCAGCTCTGCGACCACATCGCGGCCGGGATTGCATCGCCTGAGTTCCCTGATGAACTGCCGTATCTGACGGGGCGTCAGTTCACAACCTGGATAATCAAACAGATTGAGCGCGGCATCTGAAGAACGGTCCAGCAGTTCAGGTGCGAGGATGGAGTAGGCTTTGATGTAGCGGGAGAACGGAATATCCGACAGGAAGTTGTCCGTTGCAGTCATGATCGACGCATCATGTGGTGGGTCGCGAAGAAACTCCCTCATGACTGCCAGGACGACTTCCAATGACGGTGGTTTTGTCAGAGGTCTGTAGAAGTGGTCGGCGTATGCACAGCAGCCTTCGTGGGTGACCGCAGCATCCGATAGCGTTGCCAGCGTTGAGATCCAGACGTCAGCGTCCAGCGGCGTAGCCGGTTCGGCGTCCCCTTGTTGATCGGTTCTGGCGATGAGCGCCCGGACGATGGGCTCGCCATTGCGCCATGACTGCAGACGGAAGTCGATAATTGCGTACACCTGCTCCTGTTTGTCCCACATGGCGTCCGGCGAAGGTATGGCGTCTTGAGGGAACAACGAGAAGAAGTCCGACAAGTAGGGGGCAGCCATGCAGAAGTAGCGAACGGTGAACTCCAACAATTCCGGGTCGAACGCAGCGCCGGGGATTTCGTCCTGGAAGGCAGCTTCGATGCATGCCAAGGTATCTGCCGGCGAGGGTGCGGCGGCCACCGTAGAGCCGACCGATGCGTCGAGGAACGCGCGATTTCGAGCGAGCCAGCGCAGGAAGATGATGCTGAGGACCCAGTTCGCGTCCGACGGATCCTCATCCCTCGTCAACCGTAAGAAGAATGGAGAGGCGCGGAAAAAATCATCGCCCGCCTTCAGGAATTCTTCGAGTGTGGGCGGTGTCTCGAACATGGGGATTCGACGTCCAAAGAGAGGCTCAATGCTATCGAGCTGCTCTTGGGAATCCATGCAACTATTCTCAAAATGCTGCCTTGCGCTCTCGCCCGACCGTCGGAGAGCCCAGTAGATCCGCGCCATGCGTAGATGGGGCGCGACGGAGCAGGCACAAAAAAACGCCGGGCAGTGCCCGGCGTTTCTCCACTTCATGCGCCAATCAAGGTTGGCACCCACCAGTCAGTTTCACGTGCCAACCAAGGTTGGCACCTACCGATCAGGTGGCCGATCAGCTGGCCAGCGCCAGGTCGTCCATCATCGCGCGCAGGAAGCGGGCCGCTTCACCACCGGTGGCCGCGCGGTGGTCGAAGGTGACCGACAGCGGGATCACCTTGTGCGCTTCCACGCCGCCCATCACCGGGGTCATCTGGTGGCGGGCACGGCCGGCACCGACGATGGCCACGCATGGCGGCACCACGACCGGGGTCGCGTAGCGGCCGGCGAACATGCCGAAGTTGGACAGCGAGATGGTGTAGCCGCTCAGTTCCGAGGCGGCGATCGAACGCGATTCCACCTGCTCGCGCAGGCGGTTGACGCCTTCGCGGATGCCGCGTGCATCGAGCATGTCGGCGTTGCGCAGGGCCGGCACGAACAAGCCGTCGTCGGTGTCCACGGCGATGCCGATGTCCACCTGCGCGTGCAGGGTGCGGGTCAGCGCTTCGCCGTCGAACCAGGCGTTCATCGCCGGCACCTTCTGTGCGGCGACCACGATCGAACGCACCAGGCGCGCGGTGACGTCGTTGCCCGGCAGCCAGGCGTGGATGTCGGCGTCGTCGTTCAGCGTGGTCGGCACGACCTTGCTGTGCGCATCGGCCATCACGCGCGCCATGTTGCGGCGAACGCCCTTTAGCGGTTCCGGCTGACCCTTGGCGACCACGCCCGGCGGCTGGGTGCGCATCGGCTTGCCGGCGGCGGACAGCGGGGTGCGGGCTTCGCTCTGCACCGGGGCAGACACCTGCGCCGGGGCCGGCGCGGCATAGGCGGCAGCAGCGGCCGGGGCCGGAGCGGCGCCGATCTTGGCGGTGCCGTTGGCGGCGGCCTGCTTGACGTCGGCCATGGTCACCGCGCCATCGGTGCCGGTAGCGGCCACGCGGCTCAGATCGACGCCCAGCTTGCGCGCCATCGCACGCACGGCCGGCACGGCCTTGACGCCACCGACGGCCAGCGCCTGTTCGGCGTGCACGGCGTTGGAGCTCTGCATCGCGCCGACCACGGTACCGGCGTCATCACGTTCGGCGGCGGCGGGCTTGGCCGCTTCGGCGGCCACCGGTGCGGCAGCGGCCGGCAGCGGCGGCGGGGTCGGTGCCGCCGCCGGTGCGGCATGGCCGTGGCTGTGGCCGGTGTCCTGGCCATCGGCGCGCTGCGGCAGGTTCGGGTCCAGTTCGAAGCTGGCCAGCACCGAGCCGGTCGGGATGATGTCGCCGGCCACGCCGGACAGCTTCAGCACCTTGCCGGAGAACGGCGACGGCACCTCGACGACGGCCTTGGCGGTCTCCATCGAGACCAGTGGCTCGTCCAGCTTGATCACATCGCCTTCCTTGACGAACCACTCGACGATGGTCGCGTCCGGCAGGCCTTCGCCCAGGTCGGGCAGGTTGAAGTTCTTGGTCTGGCTCATTTGCAGTTCTCTTCCAGCAGTTCCAGTTCGCGGGCCGGCAGCCAACCCGTCGCGCCATTGGCGCGCTCGGACCACCACCACCCGCCGTGTTCGTGATGAAGCTTCACCATCTCGCCGCTTTCCACATCCAGCTCGCGGGCGTCGTAGTCGCACAGGGCTTCGGCGCGACCCTCGTCCAGCAGCTGCAACCAGGCGATGGGCGCCCATCCAGCGCGCCCATCGTTGGTGCGTACCCAGGCAAACGCCGGCCATTCCTCGTCACGGACACCTACTTCGACGATCTGGCCGGTGCGGAACCGGAGCGGGTTGGGATACTGGCTGCGGTAAGCCCCCAGAAGGCGGGCCCGCATGTCAGCCGGCCGCCACCGCGCGCTTGGCCGCAGCCACGATCCGCTCAACGCTCGGCAGGTACTTCATTTCCAGGCGGAACAGCGGAATGTGGGTGTCGTAGCCAGTGACACGCTCGACCGGGGCCAGCAGGTCGTAGATCGATTCCTCGGCCAGACGCGCAGCGATTTCGGCGCCGAAGCCCGCGGTCTTCGGGGCCTCCTGCACGATCACGCAGCGGCCGGTCTTGGCCACCGATTCGGCGATGGTGGCGAAGTCCAGCGGACGCAGCGTGGCCACGTCGATGACTTCGGCACTGATGCCTTCACCGGCCAGCTTGTCGGCCGCTTCCAGCGCTTCCTTCACCTGCGCGCCCCAGGTCACCAGGGTCACGTCGGTGCCATCGCGCAGCACGAAGCAGACGTCCAGCGGCAAGGCTTCGCCGTCGTTGACGACCACTTCCTTGTACTGGCGGTAGATGCGCTTGGGCTCCATGTAGATCACCGGATCCGGCTCGCGGATCGCGGCCAGCAGCAGGCCGTAGGCACGCTGCGGCGACGACGGCAGCACCACGCGCAGGCCCGGCACGTTGGTGAAGATCGCCTCGTTGGCTTCGCTGTGGTGTTCCGGCGCGCGGATGCCACCGCCCCACGGCACGCGCAGCACCATCGGGCAGTGCAGGCGGCCACGGGTGCGGTAACGCAGGCGGGCGGCGTGGCAGACGATATGGTCGACCATCGGGTACATGAAACCGTCGAACTGGGCCTCGGCCACCGGCTTCATGCCCTGCGCGGCCAGGCCGATGGTCAGGCCGGCGATGGTGGTTTCATCCAGCGGGGTGTCGAGGATGCGTTCGGAGCCGAAGCGCTGCTGCAGGCCGGCGGTGGCGCGGAACACGCCGCCGTTGACGCCCACGTCCTCGCCCAGCACCAGCACCGACGGGTCGTGCTCCAGCTCCCAGGCCAGTGCCTGGGTGATGGCTTCGATCAGGGTGATGGGGGTGGTGGTCATGCTCTCTTCTCCGCGCGCGACGGCGGCGCTGTCGGCGGCGTTGGTGTGCGCGCCGGGCGCGCCGTTCTTGATCTCATCCATGGCGCTTCTCCAGGGCGATCGCCTGGGCGCGCTGAGCCAGCAGGTCCGGCGGCGGATCGGCATACAGGAAGTCGAACATCGCCTCGACCGGCTGCACCGGCGTGTTGAGGTACAGGTTCACTTCCTCGTCCACGCGCGTGCCGCATTCGGCGACCCAAGCAGTTTCCTCTTCTTCGCTCCACACACCGGCGTTGATCAGGTACTTGCGCAGGCGCAGCATCGGCTCGCGCTGCCAGGCGTCCTTCACTTCGGCGTCGTCGCGGTAGCGGCGCGCGTCATCGGCGGTGGTGTGGTCGGACAGGCGGTAGGTCATCAGTTCCAGCACAGTGCCACCGTCGCCGGCCAGCGCACGTTCGCGCGCCTGCTCCATTGCCGCCAGCACCGCGATCAGGTCGTTGCCGTCCACCTGCAGGCAATGCAGGCCACCGGCCAGGCCCTTCTGCGCCAGCGTCTCGGCACCGGTCTGGGCCGAACGCGGAACCGAGATGGCCCAGCCGTTGTTGACGATGCACAGGATCAGCGGCAGCTTGTAGGCGCCTGCCGAATTCAGTGCCGCATAGAAGTCGGTCTTGGAGCTGCCACCGTCACCGCACACCGCCACCGCGATCTGCGCTTCCTTGTTGAGCTTGAACTTCAGCGCGGCGCCTGCGGCATGCAGGCACTGGGTGGAGATCGGCACGCAGAACGGGAAGTCCTTGGCCGCGTTGCCGCCGTAATCGTTGCCGCGTTCGTCGCCGCCCCAGTACATCAGCACGTCGTGCGGGCGCACGCCACGCATGAACATCGCGCCATACTCGCGGTACGAAGGTGCGAACACGTCGTCCTTCTGCATCGCAGCGCCGATACCCACGTGCGCGGCTTCATGGCCCAGGCAGGCGGCATAGGTGCCGAGCTTGCCGGTGCGCTGCAGCGCGATGGATTTGCTGTCGAACGTACGTACGAACAGCATCTGCTTGAACAGCGGTACCAGGACCTTGGGGTCGCGCAGCGACGCGGGCAGGTCATCGCGGACGAGCTTGCCGTCCGTATCCAGGTACTGCAGGTATTCGATCTTGAATTCAGCGGCAACCGTCATTGCGTACTGCACCTTCGACAGAGAAGTTACAAATGATATGAATCGCCATGTTAAGGAACGCGTACGGAATAGCCTTCCTGCGCCGCAACACGGCGATTCCCCGTTTTACCCCTGCCGGCGGGTGGGGGGCCAATAACAACAACGTATTCAGTCGTTGCTGCAAAGCATCAGAATACGCCTCTGGCTGACTGCCCGCGCAACGGCCTGATCGGTTCCACGCGCAGGCCCGGCATCGGGCGATGCTCCACGGCCTTCCGCACGCCCGGGTATGGAGGTGGCGGCTGCCAGCACGGCGGCAACGCGCTACCCTTGCCGCCCCCGATCTGGCCGCACCCATGTCCGTCGACAACAACCAACGCGATCTCGAAGCCGGCATCCACACCGACCTGCAGGGACGCCTGACCTATGGCGGCTACCTGCGGCTGGACCAGCTGCTCAGCGCGCAGCAGCCGCTGTCCAACCCGCCGCACCACGACGAGATGCTCTTCATCATCCAGCACCAGACCTCGGAGCTGTGGCTGAAGCTGCTGGGCCATGAGCTGCGTGCCGCAATCGGCTTCCTGCAGCGCGATGAAGTCTGGCAGTGCCGCAAGGTGCTGGCGCGCAGCAAGCAGGTGCTGCGCCAGCTGACCGAGCAGTGGTCGGTGCTGGAAACGCTGACCCCGTCCGAGTACATGGGCTTCCGCGACGTGCTGGGCCCGTCGTCGGGCTTCCAGTCGCTGCAGTACCGCTACATCGAGTTCCTGCTGGGCAACAAGAACGCACAGATGCTGCAGGTGTTCGAGCACGATGCGGCCGGGCAGGCGCAGCTGCGCACCGTGCTGGAGGCGCCCAGCCTGTACGAGGAATTCCTGAAATACCTGGCCCGCTTCGGCCATGCCGTCCCGGCGGTGTACGAGGCCCACGACTGGACCCAGCCGCATGTGGCCGATGACGCACTGCAGCCGGTCTTCGAACGCATCTACCAGGACACCGACCGCTACTGGCGCGAGTATTCGCTGTGCGAGGACCTGGTGGACCTGGAGACCGCGTTCCAGCTGTGGCGATTCCGACACATGCGCACCGTGATGCGGGTGATCGGCTTCAAGCGCGGCACGGGCGGCTCGTCCGGCGTGGGCTTCCTGGCCAAGGCGCTGGAACTGACCTTCTTCCCTGAACTGTTCCAGGTGCGGACCAGCCTGCAGGCCGGGCCCCCGGCAGAACAGGGCTGATCCGTATTCAGCTTGGATCCCGGCCGGCGGCTGGATCGTTTCAGATGCAAGTTCAGGGAGCAGGCTGGCACCTGCCTCAAACGGCGTGTATTTGACGTGAACGCCAGAAGTCGGTGATCCTCGCGCGTTGCTCCAACTGCACATCGGACGTGCTCGTCATCCACCGAACCAGGAAATCCGCATGAGCGTAAACGCCACTGCGAACACCCCAGAGCCGGCGCTGCCGGACTTCAAGACCACGCTGGGCCACCCGCGCCCGTTGTGGATGCTGTTCATGACCGAGTTCTGGGAGCGCTTTGCGTTCTACGGCATCCGCTGGGCCTTGGTGCTGTACATCGTCGCCCAGTTCTACAACGGCAGCGCTGCCGGTGAAGGCGACGCCAGCCGCATCTACGGCGCCTACCTGGCCCTGGTGTATGCCGCAGCGATCTTCGGTGGCTACGTGGCCGACCGGGTACTGGGTTACCAGCGATCGATCCTGACCGGCGCGATCATCATGGCCGCCGGCCTGTTCATGATCTCGCTGCCGCAGGAGCACATCTTCAAGCTCGGCCTGGCCACGATCATCGTCGGCAACGGCCTGTTCAAGCCCAACATCTCGACCATGGTCGGCAAGCTGTACGGCCTGAAGGATGAGCGCCGCGACTCGGGCTTCACCATCTTCTACATGGGCATCAACATCGGCGCGATGATCGCCCCGGTGCTGACCGAGTACCTGGCCCGCAAGGTCTTCGGTACCGACGCGATGCCGTCCTACAAGGTCGTGTTCATCGCCTCGGGCGTGGGCATGCTGATCTCGCTGGTGTGGTTCTACATCGGTCGCGCCGGCCTGAAGGGCATCGGTGCACCGCCGGCCGGCGCTGAAGGCTTCGGCCGCATCATCATGGTGCTGGTCGGTGCCGTGGTCGCCATCCCGGTCGCCTACTTCCTGCTGGCCACTGGCGCCACCGCGCTGGCCTGGATCCTGGGCGCGATGTTCACCGCGCTGGCCATCCTGCTGCTGGTCGAGGGCATCCGCGAAGGCAAGGTGCAGCGCGACCGTGTGATCGCCATGCTGATCATCTTCGCCTTCAACGTGATGTTCTGGATGTTCTTCGAACAGGCCGGCAGCTCGTTCACCTTCCTGGCCGAGAACATCGTCAACCGCCAGATGGGTGACTGGACCTTCCCGACCGCGTGGTTCCAGTCGGTCAACTCGGTGGCCATCATCACCCTGGCGCCGATCATTGCCTGGATCTGGGTGGCCCTGGGCCGCGCCAATCCGTCCATCCCGCGCAAGTTCGGCCTCGGCCTGCTGTTCAACGGTGCTGCCTTCGCCCTGCTGATGTACGCGCTGTCGCAGATGGTGGTGGACGGCAAGATTCCGTTCTGGACCCTGTTCATGGTCTACGTCATCCAGTCCGTGGGTGAGCTGTGCCTGTCGCCGATCGGCCTGTCGATGGTGACCAAGCTGGCCCCGGTGCGCCTGGTCGGCTTCGGCATGGGTGGCTGGTTCCTGTCCACCGGCATCGGCAACAACCTGTCGGGCATCTTCGCCGGCGTGGTCAGTGGTGAAGGCGGCATGACGGTCGAGTCGGCACTGAAGGGGTATACCTTCGGGTTCTGGGCCCTGATCGGCTCCGGCGTGGTGCTGTTCCTGGTCGCCCCGCTGATCAACAAGCTGATGCACGGCGTCAAATGATGATGAGAGGGTAGAAGGCATGCGTAGCAAGCTCGGTAGTGCAGTGGTGGTGGTCTGTGCGGCGCTGATCGGCGCCTGTTCCCAACCGCAACCGCCTGCTGCCGCCGAGCCCACGCAGCCCCTGGATACCCGACCCACCGAGCCACCGGTCGCTGACCCCAGCGAACCGGTGGCCTCGGGCAACACCCCGGTGGCGGCGGACATCGCCGCCATCGCCGGGCTCGGCGCACAGTTCGACCCGGCCCGCGACCCGGCCAATGACCTGGCCACCGCCAAGGTGGAAGCCCAGCGCGGCAAGAAGCGCATCCTGCTGGAGGTCGGCAACGCCGCCTGCGATCGCTGCCAGGCGCTGGACGAACTGGTGGAAGGCAACGGCGACCTGCGCCGCTTCCGCGATGCCCACTACGTGTGGGTGAAGGTCAACGCCAGCGACGAAGAGCCCAACACCGCTTTCTTCGCCCAGTTCCCGATGATGGAACGCGACTACCCGTACCTGCTGGTACTCGATGCCGATGGCGGACTGCTGGTGTCGCAGGCGACCGGCGAGCTGCGCAAGGGCGAAGCCTTCCAGCCCGCGCGCGTGACCGCGTTCCTCAAGCAGTGGGCACCTGACAAACCGGAATAGGGTAGTGCCGACCGCTGACCGGCAGCTTCGGTGGATGCCGACGGCTGACCGCCACCCCCGGTGGGTGCCGACCGTTGGTCGGCACTGAGGCACATCCACGCATGAAGTGGGTCGATTGCGCGCGCCGTCACACTCTCTGAATCGGCGTCTCAACTTCACCGCACGTACGCCGTTACCGGCAAGGACCTCAGTCGACATCCCGTCGATGCAACCTTCCGGAACGCCCATGCACAGCGACCACGCCGAACGACTGCCCGAACCTGCCAGCGACCTGGCCGAGGCTGGGGCAGGCGAGGGCGTGACCCTGCCGCCGCAGGAGGCGTTGCTGGATGACGCCGGTACCGGCGAGGACACCGTTGAACTGGCACCGCCGCGTCACCGCCTGCCGCAGATCGCGCTGCCCGACAACGTGGTGCTGAAGGGGGCGGTGCAGAAACTGGTCGAGCAGAAATCACGGCTCGATGCATTGGCCGCCGACGGCCAGTTGGCCGGGCTGCTGCCGCCGGAATGGCAGGGCCATGGCGTGCGGGCCATCGAACTGTCCACGTTCATCCAGGGCGTGCTGCCGTTCCTGCAGCCAGGCGAACGTGGTGAAACCGCGTCGGCGCGCCTGCCGGTGCGCCATGTGCTGGGGGACGACAGCCGCTGGGGCCTGGACGATGTCTCCGAACCGAAATCGCTGGCCTGGTACCTGGCCAGCGACGAGCGCGCCAGCGCCGGCAGCAAGGACGTGGCGGAGGCCTATCTGGTGGGTGCATTGGGGCTGGCGTGGATGCAGGAAGGGCGCAGCCGCCCCGGCTTCCTGCGCGCGATGGGCCAGGACAGCCTGGCCGCGCGGGTGACCATGCTCGGCTATCCACCGGCCAACGAACTGGCGCTGTACAGCGTCACCGCGCACGGCCAGCCGCAGATCTGGTGCGTGCATGGCCGCCGCCGCATGCGCCCGCTGGTGGCGCCGTGGCTGAGCGTGCCGCTGCTGACCGCCTACGGCGTGCCGGCACCGGTCGCGTGGCCGTCCAGTTTCCCGCCGGTGGAGGCGGTGGCCGAACTGCTGGCGACCGCACGGCATGGGCGCGCGCTGCCGGAAGTGGACCTGGGCAAGGTCGTGGCGAAGATCGCTGAAGATGCCGCATCCGACGCCTGGCAACCGGTCAGCCTGCTGCAGCTCAACACCTGGTCACCGCGTTGGCACTTCTTCCTGGGCACCTTCGTCGGCCTGCCGTCGCTGCTGCTGGTGGCTGCCGCGCTGGCGCTGCCGGGCGCGGTTGAAGCGGCCACGGTTGCCGCATCGCTGGGCTTCGCCGGCGGTGCCATCGCTGCGCTGGCGGTGCCGTGGATCCATGCGCGGCGCAAGCATCTGAGCTGAAAAAAGGGGACGGAGGGGATTAAGTCGTATCACGCACATATGTGCCGATTGCGGCTTAATCCCCTCCGTCCCCTTTTTTCTTTCAGACCCCTTCGCCCATCCGCTCCAGGCCTTCGCCGGCCAGGCGGAGGATCAGTTTTTCCAGCACCTGCTCTTCCTCTTCGCTCAGCACCGACATCAGTTTGCGGGTGATCTCGATCACCATCGGCGCGATGGTCTCGTAGACCTCGAAACCGGCTGCCGACAGCGCCAGCACCGAGCGGCGGCGGTCGTCGCCGTGGGTCTCGCGCTTGATGAAGCCGCGCTCCAGCAGGCGGGCCACGGCGCGGCTGACCGCCACCTTGTCCATTGCCGTGCGGTCGGAGACCTCGCTGGCAGAGGAGCCCGGGTACAGCGCCAGGATGGTTATCACCCGCCACTCGGGAATCGCCAGACCGTAACGATCGCCGTATAGCTTGGCGATGTTGCCGCTGACCCGGTTGGACAGCACGCTCAGCCGGTACGGCAGGAACTGTTCCAGGTCGAGCAGGACGTGCGAGGAACGCAGGCGGGTCGAAACGGGATCGGCGGGGCTCATGTTGCGGTGCACCTTGCTGGTGGTTTCAAGTGTAACTATAAGGGGTAGGTCCAGACCCTGCATTCTCGCCGGGTCCCTACCTGCCCGCACCTGGTTTGTACCGATGCGGTACCGATTCGGAGCCACGCCATGAATACCGCAGTCCCGACCGCCTCGCACCCCAACCCCGGCATGCAGGTCACCACCTTCGAGAACCCGATGGGCATCGACGGCTTCGAGTTCGTCGAATTCGCCGCCCCGGCCGGCCGTGGCCAGGAGCTGCACGAGTACTTCCGGAAGATGGGCTTCAGCGCGGTGCTCAAGCACAAGCAGCGTCCGATTACCGTCTATCGCCAGGGCGACGTCAACTTCCTGGTCAACGAAGACCCCGATTCGTTCGCTTCGGACTTCGCCGAAAAGCACGGCCCGTGCGCCTGCGGCTTCGCCATCCGCTTCAAGAAGCCGGGCCAGGAGGTCTACCAGACCGCGCTGGGCAACGGCGCCGAAGCCATCGCCTTCAAGCCGGACAGCAAGGCGGTCAGCGCGCCGGTCATCAAGGGCATCGGCGACTGCATGCTGTACCTGGTCGACCGCTACGGCAGCGCCGGCAGCATCTTCGACGGCGACTACGAGCCGATCGCCGGTGCCGACCTGCACCCGGTGGGCTTCGGCCTGACCTTCATCGACCACCTGACCCACAACCTGTACTTCGGCAACATGCAGCAGTGGTCGGATTACTACGAGCGCCTGTTCAACTTCCGCGAGATCCGCTACTTCGACATCAAGGGCCTGAAGACCGGCCTGGTGTCCAAGGCGATGACCGCGCCGGACGGCATCGTGCGCATCCCGCTGAATGAATCGTCCGACCCGAAGAGCCAGATCAACGAGTACCTGGACGCGTACAAGGGCGAAGGCATCCAACACATCGCCTGCTTCACCGAGAACATCTACGAGACCGTCGAAGCGATGCGTGCGCAGGGCGTGGATTTCCTCGACACGCCGGAGACCTACTTCGACGTGATCGACCAGCGCGTGCCGAACCACGGTGAAGACGTGGCGCGCCTGGCCAAGAACAAGATCCTGATCGATGCCGATCCGGAAACCCACCAGCGCAAGCTGCTGCAGATCTTCACCCAGAACTGCATCGGCCCGATCTTCTTCGAGATCATCCAGCGCAAGGGCAACGAAGGCTTCGGCGAAGGCAACTTCACCGCGCTGTTCGAGAGCATCGAGCGCGATCAGATCCGCCGCGGCGTGCTGTAAGGTCTGCAGGCAATGTCGGCCTCCCGCCGACATTGCCTGTCCGAATGGTAGTGCCGGCCGCTGGCCGGCAATCTCTGGAGTTTCCATGTCCACCGCCATCACCGCCCGCGGCTACCAGTCCGGTTTCGGCAACGAATTCGCCACCGAGGCCGTCGCCGGCGCGCTGCCGGTCGGGCAGAACTCGCCACAGAAGGTGGCCCACGGCCTGTACGCCGAACAGCTGACCGGCACCGCCTTCACCGCGCCGCGTGGCAGCAATCGCCGCAGCTGGCTGTACCGGATCCGTCCGGCGGTGACCCATGGCGAGTTCACCCCGTTCGCGCAGTCGCGGTTGCAGTGTGATTTCGGCGCACAGCCGGCCTCGCCGAACCAGCTGCGCTGGAGCCCGCTGCCGCTGCCGGAATTGCCGACCGACTTTGTCGAAGGCCTGTACACGATGGGTGGCAACGGCTCGCCCGACGCGCATGCCGGCGTGGGCATCCACCTCTATGCCGCCAACCGCGACATGGTCGGCCGCTACTTCTACGATGCCGATGGCGAGCTGCTGATCGTGCCGCAGCTGGGCGGCCTGCGCCTGCTGACCGAGCTGGGCGTGATCGAGATCGAGCCCCAGCAGATCGCGGTGATCCCGCGCGGCGTGCGCTTCCGCGTCGAACTGCCCGATGGCCCGAGCCGCGGCTATATCTGCGAAAACTACGGTGCGCTGCTGAAACTGCCGGACCTCGGTCCGATCGGGTCCAACGGCCTGGCCAACCCGCGCGACTTCGAAACCCCGCACGCGGCGTTCGAGGATGTCGATGGTGATTTCGAACTGATCGCCAAGTTCGAGGGCCGCCTGTGGCGTGCGCCGATCGACCACTCGCCGCTGGACGTGGTGGCCTGGCATGGCAATTACGCGCCGTACCGCTACGACCTGCGCCGCTTCAACACCATCGGTTCGATCAGCTACGACCACCCGGATCCGTCGATCTTCCTGGTGCTGCATTCGCCCAGCGACACGCCGGGGACCAGCAACATGGACTTCGCGATCTTCCCGCCGCGCTGGCTGGTAGCACAGAACACCTTCCGTCCGCCGTGGTTCCACCGCAACATCGCCAGCGAGTTCATGGGCCTGGTGCATGGCGCCTACGACGCCAAGGCCGAAGGCTTCGTGCCGGGTGGCGCATCGCTGCACAACTGCATGAGCGGCCACGGCCCGGACGCGCCGACCTTCGACAAGGCCTCCAATGCGGACCTGTCCAAGGCCGATGTGATCAAGGACACGATGGCTTTCATGTTCGAGACCCGCGCGGTGATCCGCCCGACCGCACAGGCGCTGGCCGCCGGCCATCGCCAGGGCGATTACCAGCAGTGCTGGAACGGCCTGCGCAACAACTTCCGCTGATCCGGAAAAGGGGACGGAGGGGATTAAGTCGCAAACAGCACACCTGTGTTCGAAACGACTTAATCCCCTCCGTCCCCTTTTTCTTCAGGCGGCCTCGACGAACGCGTCGCAGTGCTCCAGCGGCAGCGCTTCCAGCAGGCGCTGGCGTACGCGCTGGCAATAGCCGTCCGAGGTCAGCCCGGGCAGCAACTGCATGGCCGAGTGCAGCACCTGCAGTACTTCACTTTCGGCGCGTGCCTGCTGCAGGTCGCGGAACAGCGCCGCCGCCTGCGGATGGCGCTGCATTTCCAGGATGCCCAGCACGTAGATGCGCGCAGCTACCAGCGAGCGGCGGCGCTCCACTGCGGTGGCCGGAGTTGCCGCAGGTGCCGCGGCTGGTGGTGCGGGCGGAACCGGCGCTGCCGCGGGTGCCGGCGACGGCGGTGCGGCCGTGGCGGCAGTACCGGTGCTCAGGTAGCCGGCCTGCACCAGCTGGATGATCATGGCCGGCGCGTCCTGGCCGAGCAGGCCGGTCAGGTCGGCAATGCTGCGCTGGCCGTCGCACAGGATCAGCAACCGGCGCTGGCGCATGTCCAGCGGCGCGCGGTGGGCCTGCAGCGCGGTACGGGCGAGATCGGTCTTGCGCGGTTGCATGGAAGGGACGGCCAGATCGGTGCACGCCGAGCCTGAACGAAGGCGATGAAACCGCGATGACAATGCAGCGCCTGCACATCTGCTGCGCTAGCGTGCAGCCACCTTCGTGCCAGGGAACCGCACCGATGAAGTACCTCCCGATTGCTGGTCTGTTGCTGCTTTCGCTCACCGCCTGCGGCGGCCAGGACAAACAGGGGGCGGCCGGCAGTGGCAGCGACACCCCGGCCGAAACCGCTTCGGCGACCGGCCCCGCACAGTCCGCCGATCCCGATCTGGCCTCGCGCCCGGCCAATGATCTCCGCAGCGACAGCCCCGCACGCCTGGACGGCTACGCCGGTGCGAAGCTCGGCGCAGCCATCGCCGAGGTCCGCAGCGGCTTCGGCACCTCGCTGCAGGGCTTGGGCAGCGATGCCGCCGGCAAACCGCTGCCGGTCGACGACAGCAACGATGGCTGCTATTTCCTGCGACCGCAGAATGCCGAGGATCCGCGCCTGATGATCGAAGGCCGCAAGCTGGTGCGCTATGACGTGCACAGTGCTGCGGTCATCGCACCGGGCGGCGGCAAGGTCGGCATGACCCTGGGCGAGCTGCAGGTGCTGTACCCCGAGCGCGGTGACGTCGGCCCCGACAAGTACGACGAGAAGGCCCAGCACCTGCGCGTGCGTCCGGCGCAGGAGGGTGGGGCGGTGATCGACTTCGCGCTCGGTGCGGACGGTCGGGTCGGCGCGTGGCGGGTCGGGCAGACCCCGCAGGTCGATTATGTGGAAGGCTGTGGCTGATCCTTGATCTACGGCCCAGCCATGCGCGCGGGGCCAGCGTAGAATCGCGCCACGACCGCTGGGGGAGTGCTCGATGATCGCCATTGCCATTGCCTGGTTCCTGCTCGGCCTGCTGCTGCTGGCGCTGGGCGGGGACTCCATCGTCAAGGCCGTGTCCGGCCTGGCGCAACGCTTCGGGGCCAGTCCGTTCACGGCTGGCCTGTTGCTGCTCGGCGTGACCACTTCGCTGCCGGAACTGGCGGTCAACGCGCGCGCGCTGGCGGTCGGTCAGCCGGAGCTGGCGCTGGGCAACGCGGTGGGCAGCAGCATCGTCAACCTGGGCCTGACCCTGGCCGTGGCGGCCATGGCTGCGCCACTGCTGCTGCGCGCGCGCCTGCAGACGGTGCTGTGGTGGTCGCTGCTGGCGGCCGGCGTGCTGCTGATCCTGTTCGGTCTTGATGGTGGCCTGGCACGCTGGGAGGGCGGCGTGCTGCTGGCCGGCTTCATCGTGGTGCAGGTGCTGCTGCTGCGCCGTGGTCGCAGCGAGAGTGCGGAGGTGCAGGCAGCCATCGCCGAGTCCGCACTGAGCCGCACCAGCCTGCCGTTGAATGTACTGCGGGTGCTCATCGCCGCGCTGGCCCTGTACTGGGGCGCACGCCTGGTGGTGGGGGCCGCAGCGGACTTCGGTACTGCACTGGGTTGGACGCCGCTGCTGGTCGGTCTGCTGCCGGTCGCGATCGGTACCGCGCTGCCGGAGGTGGCAACCGCGATTGCTGCCGCACGCCGTGGTCATGGCGACATGGTGCTGGGCCACGTGCTGGGTTCCAGCGTGGTCAACCTGTTGCTGGTGATTGGTGCGATGGCCGTACTGCAGCCGCTGGCGCTGCCGGCCTCGTTCGTGCGCCTGGAACTGCCGGCGCTGCTGGCCTTCGCACTGGTGCTGTACCCCATGCTGCGCGGCGACCTGAAGATCAGCCGCGGCGAAGGCGCGATCCTGCTGGTCGCGTTCGCGGGCTGGTTCGTGCTGGAGCTGCTGCTGGTGGGTGCCCCGGCGTTGTAGATCCACGCCACGCGTGGATGCGGTTGGTTCCGTGCCGACCAAGGTCGGCACCTACCGGTCACCTCGCCGATGATGCGGTAGCTGCCAACCTCGGTTGGCACTCGGGGAAACAGAGCGCCGACCAAGGTCGGCCTCTACCCGGCATTGTGGTCGGTAGATCCACGCCACGCGTGGATGCGGTTGGCTCCGTGCCGACCAACGGTCGGCACCCACCGGTCAACCCACCGATGATCCGGTAGCTGCCAACCTTGGTTGGCACTCGGGGAAACAAAGCGCCGACCAAGGTCGGCCGCTACCGGGCATTGCAGTCGGTAGATCCAGGCCATGCGTGGATGCGGTTGGTTCCGTGCCGACCAACGGTCGGCACCCACCGGTCCACCCACCGATGATGCGGTAGCTGCCAACCTTGGTTGGCACTCAGGGAAACAAAGCGCCGACCAAGGTCGGCCTCTACCGGATTCACCGGTTCTGCGTGGTTTCTTCTTCCCGCACCGGTTCCGGCGGCGGCAGCTGCTCTTCAGCAGCCGGCTCGTTGCCGGGCAGGCTGGGGCGGGTTTCCATCAGCAGCGACAGCGCGGCCTTGGCCATCATGTGCGCGCTGATCGGTGCGGTGATGAACAGGAACACGGTGATCAGCAGCTCGCGCGGCTGCGGGTCCTGGCCGAGGAAGATGTGGTAGCACACCGAGCACACCAGCACGCAGCCCACGCCCAGTGTGCTGGCCTTGGTCGGTGCGTGCAGCCGCTTGAAGAACGTGGACAGCTTCACCAGGCCCAGTGCACCGACCAGGATGAAGAAGCAGCCGAACAGCAGCAGGATCGACAGGCCGATCTGGATCGCGGTGATCATTCGACGATGTCCCGGCGCAGCACGAACTTGCTCAGCACCACGGTGCTGCCGAAGCCCAGCATGGCGATGATCAGCGCCGCCTCGAAGTAGATCGGCGAGTTGAGGTACATGCCGAACAGCATCAGCTCGGCAATCGCGGTCACCGACAGCGTGTCCAGCGCGAGGATGCGGTCGGGCACGGTCGGCCCGCGCAGCAGGCGCCAGGTGGCCAGCAGCATGGCCAGGCCGACCACGTGCATGCACACCACCAGGGTGGTCTGGATGACTTCAAAACCGGTCATGGGAAGATCTCCATCAACGGCGCCTCGTAACGGCGCTTGATCGTATCGATCAGGTCCTGTGGATCCTCCAGGTGCAGCACATGCACCAGCAGGAACTTGCGGTCGTCACTGAGCGCGGCCGAGACCGTGCCCGGGGTCAGCGTGATCATGCTGGTCAGCGCGGCGATGCCGTGGATGTTGGCAATGTCCAGCGGCAGCCAGATGAAGCCCGGATGGATGTTCTTCTCCGGGCCCAGCACCTGCACGGCGACGCGGATGTTGGACATCAGGATGTCCCACAGGGTCACGCACAGCAGCTTGGGCAGCGGGCGCAGGGTACCGATGCGGGCGAACTCGCGGTCCAGGCGCGCGGCGAACAGCGGCACCACCACGCCCAGCACCAGCCCCAGCACGAACTGGCCGAGGGTGAAGCTGTCGGACATCAGCAGCCAGAACGCCACCACCATGATGCTGAGCATCGGCGAGGGAATGACGCGGCGGAACAGGGAACGCTGGGCGGTCATGGCTGGCGGATCTCCGGCGTGGTCGCGCGCAACTGCTGCACGTACTCGCTGGGGTGCAGCAGCTGTGCGGCGGTGGCGTCGGTGTAGCGCATCAGTGGCGCGGCGGCCAGGGTCATGCCGATGCCGTAGGCCAGCAGGATGCAGGCCGCGTACAGCTCGACCCGGCGCAGGCGTGCCTTGCGCGGCTTCGGTGCATCGGCCTCGACCGGTGGCACGCGCCAGAACAGGCGGATGCCGCCTCGGGTCAGGCCCATGATCACCAGCAGGCTGCTCACCAGCACCGCGGTCCACACCGGGGCGGTGTACTGCGCCGGCATGCCGGCCAGCAGTGCGGCCTTGGCCAGGAAGCCGGACAGCGGCGGCAGGCCGGCCACGGACACCGCGCCGATCAGGAACAGCACCGCCGGCGTTTCCTTGCCCGGCATCGGCGCGACCACTTCCTTGCGGTCGCTGGCGCCACCGCGGCGGCGGCGGATCAGGTCGGCAATCAGGAACAGTGCGGCGGCGACGAAGCTGCTGTGCGGCAGGTAGTACAGGCCGGCGGACAGCACCTGCGGCGTGCCTACCGAGAAGGCGATGAACAGCGTGGCTGCCGAGACGATTACCAGATACGAGATCAGCACGCGCAGGCGGGTCGCGGCCAGCGCACCGAGGCCGCCAAGTACCAGCGTTGCCACGCCGGCCCACAGCAGCCAGTCGCGGCCATAGCCGGCCATCGCACCGGCATCGTCGCCGAACCACAGCATCTGGATGCGCAGCACCGAGTACAGGCCGACCTTGGTCATGATCGCGAACAGGGCGGCCACGGCGGCCGGTGCGCGCGAATAGGCTTCCGGCAGCCACAGGTACAGCGGCATCAGTGCAGCCTTGGCGCAGAACACCAGCAGCAACAGGCCCATCGTGGCCTTTACCAGGGTCAGCTGCGCCGGCGGCACCTCGGCAATGCGCTGCGACAGCTCGGCCATGTTCAGCGAGCCCAGCGAGGCGTACAGCAGGCCCAGTGCGATCAGGAACAGGGTCGAGGCGGTGACGTTGAACACCACGTAGTGCAGGCCGATGCGCATGCGCAGGCCGCGGCCGCCACTGAGCAGCAGGCCGTAGGAGGCGATCAGCATCACCTCGAAGAACACGAACAGGTTGAAGATGTCGCCGGTCAGGAACGCGCCATTCAGGCCGACCAGCTGGAACTGGAACAGTGCATGGAAGTGCGGTGCGCGCCGGTCCCAGCCCGAGCAGGCATGCAGCAGGCAGGGAATGGCCAGCAGCAGGGTGGTCAGCAGCATCCACGCCGACAGCCGGTCGGCCACCAGCGCGATGCCCAGACGCGACGGCCAGTCGCCGAGCAGGTAGACGTTGATCTCACCAGTGGCGGTGGTGGCAAACAGCAGGCCCACCGCCAGCGCCAGCGCCGACAGCGCAGTCCAGGCCACCGCGCGCTGCACCTTGGGGCCATAGCGGCGGTGTTCGACGAACAGCGACAGTGCAGCACCCAGCAGCGGAATCAGGATGGGCAGGATCACCAGGTGGTTCATGCGCGGTCCTCGCCCTGGCGCGGCAGCACGCTCTCATCCTGCAGGTC
The DNA here is from genome assembly GCF_059295135.1 of Stenotrophomonas sp. INTA L402-1. Classification (NCBI taxonomy): domain Bacteria; kingdom Pseudomonadati; phylum Pseudomonadota; class Gammaproteobacteria; order Lysobacterales; family Lysobacteraceae; genus Stenotrophomonas; species Stenotrophomonas sp. INTA L402-1. The sequence continues at coordinate 29,875 of NZ_JCAFWP010000043.1, forward strand.
GTCATCCGGCTCGTGGGCGTCCACATGGTCGCTGTGGTTGTCGCTGCGGCTGCGCATGGCCAGCACGATGCTGACCGCGGTCATCGCGAAGGCGATCACGATCGCGGTCAGCACCAGCGCCTGTGGCAGCGGATCGGTGTAGTTGCCCAGGTGACTGTCCACGCCTTCCTGCAGCACCGGTGCCTTGCCCAGCACCACGCGGCCACCGGCGAAGATCAGCAGGTTGGTGGCGTAGGACAGGAAGGTCATGCCGAGGATCACATCGAAGCTGCGCGCACCCAGCAGCAGGTAGATGCCGATGGCGGTCAGTACGCCGATCGCGGTAGCCAGGGCCAGTTCCATCAGTGCATCTCCCCGGTGCGTGCCGAACGGCGTTGCAGGTCGATCTCACCCTTGCGGGCAGTGCGGGTGCGCGACGGCTTGATCGTGCCCATCATCGACAGCATCAGCATGGCGCCACCGAACACCACCAGGTACACGCCGATATCGAAGCCGATCGCGCTGGCCAGCGGTACCTCGCCGATCAGCGGCAGGTGCAGGTCGAGGTGGCCGCTGGTCAGGAACGGCACGCCGAACAGCATCGACGCACTGCCGCTGAGGATGGCGATCAGCAGGCCCATGCCGATGCAGCGGATGTAGTCGAAGCCGAAGCGCGACTCCACCGACGCGGTGCCCTGGATCACGTACTGGATCAGCAGCGGCACCGCCAGCACCAGGCCGGCGATGAAGCCACCGCCCGGCGCGTTGTGGCCGCGCAGGAACAGGAAGATCGATACGGTAAGCGTCAGCGGGAACATGATCTGCGCCAGGTCGGCCGGCACCGGCAGCTTGATCGGCGGGCCGGGCATGATCTGCTCCGGCGCCATCCGCGTGCGACGCAGTAGCGCATGCACCACCAGTGCGGCGATACCGAACACGGTGATCTCGCCGAAGGTATCGAAGCCGCGGAAGTCGACCAGGATCACGTTGACCACATTCTGGCCGTAGGCCTCGGGCAGGGCACGGGCGAGCAGCTCGCCGGCCATGGTGTTCGGCGGCAGCGTCATCGCCGAATAGGCCAGCGCACCCAGGCCGGCGCCGGCGATGACCGCGATCACCGCATCGCGGCGCTTGCGCCAGCGCGGCCGCTCCGGCCCGGACTGCGCGGGCAGGTAGTTCATGCCCAGCAGCATCAGCACTAGGGTCACCATCTCCACCAGCAGCTGGGTCAGCGCCAGGTCCGGTGCGGACAGGAACACGAAGGTCAGCGCCACCATCAGGCCGACGCCGCCGACCAGCAGCACCGCCAGCAGGCGCTGCTTGTAGACACGGAGGGTGGCAACGGCGCAGGCCATCATCACCAGCCACAGCACCCAGCCCAGCAGCGGGATCGGCTGCGGCGCGGTCCAGTTCGGCGAGGCCGGGTTGGCCACGAACGGCGCGGCGGCGACCGCGATCGCCACCAGCACCAGGCCCAGCAGCATGCGCTGCAGGCTGCCATTGGCGATGCCGTTGGTCAGGCGCATGGCCAGCGCGGAAAGGGCATCCAGCTGCGCATGGAACACGTTGCGGCCGGTGGTGCGGGTTTCCACCCCGTGCAGGTTGATCAGCTTGCGCAGGCCAAAGTATAGCGCCACGCCACCGACCACGCCGATCGCGCTCATCGCCAGCGGCAGGTTGAAGCCGTGCCACACCGCCAGGCTGTATTCGGGCATGGCGTTGCCGAGGATCGAGGCCGCAGCGGCATGCAGCACCGGCGCCACGGTCAGTGCCGGGGCGATGCCCACCGCCACGCAGATCACCACCAGCAGTTCCACCGGCACCTTCATCCAGCGCGGCGGCTCATGCGGCACGCGGTCGAGGTCGTGCGGGCCGGGGCCGAAGAAGGTGTCGTGCACGAAGCGCAGGCTGTAGGCCACGCCGAACACACCGGCCAGCAGCGCCGCGATCGATACGGCCGTGCGCATCGCGCCCGGGCCGCCACCGGCGGTCAGCGCTTCGGCGAACAGCATTTCCTTGGATAGGAAACCGTTGAGCAACGGGATGCCGGCCATCGCCAGCGAGGCGATGATCGCCAGCGCGCTGGTGAATGGCATCAGTTTGCGCAGGCCACCCAGCTTGCGCATGTCACGGGTGCCGGTTTCGTGGTCGATGATGCCGGCGGCCATGAACAGCGAGGCCTTGAAGGTGGCGTGGTTGAGGATGTGGAACACGCCGGCCACCACCGCCATCGGCGTGGACAGGCCGAACAGCAGGGTGATCAGGCCCAGGTGGGAAATGGTCGAGTACGCCAGCAGGCCTTTCAGGTCGTGCTGGAAGATCGCGTTCCAGGCGCCGATCAGCAGGGTCAGCGCGCCGATGCCGCTGACCGTGTAGAAGAACAGGTCGCTGCCGGCCAGTGCCGGGTGCAGCCGCGCCAGCAGGAACACACCGGCCTTCACCATGGTGGCCGAGTGCAGGTAGGCAGAGACCGGGGTCGGCGCCGCCATCGCGTGCGGCAGCCAGAAGTGGAACGGGAACTGCGCGCTCTTGGTGAAGATGCCGGCCAGCACCAGGAACAGTGCGTACGGGTACAGCGCGCTGGCGCGGATCTGCTCGCCGGCGGCCAGCACCACGTCCAGGTCGAAGCTGCCGACGATGCGGCCGATCAGCAGCACGCCACCGAGCAGGGCCAGGCCACCGCCGCCGGTGATCACCAGCGCCATGCGTGCGCCTTCGCGGGCGTCCTGGCGGTGCGACCAGAAGCCGATCAGCAGGAACGAGCTGATGCTGGTCATTTCCCAGAAGATCATCAGCAACAGCAGGTTGCCCGACAGCACCATGCCCAGCATGGCGCCCATGAACAGCAGCAGGTAGCAGTAGAAGCGGTGGGCGTTGTCCTGCTGGCTCAGGTAGTAGCGCGCATACAGCACCACCAGCGCGCCGATGCCGAGCACCAGCCCGGCGAACATCCAGGCCAGGCCGTCCAGGCGCAGGGTGAAGTCCAGGCCGATCTGCGGCAGCCAGGGCACCAGGGTGCGGACCACCTGGCCATCGAGCACCGACGGGGTCAGCCAGCCGAGGATGGCCAGTCCGCCCAACGGCGCCAGCGCCGCCAGCCAGGCAGCAGTCGAGCGCGAACTACGGGGGAAGGCCGCAACAGCCGCTGCCATCAGGAACGGCAGGGCCAGCAGCAGGGGCAGGCTGGGGAGCATGCAGGGAATCCATGATTCACGAGCAGGTCAGGGAGGATAACAGGCTGCGAAATGTCGCCGAAACCCATCGAACAGCGATCAATTGCATGTAACGTCCGCTGATTCATTTTTTTTGCAGCGCAGCATCACGTTGCTGCGGTCCCTCCCCGGTTGCCCTAGGGGGACACCCTACGCCGACGCAGGGAGACCGCAGGCCCTGTCGCACAGGGGCTGCCGTCGACGGGCGGGAGGTGGGGAACGGATCACCGGTGCAGGCTGGCAGGGCCGTCGTGGAGTGCGGGTGACGGAATCTGCCCGTTCAGGAAACGAGGGGCACCGTCGGCCACGGGCAGGTCAGTAGCGCCAGTCGAGCTTGCGGTAGAACTTGGCCATCACCCAGGCCGGGCCGATCAGCAGGTAGGTCAGGTCGGTCAGGAAGCTGGGCTTGCGGCCCTCGAACTTGTGACCGATGAACTGGGCGATCCAGGCCACAACGAATACACCCACCGCCAGCCAGAACAGGTTATGCAGGCCGATCTCGGCCTCCAGCAGCCTGCACAGGCAGCCGAACACGAAGAACTGAATGAGCATGCCGATGCCCAGCGGGCGCGACAGCTTGTTGTAGAAGCACCAGGCGCTGAACATCGCGAACGCCGACCAGATGCCGTACTGGAACCAGGTGATCAGCGGCGGCAGGCACCACAGCAGGGCCACCACCGACCACAGGATCGCCGGCACCGCCACCACGTGGATGCGCTGGTTGATCACATTGCGGTGGTCGTCGGAGTAGCTGGCGAAATAGCGGTCGATCGGCCGCGCAAGCTCGGTGGATGTCTGCATGCTGCGTTGCTTCTGTCTCTTATACACATCT
>NZ_JCAFWP010000044.1:0-33109 GCF_059295135.1 Stenotrophomonas sp. INTA L402-1
GGGTGCGCGGAGCCCCCCCACATGCCCCGCGTGGCGGGGCGCGCCGGGCGCCCCCGGGGGCCCGCCGCCGGGCGCGCGCCCCCCCCCCCCCCCCCCCCGCCCCCCGCCCCCGCCCCCCCCCCCCCCCCGGCACTACCCGTTACAGCCGCTCGCCGGATTCCGGGTTGAAGAAGTGCAGGCCCTGCGGGTGGATCGCCACGCGGATCTGCTCGCCCACCGCCGGCAGCGACTGCGGCGCCACGCGCATGGTCAGCGCGTGCTGGCCACTGCTCAGGTTGACGAAGATCTCGTTGCCGACCGGTTCGATGCCTTCAATGCGTGCGACGAACGCATGCGCATCATCGGCAGCCGCCGGTTGCAGGTGTTCCGGACGCACGCCCACCGCGATCGGCTTCTGCAGCCATGCCGGATCGATCGTGGCCTGGCCCAGCGGTGCGCGCCATTCGCCGTCGACCACGGTCACGCCGCCGGCATCGCCCTGCAGCGTGCCACGCAGCACGTTCATCGCCGGGCTGCCGAGGAAACCGGCCACGAACAGATTGGCCGGGCGGTCGTACAGCGCCATCGGCGTATCGATCTGCTGGATGATGCCGTCCTTCAACACCACGATGCGCTGGCCCAGGGTCATTGCTTCGACCTGGTCGTGCGTCACGTAGATCATGGTGGTGCCCAGCTTGCGATGCAGCTGCGCGATCTCGGTACGCACGCTGTGGCGCAGCTTGGCGTCGAGGTTGGACAGCGGCTCGTCCAGCAGGAACACCGCCGGCTCGCGCACCAGTGCACGGCCCAGCGCAACACGCTGGCGCTGGCCACCGGACATCGCCTTGGGCAGCTTGTCCATCATCTCGGTCAGGCCCAGGGTCTGCGCTGCTTCGGCGATGCGCTTGTCGATGGTCGCCTTGTCATGCCCGCGCAGCTTCAGGCCGAAGGCCAGGTTCTCGGCCACGGTCATGTGCGGGTACAGCGCGTAGCTCTGGAACACCATGGCGATGTCGCGGTCCTTCGGCGCCACGTCGTTGACCACGCGATCACCGATGGTCAGCGTGCCGCCGCTGATCTCCTCCAGGCCAGCCACCATCCGCAGCAGGGTCGACTTGCCACAGCCGGACGGACCGACCAGCACCATCAGCTCGCCATCGGCGACCTCGAAGCTGGCGTCCTTCACCGCGACCTGGCCGTTGTCATAGACCTTGCGCACACCCTGCAACTGCACTTTTGCCATATCACCTATCCGGTCCGCCCGAAGCCGGGCTGTCTTTTGGGACTGCCTCGGCCCTCCCGATGGCAGTGATGATTGCGCGCCCGCCGCATGACGGCGAGCACTGCAATCGAATACAGTTGCCCATTCTGCCATGTAAACGTTTTCACGTGGCACTATCCGAGGATCGGTGCGCACCGATCTGCGTCGGCGGTTGAACGAAGGTTCCGCCGAGGCAGTGGTTTCGAATGGAACGGTCTTCCGCTACCCCGGAGATCGCACCTGACGAACCTCGGACAGGCAGTTGCGCGGATGTCCCCCGAACCCAGCCATGAAGCGATTGACAACGATGTCACCCGGATCTGAAACTCGAGCGATGCACGACACCCTCTTCCTGTTCGGTGCCACAGGTGATCTGGCCCAGCGCTACCTGTTCCCTTCGCTGCTTCGCCTGCTTGGCGACGGCCTGCTGCCGGAGGACTTCCGCATCCGTGCGCTGGCCCTGTCCGGGCATGACACCGAAGCCTTCCATGACATCCTGCGGCCGCGCCTGCAGCAGGCCATGCCGATGGCCACGCAGGACGACATCAGCGCCCTGCTGCGCCGCATCGACTATCGTTCGGTGGACCTGCGCGACGTCGACTCGGTTGCCGCCGCGGTCTCCGACCTGGTGCACCGCAAGTGCGTCAGCTACCTGGCCATCCCGCCGGGCCTGTACATCTCCACCTGCGAAGGCCTGGCCAAGGGCGGCGCCCTCGCCGCACCGGCACGCCTGATGCTGGAGAAGCCGATCGGCAGCGACAGCGAGAGCGCCGAGGAAATCATCAGCACCATCGGCCAGTGGATCGACGAGGACCGCGTGTTCCGCCTCGACCACTACCTGGGCAAGGCCGCAGTGCAGAACCTGATCGCGCTGCGCTTCGGCAACACGCTGCTGGAAGCGGTGTGGAACCGCAACTACATCGAATCGGTGCACATCCTGGTGGCCGAGAGCGAAGGCGTGGATGGCCGCGACGCCTACTACGCCCGCTCCGGCGCGCTGCGCGACATGGTGCAGAGCCACATCCTGCAGCTGCTGTGCATGGTGGCGATGGAGCCGCCGGCCTCGCTGGAAGCCGACCGCATCCGCGACGAGAAGGTCAAGGTGCTGCGCGCCCTGCGCCCGCTCGATGCCAAGCACGCCGCGCGTGACAGCATCCGTGGCCGCTACACCGCCGGTACCATCAACGGCCAGCCGGCCCAGGCCTACCAGCCGCCGGAAGGCAGCGACGTGGAGACCTTCGCCGGGGTCACCGCGCATATCGACAACTGGCGCTGGAGCGGCGTGCCGTTCCACCTGGTCACCGGCAAGCGCCTGCCCGAACGCACCACCCGCGTGGTAGTCACGCTGAAGCCGGTCACCCACTGGCTGTTCGAGCGCCCGCAGCGCGCGCAGGCCGCACCGAACCGCCTGGTGTTCCAGCTGCAGCCGCAGGAAAACATCGAACTGGGCCTGATGAGCAGCCTGGCCGGCCCGGAATGGGGCGCGCTGGAGCTGCATCCGCTGGAACTGGAACTGTCGGTGCCGACTGGCCTGCACCGCCGCATCGCCTACGAACGCCTGTTCCTGGATGCCTTCAACGGCAACCACACGCTGTTCGTGCGAGATGACGAAGTGCGCGCCGCCTGGGCGTGGATCGACAGCGTCGCCGACGCCTGGAAGGATGCCAATCTGCCGCTGGAACCCTACCCCGCCGGCCAGTGGGGCCCGGCCAACGCGGGCGAGTTCCTGCCGCAGGGCGTGGACGCGCCGGACAGCGGAGCGTCGGCATGAGTGCCAGCTCGCAGCCGGTGCTGGTCGCCGACATCGGCGGTACCAACGCCCGCTTCGCCCTGGCCGACACCTCGCAGGACGCACCGCTGCAGAAGGACAGCATCCGCGAGTACGCGGTGGCGGAGTTCCCGTCGCTGGGTGATGCCGCGCGCCACCATCTGGAACAGATCGGCGCCACGGCCAGCCGCGGCGTGTTCGCGGTGGCCGGTCGCGTCGACGGTGACGAAGCGCGCATCACCAACCACCCGTGGGTGATCTCGCGCAGCCGCACCGCCGCCATGCTCGGCTTCAACGAACTGCACCTGATCAACGACTTCGCCGCACAGGCGATGGCGATTTCGCTGCTGCAGCCCGATGACGTGGTCCAGGTCGGCGGTGCCGCCTGGGTGCCGGGCAAACCCGGCCAGCCGCGCAACTACGCGGTGATCGGGCCGGGTACGGGCCTGGGTGTCGGTGGCCTGATCCTGCGCCACGGCCGCTGCTACCCGCTGGAAACCGAAGGCGGCCATGTCAGCTTCCCGCCGGGAACCCCGGAGGAGATCCGCATCCTGGAGATCCTGTCCGAACAGTTCGGCCGCGTCTCCAACGAGCGCCTGATCTGCGGCCCTGGCCTGGTCAACATCCATCGCGCCGTATGCGAGATGGCCGGCATCGATCCGGGCCAACTGCAGCCGGTGGACGTGACCGCCCGCGCCCTGCACGGTGACCCGCAGGCGATGCGCACCGTCGATGTGTTCTGCGCCGTGTTCGGCGCCATCGCAGGCGACCTGGTGCTGACCCAGGGCGCGTGGGACGGCGTGTTCCTGACCGGCGGGCTGACCCCGAAGATGCTCGATTCGCTGCAGCACTCCGGGTTCCGCCAGCGCTTCGAACACAAGGGCCGCTTCTCCTCGATCATGGCGCGGGTGCCCTCGTTGGCCGTGATGCACTCCCACGCCGGACTACTGGGCGCCGCCGCCTATGCCGCCGACGCCGAACGTGACGCACCTGGAGTTGCCGCATGAGCCCCACCACCTTCCACGACGACCGCATCGAGTTCATCCAGCACGGCGATGCCGATGGCTGGATCGAGGCGGTGGCCGCCGAGATGGCGCAGACCCTCAACCACGACATCAACGAAGTGGGCCGCGCCCGCATCCTGTTGTCCGGCGGCACCACGCCGGCACCGGTGTACCAGGCGCTGGCCGAACTGGACGTGCACTGGGACCGCGTGGAAGTGAGCCTGGCCGATGAGCGCTGGCTGTCGCCGCAGGATCGCGACAGCAATGCCTGGCTGGTGCGCGAGAATCTGCTCAAGCGCGCCGAAGGTGCGCATTTCGATCCGCTGGTGCGCATCGGCAAGCCACTTCCGGAATGCGTGTACACCGCCAACCTGCAGGCGCAGCACAGCCAACCGCCGAGCCTGGTGGCGCTGGGCATGGGCAACGACGGCCACACCGCCTCGCTGTTCCCCGGCTCGAAGGACCTGGCCCGCGCACTGGAAAGCACCCTGCCCTACGCGGCGCTGGATGCCACCGGCTGCCCGGGCGCGAACCAGTGGCCGCTGCGCATCACGCTGACCCCGCATGGCCTGCGCCAGTGCCGCCAGCGCCTGCTGCTGCTGCGCGGCAAGCAGAAGCTGCAGGTACTGCGCCAGGCGCTGGACAGCAATGACGCCCAGCAGTACCCCATCCTCAATGCGATCAACCTGGACGGCGCGCGCCTGCGCGTCCACTGGGCTGATTGATGTTGGCGGCGGCGCCGTGCCGCCGCTTGCCTCTCGCCACCACGAACGCCGGTAGCCAATGAGCCTCCATCCGCAACTGCAAGCCATCACTGAGCGTGTCATCCGCCGCAGCGCCGCCTCGCGCGCCGCCTACCTGGCCGCGATCGACGCCTCCCTGCGTGAAGGCCCGTTCCGCAGCCGCCTGAGCTGCGGCAACCTCGCCCACGGGTTCGCCGCCTGCGGCGGCACCGACAAGAGCCGCCTGCGCGGCGGCGTGACGCCGAACCTCGGCATCATCACCGCCTACAACGACATGCTGTCGGCGCACCAGCCGTTCGAGACCTATCCCGAGCAGATCCGCGAGATCGCCCGCGAGCTGGGCGCCACCGCACAGGTGGCCGGCGGCGTGCCGGCGATGTGCGACGGCGTCACCCAGGGCCGCGGCGGCATGGAACTGTCACTGTTCTCGCGCGATGTGATCGCGCAGGCCACCGCGATCGGGCTCAGCCACGATATGTTCGACACCACCGTCTACCTCGGTGTGTGCGACAAGATCGTGCCGGGCCTGCTGATCGGTGCGCTGGCCTTCGGCCATCTGCCGGCGGTGTTCGTGCCGGCCGGCCCGATGACCCCGGGCATCCCGAACAAGCAGAAGGCCGAAGTGCGCGAGCGCTATGCCGCTGGCGAAGCCACCCGCGAAGAACTGCTGGAAGCGGAGTCCGCGTCGTACCACGGCGCCGGCACCTGCACCTTCTACGGCACTGCCAATTCCAACCAGGTACTGCTGGAAGCGATGGGCGTGCAGCTGCCGGGCGCATCGTTCGTCAATCCAGGCACGCCGTTGCGCGACGCCCTCACCCGTGAAGCCACCGAGCGAGCGCTCGACATCACGGCACTCGGCGACGACTTCCGCCCGTTGGGCCGGATCATCGACGAGCGCGCGATCATCAACGCGGTCATCGCACTGATGGCCACCGGCGGTTCGACCAACCACACCATCCACTGGATCGCAGTGGCGCGTGCGGCCGGCATCGTGCTGACCTGGGACGACTTCGACGAACTGTCGCAGCTGATCCCGCTGCTGGCCCGCGTCTATCCGAACGGCGACGCCGACGTGAACCGCTTTGCAGCTGCCGGCGGCCCGGCGTTCGTGTTCGGCGAACTGATCAAGGCCGGCCTGATGCATGGCGACCTGGTCAGCGTGGCGCGTGGCGGCATGACCGACTATGCGCGCGAGCCGCAGCTGCGCGACGGCCAGCTGGTCTACCTGCCGGGTCTGGAACGCAGCGCCGACGAAGAGGTGGTGCGTGGCGTCGACAATCCGTTCGAACACCAGGGTGGCCTGCGCCTGCTGCGCGGCAACCTCGGCAAGTCGCTGATCAAACTGTCGGCGGTGAAGCCGCAATACCGCACGATCGAAGCACCGGCGGTGGTGGTCGATGCGCCGCAGGTGTTGAACAAGCTGCATGCCGGCGGCCTGTTGCCCGAGCATTTCGTGGCGGTGGTGCGTTACCAGGGCCCGCGTGCGAACGGCATGCCGGAACTGCATTCGCTGGCGCCGCTGCTGGGCCTGCTGCAGAACCAGGGCCGGCGCGTGGCGCTGGTCACCGACGGCCGCCTGTCCGGCGCCTCGGGCAAGATTCCTGCGGCGATCCATGTGACGCCGGAAGCGGCGCGGGGTGGTCCGCTGGCCAAGGTTCGCGAGGGCGACATGATCCGCCTCGATGGCGAGGCCGGCACGCTGGAAGTGCTGGTGGACGCAGCCGAATGGGCTGCGCGTCCACTGGCACCGAACACGGCGCCTGCCGCGCATGACCTGGGCCGCAACCTGTTCGCGATCAACCGCCGCGTGGTGGGCCCGGCCGACCAGGGTGCGATTTCGATTTCGTGCGGGCCGGCGGCGGCTGATGGTGGGCCGTGGGACTACGATGCGGAGTATGAGCTGGGGCACGATGCCGCGGCGGCGGCGGCGCCGCATGAGGCGAAAGACGCCTGAAGCGAAAAGCCGCGGCAGGCTTCCCGGCTTGGGCAGTAGAGCGCCCTGGCCGGGACACGCCGTAAACCCATCCATGGGGGCTCGATCGCGGCATCCATGCCGCTCACGGTCCCGGCCAGGGCGCTCTACTGCCCTTGGACAATTCCCGGCGCGTCATTTGCGCTGCGGCCACTGAATCAAGAAGAGCAAAGGCAAGGGCAAAAGCATGGGTATCGAACAACATCAGGTGAAGGCGGCGGAGCTGTTGCGTGCGGCGGGCATCCTGCCGGTGGTGACGATTCATACGCTGGACCAGGCGCGCGCGGTCAGCGCGGCGCTGCTGGAAGGTGGCTTGCCGGCCATCGAGCTGACCCTGCGTACGCCGGTGGCGATGGAAGCGCTGGCGATGCTCAAGCGTGAGCTGCCGGACGTGGTGGTGGGTGCCGGTACGGTGCTGACCGTGGAGCAGATGCAGCAGTCCATCGATGCGGGTGCGGATTTCCTGGTGACCCCGGGTACGCCGCCGGCGCTGGCTGATGCACTGGCCGCTGCGCCGCTGCCGGTGGTGCCGGGTGCGGCAACGCCGACCGAGCTGCTGTCGCTGTATGCGCGGGGCTTCCGTGTGTGCAAGCTGTTCCCGGCCACGGCCGTGGGTGGGCTGGCGATGATCAAGGGCCTGGCCGGCCCGGTTGCCGACCTCAAGCTGTGCCCGACCGGTGGCATCACCGAAAACACCGCCGCCGAATACCTCGAGCAGAAGAACGTGGTCTGCATCGGTGGTTCGTGGATGGTGCCGGGCAACTGGATCGCCGACGGCGAATGGGACAAGGTGCGCGCCAGTGCCGGCGACGCGGCAAAGATCATCAAGCGCGTGCGCGGCCACTGAGCCCGACAAAGGTGTAGAGCCGAGCCCACGCTCGGCTCCGGCATCATCAAGGGTCAGAGCCCTTTCCCACCGGGAAAGGGATCCGACCCCAGGCGACGAGCGCGCACAGCGCGCGACCCGCTCCTGCTCTTCCTTCATCATTCCGCGGTGGACGCGCACGGAACCTGTCCGTGGCCACGCGGAGGGATTGCGCAGGGGCGTAAGCGCCATGGATGGCGCGCCCGAGCCTCCAGGGATGGATTCACGGCGTCCCCTGCGCAATCCCTCCGCAGGGCCAACCCCACGAATCCTGCCGCACACCGCGAGGGGCTCAGCCGTTGGCCGAAACCCTTACAGCGGCCGTGCCGGATCCACCAGCCCGTACTGGCTGGCCATCCGCGCCAACGCGATGTTGTCGTGGATCCCCATCTTCTCGAACAACCGCGCCTTGTGCGTGTTCACCGTCTTCGCACTCAGGCTCAACCGCCGCGCGATGTCTTCCTGGCGCAGGCCCTGGGTCAGCAGCAGTGCCACTTCCAGCTCGCGCGGTGACAGGCTGTCGAACGGCGAACCGTTGCCTTCCACCGTCGACAGCGCCAGGTTCTGCGCGATGCTGGTGCCCAGGTAACGGCGGCCACCGGCCACGTCACGCACCGCGCGCAACAGCTCCTGCGCATCGCAGCCCTTGCCGATGTAACCGGCGGCGCCAGCCTCGAGCAGCCGCTTCGGCAGCGGGCCATCTTCCAGCACCGACACGATCACCACGCGGGTATTGCGGTGGCTGCGCACGATGCGCTCGGTCACTTCCATGCCGCTCACACCCGGCAGGTGCAGGTCACACAGCACCACATCGGGCAGCAGCTGGCGGACTTCACGCAGCGCGTCTTCGCCGGTCTCGGCTTCGCCCACCACCTCGATGTCGGTTTCCCCCGACAGAATCATCTTCATCCCGGTGCGGACCAGCGCGTGGTCATCCACCAGGTAGACTCGAATCGTCATTCACGTACCTCTTCGAATGCGGCCATTGCAGGTCAAGCTAGGCAGGGTGCCGATACCCCTGCAAGCGCGTTCGGAATGCGACCCCGGCAATCTGCCTTGCGCATCACACTACCGCGCGTTGTGCTTGCCCCCTGTCTTGCAGAACCTGCTGCAACGAAACAACTGATCTATCACGTAGACGTCCCTCAAGGGCCATCCACGTCAATCCCCCTGTGATGATGCTTCGCTGGCCTTCGCTGGCGGCGAGCCGTGACGTCGCCATGGGTGCCGGCGACTGAACATGACCAGATAGCACCCTACCACCCAAACCAGCGCGGCACACCATCCGGCCAGGATATCGGAGGGGTAATGCACCCCCAGGTAGACCCGGGACACGCTGACCAGCAGGCTGAATGCCGGTGCCAGCAGCAGCACCGGCCAGCGCCAGCGGGTGTTCCAGGCCAGCAGTACCAGGGTCACTGCCAGGGTCATCGAGCCCATCGCATGGCCGCTGGGGAAGCTGAACGTCGATTCCGGCGCGATCGATTCCCACAGGCTGGGGCGCTGGCGCTGGAAGAAGTGCTTGCTGCCCATGTTCAGCAGCGCCGAGCCGACGAAGCTGACCGCCACGAAGGTCGCCTCGCGCCACCGCCGGTAGCCCAGCAGCACACCGATGATCAGCACGTCGGCCGGGATCAGGAACCATTCGTAGCCCAGTCTGGAAATGAGCACGAAGAAGCGGTCCAGCAGCGGCGAATGCAGGCCATGCATCTGCCACAGCAGCGGCGCATCGAAATGGAACGATTCAAACTCGTGCACCTCGTCAGCCAGGGCGACGAAGCCGGCCAGCGGCAGCAGCACGCCACCGAACAGCAGGACCAGGCGCCAGGCATTGCGCGCCATCCAGTGGCGGAAGCCGGAGGCGGACTCCGGTGCAGCGAGGATCGCAGGCTTATCCGGCGCTTCGGACATACTTGTGTTCGACGTAATCGTCGATCAGGGCGACGAATTCCTGGGCGATGTTCTCGCCACGCAGGGTCACCTTCTTTTCGCCATCGACGAATACGGGCGCAGCCGGGGTTTCACCGGTGCCCGGCAACGAAATACCGATGTTGGCGTGCCGCGACTCGCCCGGCCCGTTGACGATGCAGCCCATCACCGCCAGGGTCATGTTCTCCGCACCCGGGTGGTGGATCTTCCACAGCGGCATCTTCTCGCGCACGTGGTTCTGTACCACCTTGGCCAGCTCCTGGAAGAACTCGGAGGTGGTGCGGCCGCAGCCCGGGCAGGCCGTGACCAGCGGCGTGAAGGCGCGCTGGCCGGTGGTCTGCAGCAGCTCCTGGGCGACGATCACTTCCTGCGTACGCGACTGGCCCGGTTCCGGGGTCAGCGAGATGCGAATGGTGTCACCGATGCCCTCCTGCAGCAGCACGCTCAGCGCCGCGGACGAGGCGACGATGCCCTTGCTGCCGATACCGGCCTCGGTCAGGCCCAGGTGCAGGGCGAAATCCGAGCGCTGGGCCAGGTCGCGGTACACCGCGATCAGCTCCTGCACGCCACTGACCTTGGCCGACAGCACGATGCGGTCGCGCGGCAGGCCGAGCTCCACCGCCTGCTCTGCCGAATCCAGCGCCGAGCGGATCAGCGCCTCGCGCAGCACGCGGCCAGCGTCCCAGGGCTGCTCACGCAGGTTGTTCTCGTCCATCAGCCTTGCCGCCAGGGCCTGGTCCAGCGAGCCCCAATTGGCGCCGATGCGCACCGGCTTGTTGTAGCGGATCGCGAACTCGATCAGCTGGGCGAATTGCAGGTCCTTCTTCTTGCCGAAGCCGACGTTGCCCGGGTTGATGCGGTACTTGGCCAGCGCTTCGGCACACGCCGGTTCGGCGGTCAGCAGCTGATGACCGTTGTAGTGGAAGTCGCCGATCAGCGGCACGTCGATGCCCATCATCGCCAGCTTGTCGACAATGCGCGGGATCGCCGCAGCCGCTTCCACGGTGTTGACGGTCAGCCGCACCATTTCCGAACCCGCACGCCACAACTCGGCCACCTGCTTCACGCTGGAGGCCACGTCGGAGGTATCGGTGTTGGTCATCGACTGCACCACGACCGGCTTGCCTCCGCCTACGGTGACCCCGCCGATCTGGACGGCATGGGTCTGGCGGCGGGGCCAGGCAGTGGCATCGGAAGGGGGCGTCGGGCGGGTAACGGCGTCGTGCATGGGCGCATTCTACCGCCCGCCTCCGCATTCCGGGTGACTCGCATTCAGCCGGCGGCACGGCTGCGGCCGATTGTCGCAGGCACGGTCACGCGTGAACGCATACGATGAGCGTGAATGACCGGTCCCGACGCCCCGTTTCTCCGAACCCTGTGCAGCCTGCGCTGGCTTGCCGTAGGTGGCCAGGCCGCCACCATCCTGGTTGCCACCTGGGTGCTGGGCCTGCCGTTGCCGCAGCTGCCATTGTGGGCGGGCGTGGCCGTGCTGACCCTGTTCAACATCTACACCCAGCTGCGCCCGGAGGCGGCCGACACCGCGCCACTGACCGCATTCGGCCACATTCTGGTGGACGTGATCATCCTGACCTGGATGGTGGGCTGGAGTGGCGGCATGGCCAACCCGTTCAGTTCGCTGTTCCTGATCCTGATCGCGCTGGCCGCGTTCGCCCTGCCCCTGCGCTGGGCACTGGCGGTGGCGCTGGCCTGCCTGCTCGGCTACGCCGCCAGCGGCATCTTCGGCCAGTCGCTGCCGGATGGCTATTTCCGCGCCCAGGACCTCAACCGCTGGGGCGTGGTCGCCAATTTCCTGATTTCCGCAGCGGTCGTGCTGACCTTTTCCACCCGCCTGGCACTGGCGCTGCGCCAGCGCGAACTGGAACTGTCGGCCCTGCGCGAACGCTTCGCCCGCAACGAGGGCATCGTCGCCCTGGCCACCCATGCCGCCTCGGTGGCGCATGAACTGAACACGCCGCTGGCGACCATGACCCTGCTCGCCGATGACGTGGCCGAGCGCAGCGAAGAGCCCGAAGTACGCGAAGACATGGAAACCCTGCGCGAGCTGCTGGTGCAGTGCCGCGAGCGCGTGCTGGCGCTGGCCGCACCGGCCTCGGCCGATGCACCGGGTCGCAGCCACTCCAGCGCCCAGCAGGTACTGGAACAGTGGCGCCTGGTGCGGCCGACCATCGACCTGCATCGCAATGACGATGCGCCGCTGCGGCTGCCACTCGACCCGGGCGTGGGCCATCTGCTGATGGTCCTGCTCAACAATGCCGCCGATGCCGGCGAGCAGGCCGGCCGGCCGCGCGTGGACCTGGACCTGCGCATCGAAGGCGACGACCTGATCGGCGAAGTCCGCGACTACGGCCACGGCTTCGACGCCCGTGCCGCGGTGCTGCCGGGCAAGCTGTTCGGCAGCAGCAAAAGCGAGGGCATGGGCGTCGGCCTGGCCCTGTCCCATGCCACCATCGAACGCCTCGACGGCGAGATGTGGATGCGCCCGGCCCAGGGGGCCGGCAGCCGCGTCGGCTTCCGCCTGCCGCTGGCCCCACGCGAGGACACCCCATGAGCCTTCATCATTCCACCCTGGGCCTGCTGGTCGACGACGACGAGCTGTACCTGCGTACCCTGCAGCGCAGCCTGGCCCGCAAGGGGCTTGAAACGCAGACCGCACAGGATGCCGCCAGTGCGCTGGCGCTGGCCCGCCAGCATCCGCCGGCGTTCGCGCTGATCGACCTGAAGCTGGGCAGCGATTCCGGCCTGGCACTGATCCAGCCGCTGCGTGCCCTGCGCGCGGACATGCGCATCCTGCTGGTGACCGGCTACGCGAGCATCGCCACCGCCGTGGAGGCGATCAAGCTCGGTGCCGACGACTACCTGCCGAAGCCGGCCACGGTGCCGATGATCCTGCGCGCGCTCGGCGAGGAAGACGACGGCCCGGCCGACGATGGCGAGATGGAAGTGCCCGACGCGATGACGCCGATCAGCCGCCTGCAGTGGGAACACATCCAGCAGGCGATGCACGAGACCGGCGGCAACGTGTCCGCAGCCGCCCGCCTGCTCGGCATGCACCGGCGTTCGCTGCAGCGCAAGCTGGCCAAGCGGCCAAGCCCGGAACGCGATCCCAGCCGTTGATCGCCGGACCCGTCCGGCTCAGACCTCGGCCAGCACTGCTCGGTCCTGCGCGGCGCTGGAGCGCGACGCCGTCGCATCGACCCGCGCCGCTACCGTCTCCTGCAGCAGCGGCGACGGCAGCGTGCAGGCCGGATGCATGCGCAGGAAGCCATAGATCGTACCTGCCAGACCGATCATCAGGCCCGGAGTAAAGGCCGCGCGGGTCAGCCCGCCGACCATGCCCTGGTGCTCCTCGATCGAAGAAACGATCTCGATGGCGGCCTCGTCCTGCGGATAGGGACATCCCTCCGGATCCAGCGCAGCCGCCAGCACCAGCAGCTCCCGGGTGGACACATCGCCATGGCACAGGGTGTGGCTGAACCCCCATTTGCCGCGCGCGTCGGCCACAGCCCGCCGCATGTCACGCAACTGCGCGGGATCGCCGGTGCGGGCGTACAGATCCGCCGCCGCCAGACCGATGCCAACACTGCCATGGCACCAGGTCGGGAAATTCTTCTGCCCGTCCTCCAGGTGGATATCGCGCCAGCGCCCGGTATGCGACTCGAACAGCGCCGCCTGGAACGCAAAGGCTCCTTCGGCCAGCTGCCGCCAGGCGGCCCGCTCAGGCACGCTGCCGGCATCCGAACGCGCCAGCCGTGCCAGCGCCCAGCCCATGCCCATCGCGCCGTGGCCAAAGCCACCGATCGGCTCGCGGAACTGTGGCGTCGGCCAGCGTGCGCCGTCGGCATCGACGATCGCTGCTTCCTGCATGCGGCGCCCGGCTACAGCCGCCAACTCCAGCCAGCGCGATCTGCCGGTGGCCTCGGCCAGCGCCAGCAACGGCAGGATCATGCCGGACACGCCATCAATCAGTTCGAATTTCACCGGCCCCTGGAAACCACGACGTTCCACTCCTTCCGCACAGCGCTCGGCCAGCGCGAGCAGTGCGGGGCGCTGCAGCAGATCATGCAATGCCAGCAGGGTCCAGATCTGCGAGCCCGAGCCGACGAAACCACCATCGATCCCGGCGGGATGGCGCTCGCACATGGTCTGGAACACCGCAATGGCGCCTTCGATGGCCGGATCCAACCCAGCCACCGGATCGGCACGTCCCTGCTCCACTTCCCGGCGGTAGGCCGCCAGCGCGAACGCAATGCCTCCCAGCCCGAAATACAGGTCGGGCTGCACCGGCTGGACGGTCCATCCTGTGCGGGTCACCTCGGGCGTGATCCAGGTCATCGAACCGTCTTCACCGTGCACGGCAAGCCGCAGAAGATTCTCCACCGCGTGTGCCGCAAGCGTTCGTCGGCGCAGGTCCAGATCGTCCGCGCGAGGCTGCTGCGCGGCGTAGCTATAGCCGGACCGAGCCTCGGCGCGGGCCAGCGCGTGCTGGTTCAGGTCGGTGGCCACCAACGTGCTGCGGATGGTCACGTCTTCGAGGTCGATGCGCATCGAACGCCAGTTGTCGGCGATGGAGCGGATGCGGGTCGCGTCCAGCTGTGAAGTGAAGATCGGAATGTCACCGTGGCGCAGGTCGTCCACTTCTCCACGTACGGTTTCCAGGTCCGATGGCGCAGCCGGTGACACCGCTGCATTGCGCACCAGCAGATCGATCGCGCGTTCAACCGCCTGGGCTTCCTTGTGCAGCGATGCCGGATGCCAGAGCATCCGCCCGAGCTCGGCGTAGGCCATGGTCGGCCGCCGCACATCGCGCACCTGGCAGCCTTCGAAACCGGCCAGCAACGGCATCAGTTCGCCCCTGGCATCCAGCGCACGCAGGCGCCCGCTGGCATCGACGAAACCCACGCTGATGTGGTCCCAGTACAACGACACATCGGGCTGGGGGCTCGGATGGTTCTGTGCGATGGCGACCTCTGCCTCGACCAGGCCCAGCCGCGCCGGCGCCGTCCCGTCTTCGATGATCACCGGCACCTGCACGCGCGGCTGCTCACCCGGCAGTGCGCCGGCGGCGGACAGGTCCACGCCTTCCATGCCGAGGCCGGTGGTGCGGAACGGTACGATACCGGTGCGCAGCACCGAATTGCGCATCAGCTTGACTGCCGTGTCATAGGCATCGCCCAGACCGGATGGTTCGACGTCGATGACCTGCGAGAACACGCTTTCGGCGTCGACCACCACCGGCACCGGCCCGACCGCGATCAGGTTCTCCAGATGGATGTCGGTCCCGCCCACCAGGCGCAGGATGGCCAGCCAGTGACCGAGACCGCGGTAGTAGGCGCGCAGCTCTTCGTCACCGGAACAATAACGGTGCTCGGCAAATGCAGCCCAGCCGTGGCTGCCACGATCCACCACGCGCGGCACGCGTACCCGGCCAGGGCCCTCGCCGAAGACGGCTTCAAGCAGGCCATCAAGCGTGGCATCGATGCGCAGCGAGCGCGGCTTGTACATCAGCGTACCGCCGTCGAACTGCAACCGCGCCACGGTCCGGCCGCCACCGTGCAGGTCACCGCGCCCCAGCGACACGGCACGCAGCGATCCTGCCGGACTGCCGAGCAGGTCCGTCAGCAGCGCACGATCACGGCCGATGCGCGCGGCCAGCTCCACCACAGCCGCACATTGTCCTTCGAGCATGCGCGACAGCCGCGGCAGCAGCACCGGGTAGCGTCGCTGCAGATGCTCATGGAAGCCCTCGCCGGTGGCGAGGGCCACGAATTCGTCCAGCGCACCGGCGCCCTCAAGCGGGCCGATGTCACCACCGCGCGCGGCCGCATGCAGTTCCAGCAGCAGTACGCGGTTGAGCTTGAGCTGGGCATGTTCACGAAGCGCCGCATCGCCCTGCTCATGCAGGAGTGCGCGCTCGTCTGGCCGCAGATCGATGGCGGGGTCATGCAGGCCAGCCGCCAACGCGGTGCGCGCGTCGACAAGAAAATGTTCGGTGATGCGCGCAAACGCGGCCGCAGCCGGAGAAGCGGTCATTACGCCCCCTGCAAAGTGTCCAGAGTCTGTTCCAGTCGCCGGCACGCAGCGCAAGCCGCTGCGTGCCGGCTCGGGCTACATCAACAGCACAGGCAGTGATTGACCACCGACATCGTGGTGGTGCACTCGGTACCGCCACCGGTGATCAGGGTGTCGGAGGCCGACGTGAGCGCGGACTCGGTGGCCCCAGCGCCATAGATGAACAGCGAACCCGCAGGGTTGGCACACCCATCCACATCGTCCGAGCCATTGAGCCAGCCGGACACAACATCGTCGTTCAGATCCATTCGCAATCTCCTGTCATTCACAACATGAGGCGTTGAGGACATGGATCAATTCCACGTCCCTTCGGATACGGCCAGTCCCTGGCATCAACATCATGCTGCGAGCGATACTGGATGACAGGTACAGCCGCCCGTGCACACTGCATCCGCGTGTGAAGTGCGTCAAGCTGCGCTGCGGCAGGACGCACGAATACGCTGCACGTGCAGTACGGAAGTGACGTGGAATGAGTGGCCGCGCCGCCATTCCTGCGCGACCGGATCGAAGGCAACCGGAGAGGCATCGGATGGCCGGCCGGCGCCGGCACATCCGCAGGCCCGGTCAGCCCTTCAGCTGCGCCAGGATCTCGCGGGTCATCGGATCGGCAATCGCCACATCCTCACCCTGCAGCGCCGGCAGCAGACCACTGGCCAGCTGCTTGCCAAGCTCGACACCGAACTGGTCGAAGGCATTGATGTTCCAGATCACCGACTGCACGTACACGGCGTGTTCGTACATGGCGATCAGCGCACCCAGCGCCTGCGGGGTCAGCGCATCGAGCAGGATCAGCGTGCTCGGGCGGCCGCCCGGGTAATCACGGTGCGGGTCGTCGCTGCTCTGGCCATTGGCCAGTGCTTCGGTCTGCGCCAGCAGATTGGCCAGCAGGGCCTGATGATTGATCGTGTAGGGATCATCGTTGTGCACGCAGCCGATGAAATCTGCCGGAACGATGCTGGTGCCCTGATGCAGTGCCTGGAAGAAGCTGTGCTGCACATCGGTGCCCGCGCCGCCCCACCACACCGGCACGGTGTCGGTGGTGACTGGCTGGCCGTCACGCTGCACGCGCTTGCCCAGGCTTTCCATCACCAGCTGCTGCAGGTAGGCCGGCAGCAGCGCCAGGCGCTGGTCGTAAGTCATCACCGCATGCGTGGCATGGCCCAGCAGGTTGCGGTTCCAGATGTCGGTCAGGCCGTGCAGCACCGGCAGGTTGCGCTCCAGCGGTGCATCCAGCGCGTGCGCATCCATCTGCGCGGCGCCGTCCAGCAGCTGCTCGAAGCGCTCGAAACCGATCGCAAGCGCGATCGGGAAACCAACGGCCGACCACAGCGAATAACGGCCACCGACCCAGTCCCACATCGGCAGTACGCGATCGGCGGCGATCGCGAAGGCCTTGGCGGCGCGATCCGGATTGGCGCTGACTGCATACAGGCGCTCGCTGCCACCCAGCCAGTCGTGCAGGATCTGGCCGTTGAGCAGGGTTTCCTGCGTACCGAAGGTCTTGGAGATGAGGATGCCGGCGGTCTTCGCCGGATCCAGCGTGGCCAGCGTGCGCTGCATGGCGGCGCCGTCCACGTTCGATACGAAATGCACGCGCAGGCGCGCGCCGGTGACCGGGCGCAACGCATCGGCGACCAGGCGCGGACCGAGATCGGAACCACCGATGCCGACGCTGACCACGTCAGTGACGCCGCTGTCTTCCAGCGCACGCACCAGCACGCCCATGCGCTGGCGGATCCCGCGCGCGGTGGCATAGGCCTCGGCTGCCACCGGCGCATCGACCACGTCGCCGCGCAGCGCGGTATGCAGCGCGGCGCGACCTTCGGTCAGGTTGACCTGCTCGCCACGGAACAAGCGGGTGATGGCACCACCGACATCACGGTCGGCGGCCAACGTGAGCAGGGCCTGCAACGCCGCGGCATCGTATTTCTGCCGCGCGAAGTTGACGTACAACGGACCGACCCGCAGCGCCAGGTCCTGCACGCGGCCGGGTTCGGCGGCGAGCAGGCTGGGAATGCTTGCGCCCTTCAGGCGCTGGGCGTGGGAATGCAGCGAGTCGAATCCGTTGTTCGTTGTCATGCGGCCTGGGTCGGGATCGTGTCGTTGGTGTGGGAGATCTGGTTCTTGCCATCAACGTACACCAGCTTCGGCTTGAAGCTGTCAGCTTCCTGCTCGGTCATGCTGGCGAACGCGGCGATGATGATGATGTCACCGACCTGCACGTGGCGCGCAGCACCACCGTTGAGCGAGACAACGCCGCTGCCGGCTTCGGCGCGGATGGCGTAGGTCGAGAAGCGCGCACCGTTGGTCACGTCCCAGATGTGCACCTGCTCGAACTCGCGGATGCCGGTGGCAGCCAGCAGGTTGTCATCGATGGCGATCGAGCCTTCGTAGTTCAGCTCGGAATGGGTGACGGTGGCGCGGTGGATCTTGGTCTTGAGCAGGGACAGGTGCATGGGGGCGCTGCAACGGCAAAGGAAAGAGCGGATTCTAGCACCCGCTTGGCCATCGTCAGGGGGCCGCAGCAGGACGCTGAAGGCTGTTCAGGCCCCCTCCCCCGGCGGCGGCGGCGCGGCATGCCCGGAACGGCCCTCCAGAGACAGCCGGAACACCGTATGGAAGGCCAGCCCGGCGACCAGGCCGAAGCCACCTGCGGCCAGCACCTGCAAGGCATAGCTGATCACGTCGAAGGTGTCGACATAGCGCAGGCGCTGCAGCAGCGGACCATTGTCCGCGCCCGGCCAGGTGCAGGTGGCCATGGCCAGCGCGCCCAGCCCGAAGCCGACCAGCACGAATCCAGTCCGGCGCAGCCGCTGTTGAGACTGCAGG
This sequence comes from Stenotrophomonas sp. INTA L402-1, assembly GCF_059295135.1. Lineage (NCBI taxonomy): Bacteria > Pseudomonadati > Pseudomonadota > Gammaproteobacteria > Lysobacterales > Lysobacteraceae > Stenotrophomonas > Stenotrophomonas sp. INTA L402-1. The sequence continues at coordinate 18,444 of NZ_JCAFWP010000044.1, forward strand.
ATCAGCGCCATCGGCAGCAACACCGCGATCGCATTGCACACGGCCAACACGAACATCAGCCCACCGCCGGTAAGCGCAGGCATCGGCGTGCGCCTGAATTCAAGCGCGAACAACAGGCCGCCAAACAGCTGGGCCGGCAGCATGCCGGCGGCCAGCACCGCCAGGATCGAGGCCTGGGCAAGACGGCCGGTATCGGTGCTGGGGGTCTTCATTACCGGTCTCCCGTCCGTGGGAAGTCGAGAGGCGCCCGTTGCGGGCGCCCCGGAGCCGCATGCGGCTCAGAACTCCAGGTTGTCTATCAGGCGCGTGCTGCCCAGGCGTGCGGCGATCAGCGCCACGCGGCCACCGCCGTCGAAGGTCGGCTCGGCCAGCTCCGGGGTCCGCAGCACCGCATAGTCGACCTGGAAACCGGCCACCTGCAATGCCGCCGTGGCGTCGGCCTCGATGCGATCACGTGCCTGCCCGGCCACGTAGCCTTCGCGCATGCCCAGCAGGGTACGGTGGATGGTGGTCGCAAGCGGGCGCTGTTCGGCGCTCAGGTACTGGTTGCGCGAACTCTTGGCCAGGCCATCCTCGTCGCGCACGATGTCCGCACCGACGATCTGGATCGGGAACGACAGCTCGGCCACCATCTGGCGGATGACCGCCAACTGCTGGTAATCCTTGCGGCCGAACACGGCCACATCCGGCTGCACCTGCAGGAACAGGCGCGCGACCACCGTGCACACGCCATCGAAGTGACCCGGGCGGCTGGCGCCTTCCAGCACTTCACTCACGCCCGGCGCGTGCATGCGCGTGGTCTTGTCCACGCCCAGCGGGTACATCGCCTCGACGCTGGGCAGCCACACCGCATCGCAGCCGGCCTGCTCCAGCCCGGCCACGTCGGCCTCGGGCGTGCGCGGGTAGCGGCTGAAATCCTCGTTCGGCCCGAACTGGGTCGGGTTGACGAAGATGCTCGCCACCACCTTGTCGGCGTACTGGCGGGCCAGGGTCACCAGCGAATGGTGACCCCCATGCAGGTTGCCCATGGTCGGCACCAGCGCCACGCGCAGGCCCTCGCGCTTCCACTGGGCGATCTGCCCGCGCAGTGCGCCGAGCTCGTTGAAGGTCTGGATCATTGGGCGTAGGCGTGCTGTTCGTCGGGGAAGCTGCCGTCGCGCACGGCGTCGGCATAGGCGCGGGTGGCACCGGCCACCGAACCGCCTTCGGCAAGGAAATCCTTGACGAACTTGGGACGGCGATGACCACTGTCCAGGCCGAGGAAATCATGCAGCACCAGCACCTGGCCATCGCACTGCGGGCCTGCGCCAATGCCGATGGTCGGCACATCCACCGCAGCGGTCACTTCGGCGGCGACCGGAGTCGGCACGCATTCGAGCACCATGATGCTGGCGCCGGCAGCGGCCACAGCCTTGGCATCTTCCACCAGCTGGCGCGCGGCATCGCCACGACCCTGGATCTTGAAGCCGCCCAGTCGCAGCACCGACTGCGGGGTCAGGCCCAGATGCGCGCAGACCGGAATCTCGCGCTCCACCAGGTAGCGGATGATGTCGACCTTGAAGCCGGCACCTTCGATCTTGACCATCTCGGCGCCGGCCTGCAGCAGCTGCAACGAGGCATCCAGCGCGCGCTCCGGGGTGGCATCGGCGCCGAACGGCAGGTCGGCCACCAGCAACGCACGCTGCAGCACGCGGGCCACGGCGCGGGTGTGGTAGACCATGTCGGCCACGGTCACCGGCAAGGTCGAATCATGGCCCTGCACGACCATGCCCAGCGAATCGCCGATCAGGATCAGGTCGACGCCGTTGGCATCGAAAGTGCGGGCGAAGCCGGCGTCGTAGGCGGTCAACATGACCAGCTTCTGGCCATTGCGCTTGGCCTCGGCCAGGGCGGGAACGGTCCAGGGCTTGCTGTCTGCGTGGGTGCTCATGTGCTGATAACCGGGGGAGATAACCCGGGCATTATCACCCTATCGGCGCAATCCCGCAGGCATCCACCCGCATCACTGCATCCCGCACGCGGCCATGGCCGGGAATGGCCAGATCCGGCGCGATTTCGGCCAGCGGCACCAACACGAAGGCACGCTCGTGCAGGTAAGGATGCGGCACCTGCAGACCAGGCTGGTCGAGCACCTGCGCGCCATACAGCAGCAGGTCCAGGTCCAGCGCGCGCGGGCCCCAGTGCACCGCCGGATCGCGTACGCGACCAAAACGCTGCTCCAGCGCCAGCATCGCCTGCAGCAGCGTATCGGCGGGCAGCGTGGTCTCGACCGCAGCCACCGCGTTGACGAACGGCGGCTGGTCTTCATTGCCCCAGGCCGGCGTGGCGTACAGCCTTGAGGCTTGGCGCAGGCGGGTATCGGGCAGGCCATCGAGCGCGGCAATCGCCGCGCCGACGGTGACGGCCGCGTCGCCAAGGTTGGCGCCGAGGCCGATCCAGGCGAGGGTCATCGTTTACTCGCCAGCCGCACCGGCCGGGGCACCCGGACGACGGCGGCGACGGCGGCGCTTGCGCGGTGCCCCGCTCTCGTCATCCCCCTCTTCGCTGTGCATCACGTCCAGCGACGACTCCAGCTCACGACCGGACTGCGCCTGCGCCTCACGCCAGAACTCGACATCGGCGGCGTGCTCGGCCGAGGCCACCTGGCGCAGGCTGAGGAAGTCGAACGCAGCGCGGAAACGCGGATGGGTCAGGGTACGGAACACGCGCTTCCGCTGGCGCGAGCTGAAGCGCGACTGCAGCAGCCAGATTTCCTGCATCGGCAGCGAGAAGCGGCGCGGCAGCGCGATGGTGCTCAGCTGCTGCACCGTGACGCGGTCGGCCGCACGGCGCTGCGCCTCTTCCGGTGCCACGCCCTGCTTGAGCAGGGTTGCCTGGGCCCGGCAGAACGCCGGCCACAGCAGCAGCGCAAACAGGAACGCGGGCGAGACTGGTTCATCGTTGGCCACGCGGGCATCGGTGTTGGCCAGGCCCTCCACCAGCATGCGGCGCAGCGCGCCGGTGCGGTTGGACTTCAGCGCCTTGGCGCTTTCAGGGAACAGCACGTCCAGCAGGCCGTAGCGCTCAAGGCCTTCGAAGCTGGCCACGCCGTGCCCGGACAGGAACAGCTTGAGCACTTCCTCGAACAGGCGCGCCGGTGCGGCTTCGTTGAGCAGGCCCGCCAGGTGCGGGATCGGCGCGGCGGTGCCCTCTTCGATCTGGAAGCCGAGTTTGGCCGCCAGGCGTACCGCACGCAGCATGCGCACCGGATCTTCGCGATAACGCTGCTCGGGGTCGCCGATCAGCTTCATCAGGCGCGCCTGGACGTCTTCGAAGCCGCCGGTGTAATCGCGCACCGAGAAGTCCTCGATGGCGTAGTACAGGGCGTTGCAGGTGAAGTCGCGGCGGATGGCGTCGTCTTCGATTGTGCCGTACACATTGTCGCGCACGAGCATGCCGTTTTCCATCTCGCGGTCGCCGCTGCCGTCATCGCTGTTGGCACGGAAGGTGGCGACTTCGATGATCTCGCGGCCGAACACGACGTGGGCGAGGCGGAACCGGCGACCGATCAGGCGGCAGTTGCGGAACAGCTGCTTGACCTGTTCGGGCGTGGCGTCGGTGGCCACGTCGAAATCCTTGGGTTGGCCATTGACCAGCAGATCGCGCACCGCGCCGCCGACAAGGTAGGCGCCGAAGCCGGCATCGCGCAGGCGATAAAGCACGCGCAGGGCGTTCGGGCTGATGTCCTTGCGGGAGATCGTGTGCTGGTCGCGCGGGATGACGCGCAGGCTGAACGGTGATGTAGCAGAGGAAATGATGTTGGCGCTTCCGGTTGAAGTTTCGGGATTGCCCAATGGCATCGAGGTGCATATACTAGCGCTCCTGCCTCGGCAGCGACACAGTTACGCTCCCTTCGTCTAGTGGTTAGGACGTGGCCCTCTCAAGGCTAAAACAGGGGTTCGAGTCCCCTAGGGAGCGCCAGTCGCCGCAGCAGGAACCGAAAAAGCCCGCCTTTGTGCGGGCTTTTCTGTTTTCCGGGGTTGCATTGGCATCGATCGGCCTGGTCGCAGTAGCGCCTTCCTGTTCCTGCATGGGAGGGGGTGGGCCACCCTGACCTGGACACGCCAAAACCCATCCATGGTGCTCGATGGCGCCATCCTTGGCTCCAACGGTCCAAGCCAGGGTGGCCCGCCCCCTCCTGACAGTTTCCCGCGACGGCGGCACGAACAGCCTCGCCCCTCCGCAGCCAATTCAATCCCGACGCGCAGACCTGCGTCCGCCAGAACCGCAATGCCTGACGCGAAGGCGGGGCAGTTCAAGCCGGGACCGTTGGCGCCATGGGTTGGGCGCATGCGCCCGACGGGTTGGGCAGGAGCCCAACCCCGGTCTTGCCGTGTGCGCGGGACAGCGCACGCGAGCAAGGCGCCATCGAGCACCATGGATGGGCTTTTGCGTGTCCTGGAGAGGGCGGCCTGCCCCCTCAAACTCGGGACAACCAGGCGCCAACAGGATGCAACCGAAGCCGGGCAGCGTCAGCCTTCCATCTGCTCCAGCTCCTTGCCCTTGGTCTCGCGCACGTAACGGACCACGAAGAAGATCGAGAGGATCGCAACGACAGCGTAGATGCCGTAGGCCCCGGCCAGGCCGATGCCGGCCAGCAGCATCGGGAAGGTCACGGTGATCGCGAAGTTCGAGGTCCACTGCGCCGCACCGGCAACGGCCAACGCCGGGCCGCGGATCTGGTTGGGGAACATCTCGCCCAGCATCACCCACATCACCGGGCCCCAGGACATGTTGAAGAACACCACATAGACGTTGGCCGCAACCAGCGCCAGCCGGCCCATGCCGTCGGACAGCTGCAGGCGACCATCGGCCAGGCTGCCACTGGCGAAGGCGACCACCATCAGCACCAGCGCCACCGACATGCCAACCGAGCCGATCCACAGCAGCGGCTTGCGCCCGATGCGGTCGATCAACAGCACCGTCAGCAGGCAGGCGCCGATGCTCAGCGCGCCGGACAGCACGTTGATCAGCAGCGCGTCGCTTTCCGAGAAGCCCACCGTCTGCCACAGCACCGCGCCGTAATAGAACACCACGTTGATGCCGACCAGCTGCTGGAACATGGCCAGGCCAATGCCTACCCAGAGGATCGGGCGCAGCTTGCCGGTGACCGTGTCGCGCAGGTCGCTGAAGCGCGGCTTGTGCTGATCCTGGGCCAGGCTGGCTTCGATCTCGGCCTGCTTGGTCGCCGCTGCCGCCTCGCCGTACAGCCGCGACAGTACCGCCCTCGCCTGCTGCTGACGCCCCTTCAGGACCAGGAAGCGCGGGCTTTCCGGAATCACCAGCAACAACAGCAGGAACAGCCCGGACGGCAGCGCCTGCATCCAGAACATCCAGCGCCAGGCCTCATGGCCCAGCCATAGCGGCTCGGTTGACGCCCCAGCAGCTCGGGCCAGCAGGTAATTGCTGAGGAAGGCGGCGAACAGGCCGCAGATGATCGCCATCTGCTGCACCGTGGCCAAACGCCCGCGATAGCGCGCCGAGGCCACCTCGGCAATGTAGGCCGGCGACATCACGCTGGCCGCGCCCACCGCGAAGCCGCCGAGCACCCGTGCGGCGATGAACAGCCAGGAAGCGTGTGCGGCACCGGCGCCCAGCGCCGAGACCAGGAACATCAGTGCCGAGGCGATCAGCACGCCACGGCGGCCCAGGCGATCCCCCAGCCAGCCGGCCAGGAAGGCACCGATCGCGCAGCCCAGCAGCATCGAGGCGACTTCGAAACCGAGCGCCGCCTCGCTGGAGTTGAAGGCCTGGCGCAGGCCATCGACCGTGCCATTGATGACACCACTGTCGAAGCCGAACAGGAATCCACCCAGCGTGGCCACGCAGCTGATCAGGACGATGAATGCAGTGTTCTCACCACCATGGGAGGCGATGTTGGACTGGGCTGGGGACATGAACGATCCTGCTGGGAAGGGGTCCGGCCATCCAACGCAGCCGGCTGACCCGCAGCGTCGCACAGGCCTCACCCTGCCGCCAACGACCACCACGGCCGCGCCTGCCAGACGCCCGATTTCCGCCCCGCGCCGACACCGGGGGCCAACCTGTTCTAGAATTGGCGGGTTCAGGAATCGATCCACCCCCAGCCCATGCCCTTTGTCGTCACCGAAAACTGCATCAAGTGCAAACACACCGATTGCGTGGAAGTATGCCCCGTGGATTGCTTCCACGAAGGCCCGAACTTCCTGGTGATCGACCCGGATGAGTGCATCGACTGCACCCTCTGCGAACCGGAATGCCCGGTCAACGCGATCTTCCCGGAGGACGATGTTCCTGCCGGCCAGGAGAGCTTCGTCGCCCTCAACGCCGAGCTGGCGAAGGAGTGGCCGGTACTGACCGTGCGCAAGGACCCGCCCGCCGACGCCGGCGAATGGGACGGCAAGCCGGACAAGCTGAAGCTGCTGGAGCGCTGAGAAGCGCCTCTTGCCGCAACGAAAAGGGCGCCTATGGCGCCCTTTTTCGTAGCTCGGCAGATACCAACCGCGCGATCCGGTTGGTGCCAACCTTGGTTGGCACAGAAGCGCCGACCAAGGTCGGCCTCTACCCGGGCACGTGCGGACCTGGGCCCGCACCCACCCGACCGGCCCTTACTGGGCCAGCTTTGCCTTGAGCGCGGCGATCAGCTTCACCGGCGCTTCTGCAGTGGCCGGCAGGCCACGCGGGTCGACCGCGGAGATGTAGGCGCCGGCATCGACGGCGACCACGCGGACCAGGAAGTTGCTGCCTTCGTAGGCCACGTCATACGAGCCCAGCAGCTGCGCGCGGCTGGCGATGGTCACGCCTTCCACGCCTTCCAGCGCGGTGCCGACCTTGGCGAAAGCCTCGTCCTTGCCGCCGGCGATGGTGAAACCGGTGTTGCCCACGGCCGGGGCCGCAGCCACCGGGGCCGCCGGCTTGGTCGCCGAGGCAAGGGTCGGCACCTTGTTGTCACTGGTGGCGTTGGGCAGGTTCAGGTCCGGCGGCACTTCCAGCGGACGCATCTCCGGGGCCAGGGCGTAGTCGCCCTTGACGCCACGCTTGAAGCAGCCGGTGGTGCCGGCGGCGACGGCCACGGCAAGCAGCGCGTAGGACAGCACGCGGACGGTGGATACGGATTGACGCATGTGAATCTCCTGGGTCAGACCAAGACGGAAGGTCAGTGGCTGGAAAGGGCTTCGAGGGCGGCGATGTCGCCGGCAAGATGATCGGCCGCCGGATGGTGCGCCGCCGACAGCGGCAGCAGCGGCAGGCGCAGGTCGTGACCGATGCCGATACGGCGCAGCAACGCCTTGACCGGAATCGGGTTCGGCTCAACGCCGCAGAAATCATGGAACGGCTGCAGGCGCGCATCCCAGGACCCGGTGGCTTCGTGGTCGTGGGCGGCAGCCAGCTCGCACATCCGGCGGTAGGCGCCGGGCAGCACGTTGGAGCCGACCGAGATCAGGCCATCGATACCGGCCTGGATCGAGCGCGCCGCCGTACCGTCGTCGCCACTGAGCACGGCAAACTGCGGGCTGCGCAGGGCGAGCAGCGCCTGCACCCGGCCGGTGTCACCCACCGCCTCCTTGATGCCGACGATGTTGGGATGGCTGGCCAGTTCGGCCACGGTCTCCGGCTGCATGTCGCACCCGGTACGGCCGGGCACGTTGTACAGCACGACCGGCAGCCCGCCCTGGTCGGCAACCGCGCGGTAGTGGGCGATCAGGCCAGCCTGGGTCGGCCGCACGTACGGCGGGGTGACCACCAGCGCGTGGCTGGCGCCAAGCGCGGCGGCACGGCGGGTCTGTTCGATGGTCTTGGCGGTGCCCGACAGGCCGGTACCGGCCATGACCGGAATGCGGCCGCCGATGCGCTCGACCGCGCTGGCCAGCAGCAGGTCGTACTCGGCATCGGTGAGGGTCGCTGCTTCACCGGTCGAGCCGGCTACGACAACGCCATGGACGCCACCTTCCAGTTGCAGGTGCAGCAGGCGCTGCCAACCGTCGGGATCGAGGGCGCCGTCGGCCCGGAACGGGGTCGCCAGCGCGGTGATGAGGCCGGAAAGGGACAAGGACGTGCTGCTCTTGGCTGGAAAGGGAAAACGCCCGCCACGAAAGGCCGGGGGCGACCTGAATGTTACTTGCGGCGCGAAAGCACGGGCAAGTATGCTGGACACCGGTGGATCCCCGCCTCTGGCGGGCATTCAGACTAACGCATGCATTACCCGGAATCGCCTTGACCGACACCACCCCGCGCCCCGCGCCGAGCGAAAACCACCTCCTGATCAACGCCTACACGACGCATCCGGAGTCCCCCCTGCTGTCCGTCACCCGCCGCATTGCCGACAGCGGCTGCAATCTGGTGGACGCACGCCTGGCCACGGTCGGCCGCGATGTCTCGGTCACCGCCCTGGCCACCGGCTCCTGGGACTCGGTGGCCAAGCTGGAAGCGATGCTGACCCGGCTGGAGCGCGAAGAGGGCCTGAAACTGGTCTGGTACCGCACCGCCGCCAAGCAGGCGCAGTCCAACCTGCTGCCATACATCGTCGAAGTGATCGCCGCCGACAAGCCCGGCATCCTGTTCCAGCTGGCCGACTTCTTCGACCGCCAGGGCATCACCATCGAGAACCTGCAGAGCACGCGCTACCGCGCCATGCAGACCGGTGCGGAGATGTTCAGCGCGCAGGTCACCATCGGCGTGCCGGCCAACATGCACATCGCCGCGCTGCGCGACGACTTCCTTGAATTCTGCGACCACCTGAACCTGGACGCGATCATGGACCCGATGAAATTCTGATTCTTCGCGCGCCTCTCACGGGCGCGTGGCGTTTCATGCAATTGTCGTAGAAAGAACCCAGGCTCGACAGAAGGACCTCATGAACAACGGCGATACCCTGGACAGCACCACCCTCTCCCTGCCGCTGGCGCTGTCCGGTGGCGAACAGGCCACTCTCGGCGACTACGCCGGCCACTGGCTGGTGCTGTACTTCTATCCCAAGGACAGCACCCCCGGCTGCACCACCGAAGGCATCGACTTCAACGCACTGCTGCCGAAATTCAAGAAGGCAGGCGCGGTGGTACTCGGTGTCTCGCGCGACTCGGTGAAGTCGCACGACAACTTCTGTGCCAATCAGGGCTTCAACTTCCCGTTGGTCAGCGATGGCGACGAAGCGCTGTGCAGCGCCTTCGACGTGATCAAGATGAAGAACATGTACGGCAAGCAGGTACGTGGCATCGAACGCAGCACCTTCCTGATTTCCCCCGACAGCCGCATCGTGCAGTCCTGGCGCAAGGTCAAGGTTGCAGGTCATGCCGATGCCGTTCTCGCCGAACTGAAGGCCTCCCAGTCCAAGTGAGTCCCACTGCCTACTGTGTCTGCCATCACCCTGCCCCGCAGCAGGCCGTGGTGGTTTTTCCCTGTCCGTAACCAGGAATCGACGATGACCCGAGGCAAGCGCATCTACGTGCTGGATACCAACGTGCTGATGCACGATCCTACCGCGCTGTTCAAATTCGAGGAGCACGACGTCTACCTGCCCATGCAGGTGATCGAGGAGCTGGACAACGGCAAGAAGGGCACCTCCGAAGCGAGCCGCAACGCCCGCCAGGTGAGCCGCTTCCTCAACGAGCTGGTGCAGGAATCCGGCCTGGACAACCTGGCCGACGGCATTCCGCTGCAGCGACCCAATGGCCTGCAGCTGCGCGGCAAGCAGAGCGCCGGCAAGCTGCGCTTCCAGACCAGCCATTTCGACGCCGGCAAGAGCTTCGGCAAGGTCATCCCGGACAACGCCATCCTCGGCGCGATCCTGGCGCTGAAGGAAGAAACCCCGGACCTGCCGGTGGTGTTCGTTTCCAAGGACATCAACCTGCGGATCAAGGCCGCGATCGCCGGCATCGTGTCCGAGGACTACGAGAACGACCGTGCGCTGGACGATTTCAGCCTGCTCTACACCGGCGCCACCGAGCTGCCGGAAGACTTCTGGAAGCGCCACGGCGATGACCTGCGCAGCTGGAGCGACAAGGGCCGCACGCATTACGAAATCCTGGCGCAGGATGGCGAGGAGTGGTACCCGAACCAGTACGTCTACCTGCCTGGCGAAGATGAAGTCGAGCTGCGCGTCAGCCGCGTGGTCGGCGACGGCAAGGTGGTGCTGTCACTGGTCGATGATTTCCGCCACGGCAGCCACGCCGTGTGGGGCATCAGCGCACGCAACCGAGAACAGAACTTCGCGCTCAACGCACTGATGGATCCGGAGATCGACTTCGTCACGCTGCTGGGTACCGCCGGCACCGGCAAGACCCTGCTGGCGCTGGCCGCCGGCCTGGCGCAGACGATGGACCAGCAGCGCTACCGCGAGATCATCATGACCCGCGCCACGGTCAGCGTCGGCGAGGACATCGGCTTCCTGCCCGGCACCGAGGAAGAGAAGATGACGCCGTGGATGGGTGCACTGACCGACAACCTGGAAGTGCTCACGCACAACCAGGAAGGCGGCACCTGGGGACGCCAGGCGACCAACGACCTGCTCGCCAGCCGCATCAAGATCCGCTCGATGAACTTCATGCGCGGCCGCACATTCCTGTCGCGCTACCTGATCCTGGACGAGGCGCAGAACCTCACCCCCAAGCAGATGAAGACGCTGATCACCCGTGCCGGCCCCGGCACCAAGATCGTCTGCCTGGGCAACGTCGAGCAGATCGACACCCCGTACCTGACCGAGACCACCTCGGGCCTGACCTACGCGGTGGATCGCTTCAAAAACTGGCCGCATAGTGCGCACATCACCCTGCGCCGAGGCGAACGCTCGCGCCTGGCCGATTACGCTTCGGAGGTGTTGTGAACCGCTGCACCCGCCTGCTGCTGCCCACGGCTGCGATCGCCCTCGCAGCCGTCCTGGGTGCCTGCACCACCACGCGCGGCCCGGCCAGCGTGCCGACCGCCGATCGTACCGGCCAATCCTGGGTGGTCACCCGCCCGATCATCGCCGCGCAGGTGCTCGATACCTGCTCGCGCCCCAGTCCCGGCCGCGAGGCCGGGCGGGTCAGTGGTTACTGGGCGCCCAGCCGGCAGCAGATCGACCAGCTGGAAGCGCAGCTGTCGTCGCTGGAATCACAGGTACCGAAGGTGCTGGACTTCGACCGCCAATACGTCGGCATCGAAAGCGCCGGCAAGCGTCTGATCTACATCAACGCCTTCCATCTGCCCGACGACAGCGGCATCAACCCGGCACGGGAAGCGATCCGCGTCTGTGACCGCGGCGCGCAGTTCTGGGGCGCGGTATTCGACCCGGCCAGCAACACCTTCAGCGAGCTGCAGTTCAACGGCGGCTTCGGCGGGCCCTGAGGGGCCCCGCCGATGGGAATACGCCTGCCCACCTGGGTCTGGATCGGCGCGGTCGCGCTCTCGTGCGTGGCCGGCATGGTCAACGTGGTCGGCTTCCTCGGTTTCGAGCACCAGGCGGTCAGCCACATGACCGGCAGCACCAGCCAGCTGGGCATGGCGCTGGCCCAGGGTGACTGGCGCGCGGTCGGCCACCTGTGGGGATTGCTGATCGCGTTTTCGCTGGGCGCGATGCTCAGCGGCCTGCTGATCCAGGACAGCGCATTGCAGCTGGGCCGCCGCTACGGTGTCGCGCTGGCGCTGGAATCGGCACTGCTGCTGGTGGCCATTCCGCTGTTCGAACAGCATCAGATCTGGGGTGCACTGGCCGCCGCCATGGCCTGCGGCCTGCAGAATGCGATGGCGACCACCTTCAGTGGCGCGGTGGTGCGCACCACCCACCTCAGCGGCATGTTCACCGACCTCGGCATCGGCCTGGGCCACCTGCTGCGCGGACTGCCGCTGCAGGTACGGCGGCTGACCCTCAGCGGCCTGATCATCAGCGGCTTCCTCGCCGGCGGCATCCTCGGCGCCTGGTTGTTCATGCGCTGGCAATACGACGCCCTGCTCGCCCCCGCCCTGCTGACCGGCCTGACCGGGCTGGGGTATGTGGTGTACCAGCAGTGGGCGCGTTGGCGGCATTGAATCAAAGCCATCCACGCATGGCGTGGATCTACCTTCCCCTGCGGGACCACGGCACAATCAACTGATGAGCCCGACCACCCCCGTTTCCGCCCTCACCATCGCCGGCTCCGACTCCGGCGGTGGCGCCGGTGTCCCTGCCGATCTCAAGGCCTTCGCCGCGCACCGCGTGCATGGCCTGGCCGTGTTCGCCGCGCTGACTGCACAGAACACCCGTGGCGTCACCGCCGTGCATGTGCCACCGATCGCATTCCTGCAGGCGCAGATCGAAGCCTGCTTCGATGACTTCGACATCCATGCCGTGAAACTCGGCATGCTGGCCAACGCCGAGGTGATCCATGCGGTCGCCGACGCACTGGAAAAGCATCGCCCGCCGCACGTGGTGCTGGACCCGGTGATGGTCGCCACCAGCGGCGCGCGCCTGCTGGAGGAAAGTGCGCTCAAGGCCATGCGCGAACGCCTACTGCCGTTGGCGACGCTGGTTACACCCAATACCCCGGAAGCAGAACTCCTGATCGGCCGGAAGATCGGCAACGGCGATGACGCCGAACAGGCTGCCTCTGCCCTGCTCGATCTCGGTGCCGGTGCGGTGCTGCTGAAAGGCGGCCACCTGCAGGAAGGCAACCGCGTGATCGATCGCTACTTCGACGGCGTCAGCAGCGAAGAATTCATCCACGCCCGTCTGCCGCTGGACGCACATGGCACAGGCTGCACGCTGGCCTCGGCCATCGCCGCGCAGCTGTGCAATGGCCTGAGCCTGGCCAATGCCTGCGAAGCCGGCATCGACTACGTTGCGCGCGGCCTGCAGCAGGGCTACGCGCCTGGCCGCAGCGAGGTGCTGGTGCTCGATCACTTCGGCGCGGCACCGCACGCATGAGCCTGACGTCGAGCGTCCTCGCCGTGCAGTGCGACGACGGCCATCGCTACGAAGTGATCGCCTGCGTGCCTGCACAGCCCATCGCGCGCCTGCTGTGGCTGCCAGCGCTGGGCGTGGCCGCGCGTCACTACATGCCACTGGCATTGGCGCTGGCGGCGAAGGGCGTGGCGGTCTACCTGCATGAGTGGCGCGGCAACGGCAGCAGCTCACTGCGCCCCTCGCGCACGCAGGACTGGGGCTATCGCGAAGTACTCGAACAGGATCTGCCGGCCAGCCAGGCCGTCCTGGCCGCAGCCGATGACGCCACCGACGCCCTGCCCTGGATCATCGGTGGACACAGTCTGGGCGGGCAGCTGGCCTGCGTGCATGCCGGCCGCAACCCGCAGCACTTCAACCGGCTGTGGCTGGCCGCCAGCGGCTCACCGTTCTGGCGCGGCTTCCCGCCACCGCGTGGCTGGCTGCTGCCACTGGTCTATCGTTTCCTGCCGTGGATCGCGCAACGCCAGGGCGTGCTGCATGGTCGGCGCCTCGGCTTCGGTGGCACCGAAGCGCGCGGGCTGATCGCCGACTGGGCGCGCGTTGGCCTGAACAACCACTACGCCGCGGCCGGCATGGACGAAGACCTCGATGCGCAGATGGCGCGCGTGCATGGCAGCGCACAGGCCGTGTTGATGGAGTACGACTGGTTGGCACCGACCGGATCGATGCAGACGCTGCTGGCGAAGCTGCCGAATGTGGACGCGCAGCTGCGCGTGCTGTCCGCGCAGGAACTGGGCACGCGCGCCGATCATTTCGCGTGGCTGAAGGCGCCGGAGGCCGTAGCTGACAGCTTTTTCATTCAGTTGGATGAAAATTTTCACAAAACTGTTGACGGTACGCGCCGACATCCGCATAATTCCGCTCCTGTCGCAGGGCGCCCGTAGCTCAGTTGGATAGAGTACCTGGCTACGAACCAGGCGGTCGGGAGTTCGAATCTCTCCGGGCGCACCACTCGACAGGTTTTCAGCATCCGCCGCTGGAAATGCAGTAAAATTAAGCAGTAAGTTGATTGTGTACCGCGCGCCCGTAGCTCAGTTGGATAGAGTACCTGGCTACGAACCAGGCGGTCGGGAGTTCGAATCTCTCCGGGCGCACCATACACAGTCAGCACAACAAGTTTATGTAATTGGCGCCCGTAGCTCAGTTGGATAGAGTACCTGGCTACGAACCAGGCGGTCGGGAGTTCGAATCTCTCCGGGCGCACCATTACACCGAAACAGCAGGCCCCGGCCTGCTGTTTTTTTATGTGTGTTTTTCGGCAGGGCTGCGCCCTGCACCTGCAGATGCTTCAAGCCAAGGCAACGGCAACGGCAACGGCAACAGCAAAAGCTGGCATTCCGTGGGTTGGCGGGGCGACATGGACAGGCAGGACACGCCGTAAACCCATCCATGGGGGCTCGATGGCGGCATCCATGCCGCCAACGGTCCTGCCTGCCCATGCCGCCCCACCTCTGACAGATTTCCGCGATCTGGTAGATCCACGCCATGCGTGGATGACTCCATCGAGTTCGAGTATTTCGATAATTGATCGAAGAGCATCCACGCATGGCGTGGATCTACCGTGTCGACCAAGGTCGACACCTACCAGAGCAGTACGCCGTTCCGACAGATCGCGGGACTCTGTCGAAGGCGGGGTGGGTCCGGTTGCGGGGGCGTGAGCCGCATGGATGCGGCGACCGAGCTTACATGGACGTACTTGCAGCGGCCCCCGCACTGTCTCTTATACACATCT
>NZ_JCAFWP010000045.1:0-30452 GCF_059295135.1 Stenotrophomonas sp. INTA L402-1
AGATGTGTATAAGAGACAGCCACAGGTTGAATCGAGGTTCCGGCACGACCCCCTCCCGCAGAGGGCTGCGCCGGACTGGACCGCTACCAGACAACGGAACCCGAATGGCAGAAAACGCCAAGGAAATCATCCAGGTCAACCTGGAAGACGAGATGCGCAAGAGCTACCTCGATTACGCCATGAGCGTGATCGTGGGCCGCGCGCTCCCGGATGCGCGCGATGGCCTCAAGCCGGTGCATCGCCGCGTACTGTTCGCGATGAACGAACTCAACGCGCACAGCAACAAGCCTTACTTCAAGTCGGCGCGTATCGTCGGTGACGTCATCGGTAAGTACCACCCGCATGGCGATCAGTCGGTGTACGACACGCTGGTGCGCCTGGCACAGCCGTTCTCGCTGCGTTACATGCTGGTCGATGGCCAGGGTAACTTCGGCTCGATCGATGGCGACTCCGCCGCGGCGATGCGATACACCGAAGCGCGCATGTCGCGCCTCGCGCATGAGCTGATGGCGGACATCGACAAGGAAACCGTCGATTTCCAGCCCAACTACGACGAGAAGGAACTGGAGCCGACGGTCATGCCGACCCGGTTCCCGAACCTGCTG
Organism: Stenotrophomonas sp. INTA L402-1; assembly: GCF_059295135.1. Lineage (NCBI taxonomy): Bacteria > Pseudomonadati > Pseudomonadota > Gammaproteobacteria > Lysobacterales > Lysobacteraceae > Stenotrophomonas > Stenotrophomonas sp. INTA L402-1. Next base: position 606 of record NZ_JCAFWP010000045.1, read on the forward strand.
GTCAACGGTTCGGCCGGTATCGCGGTGGGCATGGCGACCAACATCCCGCCGCACAACCTGAGCGAATCGATCAACGCCTGCATCGCGCTGATTGATAATCCGGAAATCGATGTCGACGGCCTGATGGAGTACATCCCGGGCCCGGATTTCCCGACTGCCGGCATCATCAATGGCACTGCCGGCATCGTCGCCGGCTATCGCACCGGCCGCGGCCGTGTGCGCATCCGTGCCAAGGCCGATATCGAAGTGGCCGACAACGGCCGCGAATCGATCATCGTCACTGAAATTCCTTACCAGGTGAACAAGGCGCGTCTGATCGAGAAGATCGCCGAGCTGGTCAAGGAAAAGAAGATCGAAGGCATCAGCGAGCTGCGCGATGAGTCCGACAAGGACGGCATGCGCATCTACATCGAGATCAAGCGCGGTGAATCTGCCGAGGTTGTGCTGAACAACCTGTACCAGCAGACGCAGATGGAATCGGTGTTCGGCATCAACATGGTGGCGCTGGTCGATGGCCGCCCGCAGTTGATGAACCTCAAGCAGATGCTGGAGGCGTTCGTCCGCCACCGTCGCGAAGTGGTCACCCGTCGCACCGTGTTCGAGCTGCGCAAGGCGCGCGCCCGTGCCCACGTGCTGGAAGGCCTGACCGTTGCGCTGGCCAACATCGACGAGATGATCGAGCTGATCAAGACCTCGCCGAACCCGAATGAAGCACGCGAGCGCATGCTGGCGCGCGTGTGGGAGCCGGGCCTGGTCGGTGCGATGCTGGGTGCCGCCGGTGCCGAAGCCTCGCGCCCGGAAGACCTGCCCAAGGGCGTGGGCCTGATCGAGGGCGGCTACCAGCTGACCGAGATCCAGGCCACCCAGATCCTGGAAATGCGCCTGCACCGCCTGACCGGGCTGGAGCAGGACCGCCTGACCGACGAGTACAAGCAGCTGCTGGAAGTGATCGCCGGGCTGATCCACATCCTGGAAGATCCCGACCGCCTGCTGCAGGTGATCCGCGAGGAGCTGGTCAACGTCAAGGCCGAGTTCGGCGATGAGCGTCGTACCGAAATCCGCCACAGCGAAGAAGACCTGGACATCCTCGACCTGATCGCGCCGGAAGACGTGGTGGTCACCGTGTCGCATGCCGGTTACGTGAAGCGGCAGCCGGTGAGCGTGTACCGCGCACAGCGCCGTGGCGGCCGTGGCCGCAGTGCGGCAGCGACCAAGGAAGAGGATTTCATCGAACAGCTGTGGCTGGTCAACACGCACGATACGCTGCTGACCTTCACCAGCTCGGGCAAGGTGTTCTGGCTGCCGGTCTACCAGCTGCCCGAAGCCGGTTCCAATGCCCGCGGCCGTCCGATCATCAACTGGATCCCGCTGGAGCCGGGCGAACGCGTGCAGGCCGTGCTGCCGGTGCGCGAATACGCCGATGGCCAGTTCGTGTTCTTCGCCACCAAGAACGGTACGGTCAAGAAGACCCCGCTGGGCGAGTTCGCCTTCCGTCTGGCGCGCGGCAAGATCGCAATCAATCTGGACGAGGGCGATGCCCTGGTCGGCGTCGGCCTGACCGATGGCGAGCGCGACATCCTGCTGTTCGCCTCCAACGGCAAGACCGTGCGCTTCGGTGAAGACAAGGTCCGCTCGATGGGCCGTACCGCAACCGGCGTGCGTGGCATCAAGATGCCGGCCGGCGAGGAAGTGGTCAGTCTGATCGTGGCCGAGAGTGCCGGTGGCAGCGAGGATGAGAACGAGGACGACAACGGTGTCGAGGAAACCGCAGCCAATGGCGATGCGGTGATCGACGGCGCCGATGACGCCAGCGTGCAGTACATCCTCACCGCCACCGAGAACGGCTACGGCAAGCGCACCCCGCTGCCGGACTACCCGCGCAAGGGCCGTGGCACGCAGGGCGTGATCGGCATCCAGACCACCGAGCGCAACGGCAAGCTGGTCGCCGCAGTGCTGATGGGCTCCAGCGACGAAGTGCTGCTGATCTCCGATGGTGGCACCCTGGTGCGTACGCGTGGCTCGGAAATCAGCCGCGTTGGCCGCAACACCCAGGGCGTGACCCTGATCCGCCTGTCCAAGGACGAGAAGCTGCAGGCGGTGGAGCGCATGGATGCCTCGATCGACGAGGACGAGGACGAGGTGGCCGTCGCCGCCCCGGCCGCGACCGACGGCGCACCGGCGGCTGCCAGCAGCGAGGACGCCGCGCAGGAGTGATCCTGCCGCGAGCCTGAGGTACCCGACGACGCCGGCCCTGTGCCGGCGTCGTCGTATCCGGATGCCGCACATACGCGCGCGCTTCACGCAGGCGGTGGGATAACGGCGCATGCTGCCACCGGAGATCGACGATGTCCGCCACGCCGCAGTCCGCTCCTGCACCCGTTCGCGCCTCCCGGCATCCCCTTGTCACCGTGCTGTCGCTGCTGCTGGTCGTGCTCGGCCTGGTCATCGGCGGGCTCGGTGCGTGGCTGCTCAGCCTTGGCGGCTCGGCGTACTACGCCATCGCCGGGCTCGGCCTGCTGGCCAGCGGCATCCTGTTGTTCGGCAACCGCCGCAGCGGTGCATTGCTGTATGCGCTGGTGTTCATCGGCACGCTGCTGTGGACCTGGTGGGAGTCAGGCAGCGACTACTGGCGCTGGGTGCCACGGCTGGGCCTGGTGACCGCACTCGGCATCGTGCTGGCCTTGCTGGCGCCCACCTTGCACGAGCCGGTCTCCAAACGCCTGTCGCGCAGCGTGGCGGGTGTGCTGATGCTGGTGTTCGTAGCCGCCTTCGGCCTGGCCTTTGCGCCGCATGGTGAAGTGGATGGGCATCAGCCGTTCCCGGAAGGCGCGGTCAGCGCCGGACTGGAACCTACGCGTGATACCACGGGCCTGCAGCCGGCTGACCAGCCCGCCGAGGGCGACTGGCCGGCGTGGGGCCGCAGCAACGCCGCCACCCGCTATTCGCCGCTGCAGCAGATCACCCCGGCCAATGTGGCCACGTTGCAGCCAGCCTGGCAGTTCCGTACCGGCGATATGCCCAAGAATCGCTGGGGCGCGGAAACCACGCCGCTGAAGATCGGCGATCGCCTTTACCTGTGCACCGCGCGCAACCGCCTGATCGCACTCGATGCCGCCAGCGGCAAGGAACTGTGGCGCTTCGACCCCAAGGTGAAGGACGCTTCGATCCCGTACACCGCCGCCTGCCGTGGGGTGAGCTACTACGAGCAGCCCCGCACGCCGGTCCTTGCCGATGCCACGCTGGCCGATGCCGCGGCCGATCTGGCGTTGCCGGAACCGCTGCCCAGCGTCACCCGCAGTGCTGCGCCGGGCACCCGTCCGGCCTGCTGGGCGCGCATTATCGAAGGCACGCTGGACGGCCGCATCATCGCGGTGGACGCGGACAGCGGCCGCCCCTGCGCCAACTTCGGCAACAACGGCCAGGTCGACATCACCCTGGGCATGGGCGAGGTGCCACCGGGTTACGTGTCGATCACCTCGCCACCGGCCATCGTGCGTGGCGTGATCGTGACCGGTCACCAGGTGCTGGACGGGCAGCGCCGCGATGCGCCGTCGGGCGTGATCCAGGCCTACGATGCCATCACCGGCAAGCTGCGCTGGGCGTGGGACATGGACCAGCCCGAGCGCAGCGGTCTGCCGCCGCGCGAGCAGACTTATACGCGCGGCACGCCCAACATGTGGACCACCGCCACCGGTGATGAGGCGCTGGGCCTGGTCTACCTGCCGCTGGGCAATTCCGCGGGTGACTACTGGAGCGGCTCACGCACGGAAACCCAGAACCGCTATGCGACGTCACTGGTGGCGATCGACGTGGCCACCGGCAAGCCGGTCTGGCATTTCCAGGCGGTGCGCAAGGACGTGTGGGATTACGACCTGGGTTCGCAGGCCAGCCTGATCGATTACCCGACCGCTGCCGGCAAAGTGCCGGCGATCCTGTTGCCGACCAAGCAGGGCGACATCTACATCCTCGACCGCCGCAACGGCCAGCTTCTGACCGCGGCCGAAGAGCGCAAGGTGCCCATCGGTGGTGTTGAACCCGAGCAGCGCTCGCCCACGCAACTGTTCTCGCTGTATCACACGTTGCGCCGCGAGCATGAGCTGACCGAGCGCGACATGTGGGGCATCACCCCGATCGACCAGCTGGTCTGCCGCATCCAGTTCCGCAAGGCCTACTACGAAGGGTTCTACACGCCGCCGAGCAGCGAGCGCCATTCCATCGAGTACCCCGGCTACAACGGCGGCTCGGACTGGGGCAGTGTGTCCATCGATACGCGCCGCGGTGTGATCGTGGCCAACTACAACGACATGCCGAACTACAACCGGCTGGTGCCACGCGCGGAGGCCGACCGGCTGGGCTGGCTGCCGCGCGAAAAGATCCGGTTCGACAAGGGCGGAGCAGAAGGCGCGGGTGACCCGCAGGTGGGCACGCCCTACGCCATCCAGGTCAATGCCGGTTGGCGCCTGCCGTTCACCGGTTTGCTGTGCAAGCAGCCGCCCTATGGCGGCATCCGTGCCATCGACCTGCGCACCGGCAAGCTGCTGTGGGACCGTCCGTTCGGCAGTGCGCGCGGCAACGGACCGTTCGGCATCCGCTCCGGCCTGCCGATCGAGATCGGCACGCCGAACAATGGCGGTTCGGTGGTGACTGCCAGCGGACTGATCTTCATCGCCGCCGCCACCGATGACCTGCTGCGTGCCATCGACCTGAAGACCGGCAAGGAGCTGTGGCACGCCAAGTTGCCTGCTGGCGGCCAGGCCACGCCGATGGTGTACGCGCAGGGCGGGCGCCAGTACGTGGTGATCATGGCCGGCGGCCACCATTTCATGGAAACCCCGAACGGCGATTACGTGATGGCCTTCGCCCTGCCGAAATAGCGGCTGCCGGCCTGAACACGGCATGCGGGGCTGTGACCGCTGTCGCTGAAGTTGCGCTGGCGAGCGGGCAGCATCCATCATCGGAACAGGACGGGGCCGGCCAACGCCCCCAGGGAAGGAAACGCATGCTGAACTCTGAACGCCTGCCGGGGCGCGTCACCCGGTTGCTGGCAGGACTGCTTCTGCTTGGCCCGTGCCTGGGGGCAAGCGCGCAGGCGTCACCCCAGCCCGCCGTACGCAAGGTACCCAGCGGTGCCGAACTGATCGCGGGCGATGCGCGCTATCTGAGCCCCGCCCATGCGCCCTGCATGGCGGCTGCGGGCAACGCGCTGGACGCCCAGCGTCGTTGTGCCGACGCTGAATTCAAGGTGCACGACGATGCGCTCAACGCCGCCTACAGCGCGGCGCGCTCCGCGCTGACGGCCAGTGACCAGCAGGTGCTGCGCGACCTGCAGCGGAAATGGCTGCGCCAGCGCGACAGTCGCTGCCCGGAAGGTGGCACGGCCGTTGTCCAGCTGGATGCACAGCAGTGCCGCACGCACATGACCCTGCTGCGTGCCCGCCAGTTGCAGGGCGGCGGTGCGGCGGCGCTGGTGGCGGAAGCCAAGGCGGCCCCGGCGCCCGCGCAGGCCGCTGTGCATACCGCCGATGCCGCGCCCGACAAACAGGGCAGGATCGTCCTGCGGCCCGGCGAGGGCAGGATCACGCCTGCACTGCAGGTGGGTTTCCAGGTGGCCGATTGCAGTGGCACCGACAACGTGACGACCTGCCGGGTGCGCAGCATGAGCGTGACCCGTGGCGGGCGCAACGTGGCGGTCACGGGCGTGCAGCCGCGCCTGACCCGCGCCGGCGCCGACGGCCGGGGGGCGGCCGCCGTGCTGCTGACCGCTTCGGATTTCAATGGCGATGGCGTGCCGGACCTGCAGGTATGGCAGGACAACAACGGTGTCTACAACGTTCCGGTGCATGCGTTCTATCTGTTCGACGCCAAGGGCAACCGCTATGTGCGTGCCAAGGCATTGGAAGCGGCCATCGGTGGGCGCGACATCGACCATATCGATAATGGCCGGTTCGTGCTGCGTGCGAAGGTCAGCCCGTGCGAGCGCGAGGACAAGGTCATCCAGCTGCGCGGAACCGAGCCGCACACGCTGCTGCAGCGACGCTATGACACCTGCAGGGGCGAGGCCCCTACCGAATCGGACCTGCTGAAGTAGGCCGTCCCCTGACGAACGGATGCGTTCCGGAACTGGAGAGCTGAAGGATGAGCGAAGGCTATGGAAAAGGTGGGGTGGGCTTCGGCCTGACCCGGGACCAGTCGGTCGAGATGATCGTGCGTACCTGCATCGACAACGGCATTACCGACCATCGGCAGATTGCCTATGTGCTGGCCACGGCGCAGCACGAATCGCGTGATTTCGCCGCACCCGAGGAAGACTGGGGCAGGAAGCAGGCGGTGGATCTGCGCTACTTCGGTGGCGAGGAGTATTTTGGCCGGGGCTTTGCCCACCTTACCCACGTCAACAACTACGAGCGGCTGGGTGAGGCCCTGGGAATGGGCCGCGAGCTGGTCGAGCATCCGGAACGGGCAGCCCAGGCGGAAATCGCCACCAAGGTGCTGGTGGTGGGGATGCGCGATGGCATGTTCGGCGCGCGGTTGTCCGACAACGTCAACGCCAACCATGCCGACTACCGGCAGGCGCGGGCCTCGGTCAATGGCGGTGAGCTGATCAACGGCAGTCCTTATCCGGACGCCATCGCCACGCTGGCCACTGGATGGGAATCCCAGGTCGCCGGCCTGGTCCAGCGTGTGCAGCAGCCAGGCTTCCAGATGCCGGTGCCAACCCTCCAGGCGCCCGCCGGGGCGTTGGACCTGCACCGGGGTGACGCCAACCAGCAGGTGCTGGAAGCGCAGCAGTACCTGCAGCGGCTGGACATCCGCAACAACGCCAATGCCGCGATCAAGCCCGACGGTGATTTTGGCACCTCCACCGAGCAGGCCGTGCGCCGCTTCCAGACCGCGCGGGGCATCAGTCCGGCCAATGGCCGCATCGACGATGCATTGCTGGAGCGCATGCGCACCGACACGCTGGCGGTCGATCCGGACTTCAAGCGCCGTACGGTGACCGACCTGACCGGGCCGCTGGCCGACGGCAACCTGGGGCCCGGTGAGAAGGGCGAGCCGGTGTTCGAGATGCGCCGCCAACTGGAAGCGTTGGGGTACCTGACCGAACCGGATCCACGTGTCGAGCGCGAGGCGCGCACGTTTGATGCCGGCATGCAGACGGCCATGCGCACCTTCCAGCAGGACTACGGCCTGCCGTTGCGCCCGGGCGGCATCATCGACGCGGATGCGCGCCGGCAGTTGAACGATGCTGCCGTCGCTCGCGAGCATGCGCCGACCACCGAGTTCGACCGCGCGGAGAACTGGCCGCCGCAACGTCCGCCCTATACGCGGGCGGAGTTCCAGCCGGAGCAGGTGCAGGCGCGGCAGCAGGCGGCGGCGAATCCACCGGTCGCTGGTCCGGCCACGCCGGAGCCCACATCGTGGCCCAATGGCGTGGAATCGCTGTCGCCCAGGGATGCAGCGCTGTTCGAGCGCATCCGCCAGGGGGCGCCTGGCAGCATCGGCGACGAGCACGTGATGCAGGCGGTACTGGAATCCAAGCGCAATGGCATCGACGATGCCGGGCGCGTCGACCGGGTGATGATGGCCGGAGATCGCCTGTGGGTCGCCGGGTTGATTCCAGGTGAGCGCGCCAGCGTGGATACGGCGCAGCCCGCGCGCTCGATGGAGGACACGGTGAACGATCTGTCCACCGATAACCGGCAGCGCGAGCACCAGCTCGCCCTCGACAGCCGCCAGCATGAGAGCCGCGGGCCTTCAATGGCCTGAGCCTGCGGCAGCGACGCGCCCGTTGTGGGCCTGTCGCTGCCGCCAGGGGATTACAGCGTCACCACCACCTTGCCGATCTGCTCGTTCGATTCCAGGTAACGGTGTGCGTCCTTGATCTGCGCGAACGGGAACACCCTGGCGATCTTCGGTGCCAGCGTGCCCTTGTCCAGGCCATCGACGATGAACGCCTTGGCACGCGCCAGCGCGGCATCGTCGGAGACGATTTCCGAGTACAGGTAGCCCTTCAGCGTCAGCGACTTGCCCAGCACGTTGAACAACGGGAACGGAGTGGGTTCGCTGCTCAGTGCGCCGTACTCCAGCAGGATGCCGCCACGCGCCATCGCCTCGGTCAGCGGCACGAACTGCGGGCCACCGATCGGATCGAACACCACGCGGGCACCGGCACCGCCGGTGATGCGCGCCACTTCGGCTGCCAGGTCCTGCTCCTCGGTGGCGATGACATGGGTGGCGCCGGTATCGAGCAACGCCTGGCGCTTGCCCGGACCACGCGTTACTGCGATCGGCGTGGCACCCACTGCATTGGCGATCTGGATCGCGGCCAGGCCGACGCTGCTGCTGGCAGCGGTGATGATGACGAAATCCCCGGCGGACAGATGCGCCTGCTCCAGCAGCGCACCCCAGGCGGTGACGTACTGCATCCACACCGCGGCGGCCGTTTCAAAGTCCAGTGCCTGCGGGTGCTTGACCACCAGTCGTGCCGGCACGTTGGCCAGTTCGCCGTAGGTGCCCCAGCGGGCGATATCCAGCGGCGGTACCACGCTGACCGCATCGCCCGCGGCGAATCCGCTCACGGCACTGCCGATGGCTTCGACCACGCCGGCCGCTTCGTAGCCCAGCCGGCTGGGGAACTGCGCCTCCTGCAGGTAGGCGCCGTTGCGGAACATCACCTCGGCGCGGTTCAGGCCGATGGCCTTGACCCGGATCTGGACTTCGTCGGCGGCGGGGGCGGGGACGTCGATGTCGTCGATGCGCAGTACATCGGCATTGCCGTATTCGTGGATGCGGACAATCTGGCTCATGGGGGCTCCTGGGCAAGGCCGGCGCTGGGGCCGGCGGAAAGGTGAGGGCTACTGTGCGCGTGGCCTGCATCCAGAATAAGGGGTAATCTGGCGTTTCATTGAAAAACAATTGTTTGCAATGGACCTGATCGCTCCCCTGCGTACATTCGTCAAAGTGGCCGAGGTCGGCTCCTTCGCCGCGGCTGCCGACGCGCTGGACCTGTCGCCACAGCTGGTCGGCAAACACGTGCAGTCGCTGGAACACCACCTGGGCGTGCGCCTGCTCAACCGCACCACGCGCAAGCAGAGCCTGACCGACTTCGGCCAGGCCTATCTGGCCCGTGCGCGGGTGATCCTGGAAGAAGTGGAGGCGGCCGAGCAACTGGCCGAAGTGGCGCGCGGGCGGCCGATGGGGCGCCTGCGCATCAGCGCACCGGTCACCTTCGGCGTGCACGCGCTGGGCCCGGCGGTGGTGGCTTACCTGCAGCAGTACCCGGACGTGCAGGTCGATCTGAACCTGTCCAACAGCCTGGTGGATATCGTTGAAGACGGCTTTGACCTGGTGTTCCGCACCGGCGATCTGGCCGACAGCGGGTTGGTGGCGCGACGGTTGGGGCCGTATCCGCTGGCGCTGTGTGCGTCGCCGGGTTATCTCGCTTCACGTCCGGCCATTACCCATCCGACCGATCTGAGCCGACACGAGTGCCTGGGATTCGCACATTCGATCATCCGCACGCGCTGGAGTTTCCGCGATACCGATGGCAGCGTGCTGACCGTGCCGGTGTCCAGCCGCTTCCTGGTCAATCAGGCCGAGCCGTTGCTGACCGCCGCCATCGGAGGGCTGGGGCTGATCCTGCAACCGCACGAAATGCTGGCCGGAGCATTGGCGCGTGGTGAACTGGTGGAAGTGCTGCCGGCGTACGTGCCGGTGTCGACCTGGATCAACCTGGTGTATCCACGCGATCGCCAGCTGACACCCAAGCTGCGCAGCTTCCTCGACTTCTGCGTGGCGTGGTTCAACGAACAGACCATGGCACGGCGATAGCGCGACCATCGGTTAGCATGGTTTCCATCAACCGCGAAGGATCGCCCCCTCATGTCGCCTCCATGGCCGGAACGCCTCGCGCGTTTCATGCTGCCGGTACTGCCCGCATTGCTGTTCGGCACCCGTCTGCTGGGTGCCGAAGGTCCAGCGCAGGCGCTGGCGGAGTGGGAGGCGCACGGCCGTGCCGACGGCCTGGCCCGACCTGACGCGGTCTGCCAGGACTTCCTGCAGGCAATGGGACGGAAACCCGAAGGACTGGAATACACCGGCTGCAGCCAGGACGATGCGTCCTACATCAAGCCGATGGAAGCCCACTATCGGGTTGCGGGTGCCGGGGCAGCGAAGGTCGAAGCCTTCCTGCACGCAACGTTCGGCCTGCCTGCGTTGCGTTACGTCTGCTGCGGTTGGAGCAACGGTGCACCCTATTACTGGCGCGAAGGTCCGGACGCGGTGAGGTACCAGATCGGCATGGGCGTGGAATCCCTGCCGCACGCGCGGAGCGAATGGCATCGCATCGAGGCATTCAATGTAACGGTTGAGGTATTTCGGCAGAGTCCCTAGCGCCGATGCGGCGGACGCAGCCTTGTCATTCCGGCACCCGCACCATCTTCGTCATCAAGTGTTCCACCACACCCGCCGGCTCTGCCGTGCGGCCCACATGCGTGCTCGACATCTGCACGACCGAGCTGCGCTTGGCGGTGAGGAAATGGAAGCGCGCGCGCGCCGGCAGCTGCGCGATCGGCCCGGCGCTGGCATCGCCGCGGCAGATCGCCACGATCGCATCCAGCCATGGCTGCAGCGCCTCCTGGTCCAGCGCTGGCGCGAAGGCGTGCAGGCGTGCCGGATCGATCTCGATGGCCGCCTCCAGATGACGCGCGCCGGGACAGGAGACGATCACCCCGACGTTGATGAATTCCTCGCGCTCCACCCGCGGTACCACGCGGATGACGGCGTAGTCATACGTGTGCAGCGTGGGCACGGATGGCCTCCTGCACGAACACCGCACGCACTTTCAGGCGGTGCTTGAGGTAGTTGATATAACCCTGCCGGTAGGCCTGCGGGCTGTCGAACGCGGGCTCATTCACCAGCCAGCTGTCCGGCACCAGGCCGACGATGCGCTCGATCTCGGCATCGGTCAGGTGCGCGGCCAGCTCGGCATCCACTTCGGCGATGCGGCTGGCGAACGACAGCAGCACATGGTCGCGGATCAGCACGAACGGCTTTTCGCAGGCATCGCCAGCATTGGCCCAGTCGTGATGGAAGTACATGGCCGCACCGTGGTCGATCAGGTACAGCTTTCGATGCCACACCATCAGGTTGGGATTGCGCGTGGTGCGATCGACATTGCTGGTGAACGCATCGAACCAGACGATGCGCGAGGCCAGGTCGGCATCCACCGGCATCGCCGCCGGGTCGTAGTTGATCGCACCGGGCAGGTAGTCCAGGCCCAGGTTCAAACCTTCACTGGCGCGTATCAGTTCCTGGATCTCCGGGTCGGGCTCGGTGCGGGCGAACTCGCGGTCCAGCTCCACGAACAGGATCTCCGGAATCGGCAGGCCCAGCGTGCGCGCCATTTCGCCGGCGATCAGCTCGGCGATCAGCGCCTTCGGGCCCTGGCCGGCGCCACGGAACTTCAGCACGGCCATGCCGTCGTCGTCGGTCTCGACCACGGCCGGCAGGGAGCCACCTTCCCGCAAGGGGGTGATGTAGCGGAGGGCATGTACGGTGCGCATGCGCGCATTCTAGCGTGGGTGCCGCCAAGGGAGCGCCGGGCGCGTCCCGGCGGCTCCATGTCGTTCCCCGTCAGTGCGTCAGCGCGCCGCGCTGCTGCTCCTGCACGCGGACCTGTTCCTGCGTGGCCTGATCGGCCTGCCGCTGGTTGACCACGGCAAGCGTATCCAGGCTGTCCTGCACCGGACGCTGGGCGGCCTCGGCAGTGGGTGATGAGGCGCGCAGCGAGGCCGGATCATCCAGCGGCCCCTTCACCACAAAGATGTTCTGTGCCGCGCCCGCACCCTCGGTCTGGCGGCTGAGCACCACATGGTCGACCCGGTCCAGCCCGTTTTCGCGGGCCAGCACCAGCAGGCTGGCACTCAGGCGCTCGCTGGACGCATCGAAACTGCGTCCGTTGGCAGCATCCAGCTCAGCTACCTTGCCGCGGATCTGCTCGTGCAGCGAACGGTCACGGCCTTCCGCAAGCAGCGTCGGTAAGCCATCGCCCTCCACCGCATGCTGTGTGGTGATCGGCACATGCGTATGCGTGCCCTCAGTGTGGTCGAAGTAATGCAGCGTCGACGGCGAGGTACTGGTATCGAAGTAGGGCTGGCGCGGGGGCGAGCCCTCGCCGAGGTTGAGCCCGTTCTGCTCCAGCAGGCGCTCATCCAGGCCCAGCTTCTTCATGTTCACTTCCATCCGGCTGACGCCATCGGGCGCTGGATTCGCGGCCTCGAATCCGCTGGCCAGTCCGATCGCCAGGGCGCCGTAGAAATTCTGGTAGTCCGAATTCCCATGATGGCCCAGGCCGGTGCTGACGCCCTGATCGTAATAGTGCCTGGCCATTCCCTCGATGTTGGCTGCGGTGGGGGAGATGGTCAGGTCCGCATTGAGGGTCAGCTCCGGGTGCGGGGCATAGGTGATCGGCGGGCCGGGTCGCGACTGGATGACATCTGTCGAGCGGGTGCTGGCTTCATACAGGTCGCGCAGGGTAGCGTCCGGGTTGTTGGCACGTACCTGGCTGACCAGCGCATTCCAGCCTGCGATGTTCGAAGAAGCCTCATCGCGGCGGTTGGCCGCGAGCAGGGTGCCGATGGCCTCGGTGTAATCATGGCTCGTTGTACGGCCCGCGACCTGCTCCACGTCGGCTTCGAACTGCACGTAGGCGCGCTCGACATCAGCATCGTTGAAGCCGTGCTGGATCTCGTGACCGAGCACAAAGGCAACCTCGGCCGCGTCGAACCTGTCCGGGGCCGACGGGGTCGACAAGCTGCTGGCGGGCAGGTTGATGGATTTCGTGCCGGTCTCGTAGGTGCCACCCGCGTTGCTTGTGGCGGGCAACAGTTCGAAGCGTTGCAGGTAGCCTGCCGCGATGGCGGCGTCCACCTGCTTTGCCAGCACGGGCGAGCCCGCGATGACGCTGCGCAGGTTGTCGACCTGGTCGCTGGTGACGTCGGTCTTGCCGGCGAACTCGCCCAGCAGGCGTTCCGTTTCTGCGGAAAGGGTCATCATTGATGTCTCCCCTTACTGCACGGTGACAAGACGCACGCAGGCATGCGTGGCGTCGCCAAGGGCGTGGGGGTTCTCGGGCATCGTGTCGACCTTGATGCTCAGCTGCGGTCGATCGAAGCGATCGTAGATCACCCGGCCGTGTTCGCCGCGCACCGTCTCGCGCTTGAAGCCGGCGGCATCCAGTGCCGAAGCGAAGTGATTGAAGTCGACCTGGCAGATCGCCGCGGCCGAGGCTTTGCGATCGCTGCTGGTGTCCATGAAGTTCAGGTCCAGCCGCGCGTCGGCAGTGCCGGCCCGCTGCACTTCCAGTCCATAGCCCCATTCCGGTGTCAGCGTGCCGCCATAGCCGAAGTGGCCGGGGCCGAAGACCTGCGCCGGCGCCTGCATTGCCGCGGACAGGCGCTCGGCGGTGAGCTCGCGGGTGGAGGTCGTGACCTTGATCAGGTCCAGCAGGCGCAGCAGCAACTGCTCGGCATTGAGCGGGGAGGGCGAAGTGGTCTCGGATACGGCGGGGGCCATGGTGTCGGTTCCTTGAGAAGTCGGCGTGCGGTCGGCGGCATGTGCGCAGGCGCAGAGCGTGGCCGCTGAAAGTGCGAGCGTCCACGGTCGTATGAATGCGTACCGGGGCATGTGCGTTCCTTGCAGATTGAAGGCTGACCCTAGGGCCAGCCGGATGAAGCAGAGGTTAAGCGTAATCGAGGCACCCGAATGCGTTACAAAAGGTGAACGGGTGCGCATTCTTCACTTGACCATTCCGCGCGAGATGTCAGCATCGGGTCCATGGAGCATCAACTTCGCGTGTGACCTTCAACAGGAGGCCGTCATGCAACAACTGCGCAGCTGTCACGCTTTACCCTGCATGCACTGCAACGCGTGGTGTTGACCCTGGTCTGATACGGCCACTTTGCCGGCACGGATGGCCGCCACCCACAGCATCTGCCACTGTTCACCCGATGCGGTCCCGGCATGCTCTTGCCGGCCCTGCAATACAGACATACGCCCGCCAGATTGTCCCCTGCGTTGCCCGATGGCCTTCGCAGCGCAGAGGCTGGCTTGTCCATGATGATCCTGCAGGCTTTGGAGGTGCACCGATGAGCGACCAATACGAACGAATGCTGCCGGCCCTGGACGACGCCAAGGTCGAGGAAATGATCGGAAAACTGGTGCTGGTCGGGGTGACCCGCTACGGCGGCGACGGCCAGGTGCAGGGACTGGAGCAGTACGCGGGAACGGTGCTGCGCATCAGTGCCGATGAAGGCGTGGTGCTGGCCGACGAGAACGATGGCCACGAGCGTTATCTGCCGCCGATGCTCGACCAGTACCTGCCGGCCCAGCCGGGAGAGTACCGGATGAGCAACAGCGGCATGATCGTGGTCGACCCGGACTATCTCACCGCCTGGGACCTGCACGCCCAGCAGTAGTGCCAGGCCAAGTCTGGCAGGTGCCTGCAGCTCCCCGGCACCTGCCGGAGCTGCACTTTGCCCCATCCGGCCACTAGCCCTTCCGGCCCATTCACGACAACCCCTGCGGTGCTAGATTCGGGGCCATGCCCGATTCCGGGTACCCATTCACACCCAGGGGATAAGGATGCTGATCCGTCGAACCTCTCTGGCGGCGGCTGTTGCCGTTGCCACCGTCGGCCTGCTGGCCGCAGGCCCGGCGCTTGCCGATTACGCGAAGCCGCCGGAACACCTGCTCAAGGTGCTGAAGGCACCGCCGCCGCCGGCACCGAACGTGGCCCCGGGCGGCCAGCGCCTGCTGCTGACCACCGCGCAGACCTACCCGTCGATCAGCCGCGTCGCCCAGCCGTACCTGAAGCTGGCCGGTGTACGTCTGGAGCCGAAGAACCGCAGTCGCCATGACACTCCCGGCGGCTACGGTATTCCGGCCTGCGTGGCCGACTTCACCCTGGTCGATATCGGCAGCGGCAAGGAAACCAAGGTCAACCTGCCACAGGGCTGCGCCACTGGCGCGCTGTGGTCGGCCGACGGCAGCCATTTCGCCTTCCAGAATGCGGTCGATACCAGCGTGCAGCTGTGGGTGGGCGATGCGGCCACCGGCCAGGTGAAGCAGGTGCCGAACGTGCAGCTGAACCCGATCTTCGGCTACACCGTGCAGTGGCTGGGTGGCAGCCAGAACCTGCTGGTGAAACTGGTGCCGGCCAATCAGGGTCCGTCGCCGTCCAACGGTGGCGTGCCGACCGGTCCGGATGCGCAGGAGTCGCTGGGCAGCAGCGGTGAAAGCAGCACCTATGAGGTCCGCGACACGCTGACCAGCGTGCATGACGAAAAGCTGTTCGCTTACTACGGCGCCTCGCAGTTGGCCGTGGTCGACACTGCCGCGGGCAGCGTGCGCCCGGTCGGGCAGCCGGCGCTGTTCAACGAGGTCAGCGCCGCGCCCGATGGCGTGCACGTGCTGACCGAGTCGATCAAGGCACCGTACTCGCATGCCGTGACCTACCAGCGTTTCGCCAATGATGTGGCAGTGCTGGATATCAGCAACGGCCGCAGCACGCCGATCGCCAGCCTGCCGTTGGCCGACCGCGTGCCGGTGCACGGCGTGCCGGAGGGCCCGCGCGGTTTCGACTGGCGTGCCACCGATCCGGCCACCCTGGTCTACGCCGAAGCGCTGGACAAGGGCGACTGGAAGGTCAACGTGCCGCATCGTGACCGCGTGCTGATGCTGAAGGCCCCGTTCAACGGCAAGCCGACCGAAATCACCCGTACCGCACAGCGCTTCGAAGGTTTTGCATGGACCGCTGATCCGGCCGTGGCTTTCCAGTATGAGAACGACGAGAACCGCCACTGGGTGCAGACCCGCATCGTCGATGTGGACCAGCCGAAGAAGGAAGGCCGCCTGCTGTGGGACATGTCCAGCGATGAGCTGTACGGCAACCCCGGCAACCTGGTCTTCACCCGCCTGCCGAATGGCGCGCAGGTCGTGCGTCAGGACGGCAACCACGTGTTCCTCAGCGGCCGTGGTGCCTCACCGCAGGGCGATCGCCCGTTCCTGGACCGCCTGGACCTGGGTACGCTGAAGAGCGAGCGCTTGTTCCGCAGCAGCGCCGATGCCTACGAACAGTTCCTCGGTTTCAGCAACACGCCGGGCCGCTACCTGACCTGGCACCAGTCGGTGATCGATCCGCCGAACGCCTTCATCCGCCAGCAGGGTGAGGCAGTGGCCGATGCGAAGGCCGGCGAGGCGCAGTTCGCGTCGACCACGACCGCGCTGACCAAACTGGTCGACCCGACCCCGGAAGTGCGTCAGATCAAGAAGCAGCTGGTGACCTACAAGCGTGCCGACGGCGTGGACCTGTCGTTCACCCTGTACACGCCGCCCGGCTACAAGGAAGGTCAGCGCGTACCGGCGATCCTGTACGCCTACCCGGCCGACTTCGCCAACGCCGCGCAGGCGGGGCAGGTGTCCGGTTCGCAGCAGACCTTCACCCGCCTGCAGCCGTACCGCCTGATGCTGCTGGCCGGCTACGCGATCATCGACAACGCCTCGTTCCCGATCGTGGGCGACCCGAAGAATGCCTATGACACCTACCTGGAGCAGCTGGAAGCCGACGCCAAGGCGGCGGTGGACAAGGCCGTGGACATGGGCGTGGTCGACCGCAACCGCATCGGCGTGACCGGCCACAGCCACGGCGGCCTGATGACCGCCAACCTGATCGCGCACACCAACCTGTTCAAGGCCGGCGTGGCCACCAGCGGTTCGTACAACAAGACCTTTACCCCGTTCGGCTTCCAGAACGAGCGTCGCTCGGTATGGCAGGCGCAGGACGTGTACCTGAAGGCCTCGCCGTTCTTCTATGCCGACAAGATCAAGCTGCCGCTGCTGCTGGTCCACGGTGAGGACGATGCCAACCCGGGCACCGAGCCATTCCAGTCGCGCAAGCTGTACCAAGCGATCCGCGGCAACGGCGGCACCACCCGCCTGGTGATGCTGCCGAACGAGCCGCACTGGTACACCGCGCTGGAATCGAACGAGCAGCTGGTGTCGGAGATGCTGAACTGGTTCGACACCTACGTGAAGAACGCCAAGTAGCGTCGAGCGAGCTCGACTGCTTTGCACGAGGCCGCCTTCGGGCGGCCTTCCTGCATCCTGTAGAGCTGAGGCATGCTCGGCTGCTGTTCGCATGTAAACAGATGCACGTGCTCTGCAATCAACTGTGGAGACTCGGTAACGACGTGTTACCGGCACATTCGCATGCCACGCAAATGGTCTAGGCTGAACCTGATCGCTCGTTCCAGGTCGGTGCAATGAAAGCCATTCTCCTTGCTGCAACGTTGTCGTTGGCCCTGGTTTCAACGGCATATGCTCAGTCGTTTCCTGCTGAGCTGACGCAATTGGGCATCATCGCCGGCATGCCTTACGCCAAGGCCAAGCGCCTGCTGGATGCTGCAGGCTGGCAGGCGAAACCTGCGCAGGGCGCGCCGGAGTCGCTGGAGGGCTTTCCGGAAGTCGGATGCCAGAAGGACGGAAAGCAGTGTGCGACGACCTTCGAAAAGGACGGTCAACAGATCGCGGTGCGGCTGGGCACTACCCTGGCAGGGCAGCCGTTCGTGCAGAGCGCTGACTGAGCACCCGCCCTCACGCCAGCGGTAGGCGGTCCTGCGCGTGGGATAACCTGTCATGCAGGTCGCGCACGTGCTCGGCCTTGGCATGCACCCGGGTGGTATCGCCGAAACTGCGTAGATAAGCGCAGGCTGCGAAGCCGGCGCTCTTCTTTTCGTACTCGGCAATCCAGGCCAATCGATCCGGATTGTTGGCCTGTTCGGATGACCACGCGGCCACTGGCGGGCGGATGCGGTACTTCAGGCCGACGCGCCACGGCTTCGGTGTCAGTCGCGCACGGAAGCAATGCTGCAGCCGGCACATGCGCGCGTACAGGGTATCGGTGCCAAGTGCCTTGAAGAATGCCTGCAGCTGCTCGTCCTCCGGGGAGAACGTGGCATGCATCGCCAGTACACGCAGTCCCGCAGGCGTCCGGTAGGCGCGCAGATGCCAGTCGGGGTGTTGTTCGCTGAAGGCTTCCACGCGTCGCAGCGCCAACCCCTCGGCGCCCCCGGCGGCGGCCAGCCGCTGCCTGCGGCGCATCAGCAATGCCGCATTGACCAGAACCACCGCCGCCACGCCCAGCACCAGTCCCACCAGCCAATGCCACAGCAGCGTGCCGGTGACGGCGCCGGCAAGCAGCACGACCGCCGCAACGATGGCCGGCATCACGCAACCTGCCGGTGGTTGCGCATGGTCGATGTCGGCGAACAGTACGTCCGGGCTGTTGAGGCACAGTGCGCCATAGCTGTTGCGGGTGATGATGACGTCGCCGTCGCGCAGCACGATCTGCTCGCGGATCGGTACCCCTTCCACGCCGTAATTGCTGCGTACTTCGCGGCGTGGCAGTGCCTGCCCGGCAAGGATGGCATTGAGCGCTTCGTTGGCACGGCGGTCGGCATGTCCCTGGGCCTCGGCAGGGCCCTCATCGGACCAGCCGAAGCGGCGCACGACCACCGGCCGGCCGCGGAAACGAGCCTGCAGGCGGGCTTCGGCCCAGTACGCGGGAACGATCATCATCGTGCGGTGCTCCATCTTCCGTGGCAGGTGCCAAAGCGAGTCTGGCACAGCGCCGGGGTGCCCGCATCCGCCTGCTGCGGTTGGCCGTGCGGAGTGATAGATTGCGCGCTTCGCATGCACTCCACCAAGGACGGAGCGATGTCCATGATATTGCGCGGCCTGTTGGCCCTGGCCTGTGCCGGGGCGATGGGCGTGGCCACGGCGGCAGTTCCGGCGGGGCCGCAGATCCTCACCGAGGATGTCAGTCGTTTCTACGCGCTTTACGATAGTGCCGGCGGTAAACCCAGCATTGCGCAGCTGCGTGGATACATGGCCGAAGGTTCGACGGGCCTGGCGGAGCTGGCCAAGGCGCGTCGGGTCACTCCCGAACGGATGGCCGAGTCCATTGCCAGCCAGCCCGAGCTGTATGCGCAGGGGCGAAGCTGCCTGGCCGAGCTGCCGGCGGTCAAGCAGCGCCTGGTACAGGTGTTCGCCAACCTGCAGGCGATCTACCCGCAGACCCGGTTCCCGCCGGTGACCATCGCCGTCGGCCGTGGCCGGCCTGTGGGGCTGACCTCGAAAAGCGGCGTGATCATCGGCCTGGAAGCGCTGTGCGCAGCCGATTTCATGAATCCCAAAGTGCAGGACCGCTTCGTGCACGTGATCGCACACGAGTACGTGCACATCCAGCAGACCGGCCTGAGCGACTTCGAACCGGGAGATCCGCGCGCGACCGTGCTGCGCGTGTCGCTGGGCGAAGGCATCGCCGAGTTCATCACCGAACTGATTTCCGGCAACGTCGGCAATGGGCGCCACGCGGCGTGGACGCGCGGCCGGGAAGTGCATATCGAAAGCGCGTTCGCGCTGGATCTGGACAGCACCGATCTGTCGCCGTGGCTGTACAACTACAAGCCGGGCTCGCAGGAGCCCTATGACCTGGGTTACTGGGTGGGCTACCGCATCGCCAAGGCCTATTACCTGCAGGCCAAGGACAAGCGGGGCGCGGTGCGCGCGCTGATCCAGCAGGACAACCCGAAGGCGATCCTGGCCGCCAGCGGCTGGACGCCGGGTATGTGGATGCCGGCGAAAGTCACGGGTGTGGCGGCGCGTACGGCTGCACGCTGAGCACAGGGTGGGGCGTTAGACTGCTGAAGATGATTTCTGGAGTACCCGCATGCGTGGACCTGTTGAGCTTGCCACTGCCACTGTCGTGACGTTGGGCCTCGCGTTGGCTTCTCCGCTGGGCGCCGCTGAGGCCGTCGCAGTCAACCCGCTACTGCAGACGCCCATCGACCAGCTACGCCCCGACGAAGTGCGCTTCATGCAGCAGCGCCTGGCCGATTGGCCGGAGCTGCAACGCTATCGTGATGCCAATGCGCACCTACCTGATGCGGTGCCCGGCCAGCCGCGCGTGGTGTTCTTCGGTGACTCCATCACCGAGGGCTGGGGCAGGGAGGGCAGTGCCGGTTTCTTCCCCGGCAAGGGCTGGCTCAACCGCGGCATCAGCGGCCAGACCACGGCGCAGATGCTGGTGCGTTTCCCGCAGGACGTACTGGCACTGAAGCCACAGGTGGTGGTGATCCTGGCCGGCACCAACGACATTGCAGGCAACACTGGCCCATCCACGCAGGCGATGATCGAAGACAACCTGCACGCGATGGTGAACCTTGCCCGTGCACATGGCATCGCCGTAGTACTGGCATCAGTGCTGCCGGTCAGCGATTACCCGTGGCTGCCGGGCACAGCACCTGCGCCCAAGGTGCGTGCATTGAACACGGCGTTGAAGCGCTATGCCGATGCACAGCAGCTGGTCTATCTGGACTACTACACGCCGATGGCCAATGCGATCGGCGGACTGGACCCGCAGCTCGCCGAGGATGGCGTGCATCCTACGGCGAAGGGCTATGCGGTGATGGCGCCGCTTGCCGAGGCGGCGGTCAAGCGCGCGCTGCAGCAGAAGTAGCTCCGCCGGGCAGGCTTGCCAGCAGCCACTCACAGAAGCTGATCACCAGCGGATCGGCCGCGCTGTCCTCGTGCACCAGCCAGCTCCAGCGCGGGCCGCGCACGCGTGCATCATCCAATGGTTGCAGCAGGCCTTGTTCGCAGGCTCGGGCTGCCAGCAGCTCGCTGACCAATGCGATACCCAGCCCTTGGCACGCGGCATCCAGCAACTGCCCGGGCTCGGAGAAATTCATTCCCTCGCGGCGCTGGCCGACATCGGCGCCACCCTGCACCTGCCATTGGCTCCAGTCCATCTCGCGCTCGCCATGCAGGGTGAGGCGTTCGTGCGCCGGTGTGGCGAGCAGGGCCGGATGGCAGGCCGGATAGAGGCGGTCCTGCAGCAGCACGCGATGCTGGCACTGCGCCTGTGAGTCGAGGTCATCACGCACCGCCACGTCCAGCGTCTGCGTGGTCATGTCTGGTGCTTCCTCGCTGGTCAGCAGCCATAGGTCGGCGTCGGGATGCAGGCGGTGGAACCCGGCCAGGCGTGGTACCAGCCAATGGCGGGCGAAGGCCGGGCTGGTGTTGACGATCAGTTGATTGGGCTTGCGGTACTGATCGAGCCGGCGGATGCCGCTGGCCAGCTGCCGCAGCAGCGCCTGCGTTGTTTCCAGCAGGTCGATGCCGGCATCGGTGAGGGTGACGCTGCGGCCCTGCCGGAAGAACAACGGCTGCTGCAGCGACGCTTCCAGGCCCCGGATCTGCTGGCTGATGGCCGACTGGGTCAGGTGCAGTTCCTCCGCCGCACGGTGGAAACTGCCCAGCCGGGCGGCAGCCTCGAAACCCCGCAGGGCGTTCAGCGGTGGCCAGTGCTTGAGCATTTCAGATAAGTAAAACTGTTCAGTTGATGGCTGAATCTATCGTTTGTTCTTATGTGTCGGCAAGCGCAGCATAGCGCCCATCCCACACCGGCCATGGAGCCTGTCATGAGCAACCGTCGTCACTTCCTCACCCAGCTGGCGGGCGCCGCCGGCCTTGGCGGCCTGGCTGCTCTGGGCCTGGCCGGGCTGCCGGGTCGCGTGGCTGCAGCAGGGCCAGGTGCGGGGACTTGGCGCATGCCGGACGAGCACGGCCCACAGGAACGCGTGTTCCTTGCCTTCGCCGCGCAGCCGCGGGTGTGGGGCGCGCAAGCCGATGCGGTGAACACCGCCGTGGCGCGGCTGGCCCGTATCATCGCCCGCCACCAGCCGGTCAGCGTGCTGTGCCGCCCGGCGCAGTTGAAGCAGGCGCAGGATCGCTGTGGCCGCGACAACATCGAGTTCCTTGAGGTGCCGCTGGATGACATCTGGGTGCGCGACTATGGTGGGTGCTTCGTCACCAATGACAAGGGCGGCCTGGGCCTGGTCGACCTCAACTTCAACGGCTGGGGTGGCAAGCAGAGCGCGCGCAACGATGGCGCGGTGGCGCCGTGGCTGGCACAGGTGACCGGTGCGACGCTGCTGGAAAGCGATCTGGTGGGCGAGGGCGGTGGCATCGAAGTCGATGGCCATGGCACGGCCATCCTCACCGAAAGCTGCTGGGTCAACCGCAACCGCAATCCGGACTGGTCGCGCGCGGATATCGAGGCCGAGCTGAAGCATCACCTGGGCCTGCGCAAGGTGATCTGGCTGCCCGGCATCGCCGGCAAGGACATCACCGATGCGCACGTGGACTTCTATGCGCGTTTCGTGCGGCCGGGCGTGGTGATCGCCAACCTGGACAACGATCCGGAGTCCTACGATTACGACCTGACCCGCGAGCATCTGCGGATCCTGCGCGGGGCCACCGATGCCGATGGCCGTCGCCTGCAGGTGCATACGCTGCCGCCGCCGCTGGACGGGCGCGATAACGTGCATACCCGCGACAACGATGATCTTGCGATGGGCTACATCAACTACCTGCCGATCAACGGCGCAGTGGTCGCGCCGCAGTTCGGAGACGACGAAGCCGATGGATTCTGCCGCGAACTACTGGAAGACATGTATCCCGGCCGCGTGATCGAGCAGGTGGATATCGATGCCATCGCGGGCGGCGGTGGCGGCATCCATTGCGTGACCAAGAACATGCCGAAGGTGGGCTGACGCGCCTCAGGCGTCGTCCTGCTTCAACGCCGCATCGGCAGCCAGCAGCGCCTCGGCGGCCGCACTGAGCGGCGGCGACGGCGGGGCGACCACGCCGATCGCTTCCATCATCTTCGGCATGCCCAGGAACTGCCGTGCGCGGCGGTCGTAGATGCCGGTGACCAGCAGCGCACGGGTGGCGATCTTCTGCTCGGGCCCGATCAGTACGCGTTGCTCCATGATGCCGCGCGAACCGACCCAGCCGACCAGCCGCGTTTCCAGGGTGAAGCGCTGGAATGGCTTGAGTTCGCGGCGGAACTGGATGGTGCCGGCACCGACGATCGGTGCCCACTTCTCGCGCAGCGCCACCCGGCCCAGGCCCATGCGCAGGATCAGATCCAGCCGGCCCAGGTCGAAGATGTTCCAGTACCGGCCGTTGGTCATGTGCAGGTTGCTGTCCAGGTCATTGGGCAGTACCCGGAACTGCAGCCGCGAGACCCCGAATGGGGCCTCCAGCTTCGGCCGGAACAGGCTGCACAGCAGCAGGTGGAGCAGGCGGAACCAGAGATTCATGGTTATGACGACTGTTATAGAATCGCCGGTACGCTAATCTATGACGACTGTCCTGGCAAGGAGCCTGCCGTGAGCCCGCGACCCTCTGATGCGCCTCAACGCGTGATTGATGCTGCGGCACAGATGCTGGCGCGCGTGGGTCTCAATGCCACCAGCATCCGTGAGGTGACCAAGCTGGCTGAGGCGCCGCTGGGTTCCACCTATCACCACTTTCCCGGCGGCAAGCAGGAGCTGCTGGCGCGTGCCACCCATATGGCCGGCGACAAGGTCGAAGCGTTGCTGGTGGAGCTGCTGAAGGGCGGGGCGGTGCAGGGCCTGCAGCAGTTCCTGGCAATGTGGCGCGAGCGCCTGCTGCGCTCCGGGTTCCGCGCTGGCTGCCCGGTGCTGGCCGCTGCGGTGGAGGAGCCGGTTGACGCGGTGCACAGCCAGCCGCGCGCGGCAGCTGCAAAGGTATTCGCGCGCTGGCAGGGCCATCTGGCCGCAGCGTTCGTCGCCGACGGACACGATCCGGCCGCCGCAGGTGGGCTGGCCAGTCTGGTGATTGCCAGCGTGGAAGGTGCGGTGGCGATGTGCCGCGCACTGCAGGACATCGCCCCGTTCGACCAGGTGGCCGCGCAGTTGCTGAAGGCCGCCGCGCGGCCTTGATCCGGCGGCACGGTCGCGGGAGACTCGGTGCGGGCCCTGACTGGACGCCGCCATGGACGAATCGCACTGCCGCCACCTGATTGAGCACTACCTGCAGGCTTACAACCGCTTCGACATCGACGCCATGCTGGCGGTGCTGGCGCATAACGTGCGATTCGAGAACCACAGCGGCAGCCAGCTGACGATGGTCACCGAAGGCATCGATGCCTTCGGCGAACTGGCACGGCAATCGGCGCCGCTGTTCCGCGAGCGCGAGCAGCGGTTGCTCGAGTTGACCTTCGAGGATGGCATGGCGCTGGCCAGGATCGGCTGGCGTGGCGTGTTCGCGCAGGACATTCCCGATGGTCCCAGTGCGGGCACGGAACTGGCCCTGCAGGGACGCAGCGAGTTCGCTTTTGAGGACGGTCGCATCGTGCGGATCATCGACCGCAGCTGAGGATCGATGGCATAGGTCCGCCGTCTGGACAGCGGACCTGCCCGCGGTAGAATCCGCCCATCACCACCTACGCGTGCCCGGCAAGGATGTCCGCATGCTGCATCAGGCTCTTGAGCCCCCATGCTCCACGAGCTGTAGCGGCGCATGTGGATGGCCGAGCCCAGTTTTTCGTTCCTGGCCTACCCTGCGCTATGATCCGCGCCAAGGCCAAGGTATGTGGCCGGCTGTCAACCACCACTGACGAGGAAGAGCGCATGGATGTCGCTGCACACCGCAACAGGACGTTGTTTCGTTGGACCATGATGGTGCTGCTGGCGGTGTTGTTGCCGTTTGCAGCACTGGCGCAGCCCGCAGCCGGGCAGGCCGATGTCACCGAAAATGCCGCCACCACCGCTACGGAAGAGGCGCAATGCCGCGCCTGTACTTATGAGCGCATTGGGCCCAAGGTCGATATCGGCCTGGTGGCCCTGATTTCGCTGCTGGTGGTGGGCCTGTTGGTGGCGGTATCCCGCGAATGGGGTACCACCTCGCAGCGCTGGACCTGCCGCACGCTGGCCCTGCTGCTGGTGGGCATCGGCCTAGCGTTGCTGTGGTGGGCTGGCAGCATCGTCTACCTGGGCTACAACCCGTGGCAGGAAATGGCTGCCCCCGTCGATGGCTCGCTCACATCGACACTGCTCAATACCTCACCGAAGTGGCTGGCGGCGATGGTGCTGATCGGCTTCGCGCCTTCCATCTGGAAACGCAGCGAGCGCCTGCCGGCGTGGCGCATCAGCTGACATTGAAACGGCGGCGCTGGATCACACCCGGCGCCGCGTGCGGTCATCAGTCAAAGCGCAAACGCACACCAGCGTAGATGCCACGGCCTTCGCCCGGTGTCGAGCGGGCGACATCCTTGCCGGCATCGTTGTAGCCCGGCGTGACCGTGGCGGCGTAGTGGCGGTTGCCGATGTTGCGCATCTCCGCCCAGGCCTGCCAGCGGCCACCGGGTGCGTCGTAGCCGATGCGGCTGCCGAAGATCACATGGCTGTCGGCCCAGTAGCTGTTGGCGTAGTCGACGGCGATGCGCGAGGCGTATTCGGTATTGAGCGCAGCGTACAGGCCGGATGCGTGATCGAAGCGCAGCTCGGCCTGGTAGGCGTGGCGCGGCAGGCCGGGCAGGCGGTTGCTGCCGAAACGCGCATCGTGGCGATAGCGGAGGTCGCTGAAGGTGTACGCCTGACGCAGCGACAGGCGGCCCGGTGCAGCCTGCCACAGGGTGCTGTCCAATCCGGCTTCGATGCCGCGGTGCACGGTGGGGCTGGCGTTGTTCTCGGCGATGAACAGGTTCGGCACCGGCTGCAGCTCGACGCTCAGCAGTTCGTGGTTCACGTGTGCGTAGTAACCGGTCAGTTCCCAGCGGCCCAGCGCCGCGTCACCGCGCGCGCCCAGTTCCAGCGTGGTGGCGGTCTGGTTCTGCATCGGTACCGGCGCGCGCTGGCGGCCGGTGGACGGGCCATTGCCCGGCCCGAAGTACTGGTTGGAGCCCCAGATCATCGACCACGGGTGCGGTGCTTCCACCGAGCGGCTTAGGTTGCCGAACCACTGGGTCTGGGCGCTGTGCTGCCACGTGAAGCCCAGTCGGGGCGCGTAGTCCCAGTCGTGGTCGCGCAGGCGGCCGCCGCTGCTCGGCCAGGTCACCTGCACATCGCGGCGGGTGTTGATCAGTGCCAGCCCGGTCTGCATGCGCAGGCGGTCGTTGAAGGCCAGGGTGTTGCTGACGTGCAGCGTGCTGTCTGTGCCGTGGTGGCGGAAATCACGCGTGCGCGTGCCGGCGGCATAGCCGTTGCTGGCAAAGCGCAGCGACTCGCGCACATCGGCGTCCAGATCGTGGGTGACGCGCAGGCCGACCGTGGTTTCGCTGTCCAGGCCGAACAGCCGGTGGCGGCGGCGATAGTCCAGCGTGGCATTGAGGTTGGCGTAGTCCAGCTGCTGGCGGTACAGGCTCTCGTTCAAGTCCATCGGGTACGTGTGATAGACCAGCCCGGCCTGCAGCGAGGAATCCTCATCGATCTGCAGCGTGGTGACGTTGCCCACCCAAGTGCTGCCCGGCTGCGGGCGACGCGCATCGATAGCCAGGTTGGCCGCATTCGCGGCACGTGGGTCGTTGCGGATCTGATCGCGGGTCAGGCGACCGGGCGTTTCGTGATTGGTCTCGCGATAGCGCACGAAGAAGCGCGTCTGCAGATCGGGCGTGATCTGCCAGCCGATGTTGGCCATCGCGCCCTTGCCGTCGCCGCGCGCATGGCGCTGGTAACCGTCGAATTCGGTATCGGTGTAGGCCAGGAAGTAGTCGACATCACCACTGACGCCGCCCCAGCTGATGCCGCGCTTCTGGTAGCCACGGCTGCCGGCTTCGTAGTGCAGCTGTACGCCCGCCGAATCACGACCGCTGCGGCTGACGTAGTCGATGGCACCGCCCAGCGCCAGCGCGCCGCGCTCGAAGCCGTTGGCGCCGCGCAGGACTTCCACGCGCGACAGCCACAGCGGTTCCAGCAGCTCGTAGGGCGTGCCGCCTGGGCCGGTCAGTGGCAGACCGTCGATCGACACCGCAATGCCCGAGGCGTGCGCGCCCGGGCCACGGTTGATGCCCGAGCCACGGATCGAGATCTTGGTGCCCTCGTTGCCCGGCGACTGCGCGCTGATGCCTGGCTGGTAGGCCAGCACATCGGCGCTGCTGGACAAGCGGCTGTCGGCCTTGGCCACGTCGATGACGTTGCTGGCGCCTGGTACGCGCTTCAGCGCCTCGCGCGCCTGGGCGCTGGCATCGGCGGCAGCGGTGACCTGCACCGCATCCAGCGTGGTGGCCTGCGGGGCCGCGGCGGCGGTGGAGGAAAGGCCGAGGGAAACGGCCAGGAACAGCAGCGAGGGAGTGGGGCGGTACGGCGAGAGCGACATGCGGAAATGCTGTAAACCACGAAAGTGGCGCGCAAGTTAACAGGTCGGCGGCGTCACGTCACCCATCGGCGGCGTATGGCCGCCCGCGCTCCTTGTAGAGTCGAGCTTGCTCGACTGTCTTTCGCTTTCTGTAGAGTCGAGCCTTGCTCGACTGCCTCTGTGTCCCGGAGTCGAGCACGGCTCGACTCTACAGAGCCGGCTTCGCCAGAGCCTTGGCCTTTGCATACAGCCGATCGGCCGCTTCCTTCTCACCCAGCGCCGCATGGCATTCCGCCAGGCTGTCCCAGGCATTTGCCGAATCCGGATACAGCTCGGTGTTGAGCGTGAACACCTTCACTGCCTTGCGCGCCCCGAGGCTCTCGCGGATCGCGTAACCATCGGCATTGATCGCGCGTTCCAATTCACTGGCAGCAACCTTGTTGCTGTCGCGCAGCCAGCGATGCACTGCTTCGGCCGAGCCGGCGCTGTCATCCAGCGCATACGCGATCAGTCGCTCGGACAACACCGTATGTGGGAACTCCTCCGGCGCGGCCACCGCCATCGTGCTCTCCACCAGCGTGCTCGACCAGACATTGCGGGCGCCGCCGTTGGTCAGGTACACGAACACCCAGTAGCCGTTGGCCAGCGTGCCCTTGTAGGCCAGCCGCGCACGTACACGGGTGCCGCCATCGTGGCCGACCTGGGTGTAGCCGTCGCTGCGAGTGGTGTCCCAACCGGTGGAGAAGAAATTGCTGCCGCCGCCGCTCAGCTTCTGCGGCTGCCAGAGCGTTTCCAGCGTGGACGTGCGCAGCAGCTTGCCGGTCGCCAGCGCCTGCAGGAATCGGTTCATGTCGCCCACGGTGGTCTGCAGGTCGGCGTGGCCCCAACCGTAGTTCGGCCAGGGGTCTTCATTGGCCGGCTGCAGTTGGCCGTCCTTGCCGATGTAAGGCACCGCCGCGCGCGTGGCTGGCACGCTGGTGACGCCCCATGAGGTGCTGGTCATCTTCAGCGGTTGCAGGATGCGTTCGCGCGCGATGGCCGGGTAGGGCTTGCCGTAATGCGCTTCCAGCAAGGCGGTCAGCACCAGGTAGTTGGCCTGGGTGTACTGCACGCGGCTGCCGGTGACGAACTGCATCGGTGTCGCGCCGGCCACCTTCAGCGCTGCTGCAAGGTCCGGCGCCACTCCGGTGTAGCCCTTGCTCACCCAGCGGTTGTCCACCCGGTCGTAATACTCGCCGATACCCGAGCTGTGGTTGAGGAAATCGCGTACGTGAATCGCCTGCCATGCCGTCGGTAGGTCCGGAACATAACGGCTGGCCGGTGCGTCCAGATCCACCTTGCCCTGGTCGACCAGCTGCATCACCAGTGTGCTGGTCAGCAGCTTGGCCATGGACTGCGCGGCGAAGATGGTATCGACGGTGGCCGGTGCATGCGTGGCCGGGTCGCGCTCGCCGCTGGCGCCCTGGTAGAGCACTTGGCCATTGTGTGCGACCAGTACCGCCTGGCCGGCGATGCCGTAGCGCTCGCGGTTGCTCTGCAGTTGGGCGTCGAGCCGGGAAGAGAGGCTGGTAGGGACGTCACGCGCCGAGGCGGGCAGGGCGATGGCCAGGGCACAGAGCAATGCGGCAGCAAGGGTGCGGTACATCGCGGTGATCCGTCAGCGGTGATGGCGCATGTTGGTCACGGCGGGAGAGCGGGTCAAGCGGGGCTGGCGGCAATGTGAATGAATGAATTTCCAATGGTCTGTCGTAAACAGCTCTTAGAATCTGATGAAGCACCAGATATAAGAGCGCCTCAGTCCACGCCGACGAAACAGTCCAAGATGGGAGGGACAATGGAAGATGATGAAGATTTCGCGCTCTTCATCGAGAGCTTCGGTGAGGCAACTGAACACGATCCGGTGCCAGAGACCGCGTTCTCCAAGTGGGCGGGCATCTTGCCTGAATCGCTCTTGAGCTATTGGCGTCGGGATGGATGGGCGAACTATGGCAATGGACGGCTGTGGACGGTGAATCCCGAGGACTACGAAGGCCTGATGCACATGTGGTTGTCTGGTACGCCATTTCCCCTGATCGATACCTACCATGTGTTTGCCAGAAGCGGGTTTGGACGGCTCTACCTGTGCGGCGAAGCATCAGGCGCTGGCGTGAGCATCGATCCGATCCGCAGTGAAGTATTTGCTCTTCAGAACTGTTTGAGACCCAAGTCTCTCGCACGGCAGGAGGGTGGCATCAAGGCATTCTTCGCTTGCGCGGAGCTTGACGACTTTGATCTGATGGATGGGGCCGAAGAGCTGCCTTTCGACAGGGTTGTGAGCACTTGCGGGCACTTGATGGCGGATGAGATGTATGGCTTTGAGCCAGCGCTGGTTTGCGGCGGCGAAGTAGCCATTGGCAATCTGCGCAGGTTCAAGCTTCAGCCGCACCTGCACATGCTGAGGGAGTTCGCCGCGCCTGCGTTTCCACGCTATGCGAACAATGTGAAACCGCTGACCCGGAAGTGATCCGAAGGACCCAATCATGTAGAGCCGAGCCCATGCTTGGCTGCCTTCCCTGGAAGCATTGAGCCGAGCATGGCTCGGCTCTACAGGTGCCTTCCGGTAGCTGTCTCTTATACACATCT